>CAJKCQ010000135.1 GCA_905198475.1 uncultured Sutterella sp. | reverse complement strand
CCGCGAGGCTCAGCGAATCAAGAAGCTCCGGCCTTCAGGCCGGAGAGTGATCACAGTGCGTCCATTATCGTCACCGCGGCGGAGGGCGGGAGAACCCGGGAAGAAAAGGGTTTTCCCGCATGACGGAACGCTTCGGGCGGACGAAAAAAAGGACCGCGGGAAGTGCGTTCCTGCGGTCCTCTCAGGCGCCCGGTGGGGCGGCCCAAGCGTTATTTCAGCGCTTCAAAGACGCGGGCGGTGATCGCGTCGATCGAGCCGAGGCCCGAGATCGAGCGGTACTTCGGCGCGTCGGGGGCGCCCGATGCGCCGAGGCTTTCATAGAAGCCCACGAGCGCTTCCGTCTGGTCGTGATAGACCTTCAGGCGCTTGGCGACCACTTCCTCGCGGTCGTCGTCGCGCTGCACGAGGTCCTCGCCCGTCACGTCGTCCTTGCCGGCGACCTTGGGCGGGTTGTACTTCGTGTGGTAGGTGCGGCCGGAGGCCGGGTGCACGCGGCGGCCCGACATGCGCTCGACGATCTCGGCGTCCGGGACGCTGATCTCAAGCACGTAGTCGATCGGGATGCCGGCTTCCTGCAGGGCCTTGGCCTGCGGGATCGTGCGGGGGAAGCCGTCGAAGAGGGCGCCCGCGGCGCAGTCGGGCTGCGCGAGGCGCTCCTTCACGAGGCCGATGATGATGTCGTCGGAGACGAGCTGGCCCTTGTCCATCACCGCCTTGGCGGCGAGGCCGAGCGGGGTGCCCGCCTTCACGGCGGCGCGCAGCATGTCGCCCGTCGAAATCTGCGGAATGCCGAACTTCTCGCAGATGAACTTCGCCTGCGTGCCCTTGCCGGCGCCCGGCGGTCCGATGAGGATGAGACGCATTGTGTTGATCTCCTGAATGTGTGTGCGGACGAAGGGCGCCGCCCGCCTTCATTCAAGGCGCGCGCCGTCCGTCCGGAAGGGAATTTTCCCGATTGTACCCCTGCGGGCGGAAAAAGCCGCTCGCAGGCAGGGCGAACGGTCGACTAATCGCGAAATTTGTACCAAATAAACATCATCCATAT
>CAJKCQ010000134.1 GCA_905198475.1 uncultured Sutterella sp. | reverse complement strand
TCTGGGTTGGCTGAAGTAAACTTCAGGTACCAGTATTCTTGCCCGTTCGCCCTGGACGTAAACCGGGTGCTCCAGCCGCAAGGCATAGTATTCAGAGTCCCCTTCGACGTCGCCCGCGGTGGAAGGTCCCGCAATGACGTCCACGCTGCCGATGGAGACGCTCGCCGTGAGGCGCGTGCCCATCGAATTGAGCGGCATCCCGTAGCCCCCGTAGAAGCTTCGGCTCCCTTCGCTTACGAGGCCGAGGAGCGTCGCCGCATCGCGCCGCCCGAAGACGCTCCGGTTCGTGATCGAAACGCCTGCCCGAGGACGCCCTGTCGAGCGGGGACCCAGCGTGTCGGCGAAAAAGGACGCGCTCCAGTTGGGCGGCTCCGTCGTGCGGATTTCATAGTCCGTGGTGCCCGGCGCCTCACCGGCGCGGATGTCCACCGAAAGTTCGACGTCGTTCGTCATGTTGAAGCGTACGAGCGCGTCGCTCATCTCGCGGTAGTTCGCGACTTCACCCTGCTTGAGATCGAAAGCGCCGAGGATGTAGCCCGCGCTCGTATGTTCGGCGCCCGAAACCGTCGTGCGCCCCGTGCGCCCTTCGACGAGCGTTACCAACAACCGGCCGCCCCGGATGCGCTGGGGCGCGAGACGTGCTTCACAGACAACGTAGCCCTTTTCACGGTAAAGGGCGTTCACCGCCTCGAGCATTGCCTTCAGATCCGCTATCGCGACGTCGCGCCCCACGAAGGGTGCGGTCACGCGCGTGAACTCCTCGTCCGAAAGAATCGCCGAGGGCGTGTGCGTCACAGCTTCGAGCCGGAAGCGGAAAGCCCCCGCGGGAACCGTCGGCTCCTGAGCCGCAGGGGGAGGCGCTGCTTCACGGCGCTGCGCCTCAAGCGAATTCACCTCGCCTTCGAGCCGCCGCCATTCGACCTCGTCGCGAAGCTGCCGTAGATTGCGGCTCGCCTGATTCCCCTGTCCGGCTTCCATGAGGGAGGGGGCAGCCTGAACGGCCGGTACAGCTGCAATAAGTGGGCCAAGAACAAACCCGGCCGTGCAGACGCAGACGCCGAGCGATCGGCCTGCGGCCGCTGCCCTGAGGATGTTCCTTCTCTTCATGTGTCCGCCCTCCCTTTTTCTTCAGACTGAGGCTTACGACGGGCTAAGGAGACCCAACAAACCATTTTTTTGAGTATAACCTCAGTAGTTCGGTCAAGAATAGGCCTTGGTATCCTTGTCAGCAGTAAGCGATTCTGATACCCCACAACCAACCGCGACTTTGATCCTTCCACAAGGAAGTTAAGGGCACAACAACAAAGTGCGCGCTGCTGGTCGAAGGCGAAGGGGCCGTAGGCCCCAAAGCCGAGAACAGC
>CAJKCQ010000133.1 GCA_905198475.1 uncultured Sutterella sp. | reverse complement strand
GTCATCACAATGCCTCAGGAGACCCCTGCCTTCAGGCAGGGGAGGAATGAGGCGCGTGGCCGAGCCACGCATACCCATATCCGTCGTTGTGTGAAATCAGTCGGCAGTATTTCCAACCGACGCCTTGAATGACGCCCTCCGGCATCTGGATGTTGAAGGAGCCTGAGGCGCGGACCGCAACGCGGCCGCGCCACAGACCGGCCTTCTTCCCCTTGGGGACGTTCGCCTCCACCATGTCGCCGGTGGCGAATTCGTGAATGCGCTTCTGCCGCATCAGATAACCGCGCGGGAAGCCATACTTCGTGAGGCGCGTGCGTTGGTAGCTCCCGCGCCCCGTGCATTTGATCTCCAAGACGTTGAGTCCCTCCCGCATCACCACGCCGTTGATCCGTCCCACGCAGAGCGCATCGAGCCAATGCGCCTTCTCCACGCCGAACGCATGACGGTTGAGCTTCGTCTGAGCGCCGCTCCCCGTCTCGACGGGAAGCCCCGTCGCCTTGAGCTCGTTGAAGAGCACCCACCGCGTCGCGTTCACCGCAGCGGCATCACGCAGCGGCGTCTTGAGCTCCTTGCGGACGCGGGCGAGCACTTCCGGCTTCCCCTTGAGGAAGTCCTCCAACGACCGGGCACCCTTCTTCTGGTTGCAGTCCACGCAGGCGAGCGCCAGGTTTGATACCCGGTTGGAGCCGCCCTTGGCGCGGGGAACCACATGGTCGATGTTGAGCGGCACGCCTTCGGCGCCGCAGTAGACGCACTTCCGGTCGAACTTCTCCAGGAGGTATTCGCGCACGTCGTACTCAAAGAGCGTGCCCTGCTGATACTCGACGCCCGAGACCTCCGGGTTCTGGAGCTTCTGTGAATCGAACTCCACCAACTCCAGCGCGAGACCGCTCACCGGCAGGTACCGGCACATCTTCCTCACGGCGGAGAGGGGCGTGTCCACGCGGTTCAGAAAGCGCGGAGTGCGATAACGGAGATTCTGCGACCGGCGGCGGCGACGAAATGCGCTGCGCGCCTTGAGCGCGTCGCGGATGGCGTCACCCCGATGCTTGATGACGAAGAACGCGAGCGCATGATGCCGCTTCTTCTCGTCCTCCCGCACGACGGCGGCGCCCGTCTCCCTTGAGCCGGGATCGAGCTTGATGAGCACGGGCTGAACTACGGACTTCTCCAAAGTGCGGTCCACGAGCCGGATGACGAAGGGGAAGCGCTTCACCACCCGTGCACGGCCCGCCCGCAGAAGCTGTCTCGCCCTTGCGGGGCGACACGGCATCAGGGGCCGGTGCTTCTTGTCCAATACGAAAACTGATGTTGACATGAAAAATGAACCTTACGATTCTTCGGGCTGACGCCCGTGACATGCCCCGCCCTTTCGGGCGGAGCAATTCCCCTCGCCAATGTTGAACAGACCGGCGTTATGCCTCAGACCGTTTCGTGCGTACCCAGTGCTTGTCTGCTTCTGAGGCTTCCAGGGCTCGGAACTGAGGAAGTATTCCGAGGTGGGTCTTGAACCTGTTTGCAACGCAGTTCTCGAAAAACTTAGGCTGGTCAACCAGGCCTGCTTTCACAAGCCTCGGCCTTCA
>CAJKCQ010000132.1 GCA_905198475.1 uncultured Sutterella sp. | reverse complement strand
ATGGATGATGTTTATTTGGTACAAATTTCGCGATTAGCCGACCGTTCGCCCTGCGACGCTCCGACGGCGCATGGAGCAGGCGGACGGGCCGCCCCCGGCGCGGCGTGAGAGAAACGGGCAGTTCTGCGGCGCCCGGAATCAACTGCAGGGCGCCCCCATTGAGGCAGAATTTTTAATGAAATTAATTGGTTAGCGGCGATCTGCGCCGCACCAGGAACCGCCCGCGGGACCGCGCGCCCCGGCGGATCAATGGAGAGAGGAATGTCCAGCAATACTCGACGCAGACTCATCCGCGGCGGCGCCGCGCTTCTCGGACTCACAGCCGCGGGCACCGCGGCGGGCGGGTGGGCGCTCTCGCGTCCCGAGATCGGCACCCAGCCCACGGGCGAGCGGCTCGCGCGCATCAAGGCGTCGCCCAACTGGGCCGACGGGATGTTCCGCAACCTCGATCCGCTCGAAACGTCGAAATCCGGGAAGTCGCGCACCGAGATCATGCTCTCCTTTCTCACGGAGTCCAATCCCGGGCGCTTCCCCGCAGGCCCCATGCCCCACGCCTCCTCGCGCCTCGCTGATCTTCCCGACGACCACTTCGCGTGGCTCGGGCATTCGGGGTTCTTCATCCGCATGGGCGGCAGGCGCCTCCTCATTGACCCGGCGATGCACCAGGCGTTCCCGTTTCCGGGCTTCTACAAGCCCTTTCCCGGAGCGGACGCGCTCCAAACCGGCGACCTTCCGCCGGCGGACGTCCTTCTCATCACGCACGACCACTACGATCATCTTGACTCCGCGACCGCGGTCGCGCTCAGAAGTCGCGTGGCGCGGGTGGTCTGCCCGCTCGGAGTGGGCGCACACTTCGACCTCTGGGGCTGGGCGCCGGAGCGCATCACCGAGCTCGACTGGTTCGAGTCCACGCGGGACGGATCCCTCACGATCACGGCGCTCCCCGCGCAGCACTTCTCCGGTCGCACCTTCCAGGGCAACCAGACGCTCTGGGCGGGCTTCATGCTCGAAGCCGGAGGCTTCCGGCTCTATCACTCAGGGGACACGAGCTTCGGGCGGCACTTCGCGATGATCCGGAAGGCCTTCCCGACGATCGACCTCGCGCTGCTCGAAGACGGTCAGTACGACGAGGACTGGCCGGGCGTGCACCTGCTGCCGCCCTCGTGGCGGCGCGCCGCGCAGACGCTCGCGCCCCGGGCGGTGATGCCGATCCACAACTCCAAGTTCTGCATCTCGCTCCACCCGTGGAAGGATCCGCTCGAGAACGCCGTTCGCACCGCCGATGAACTCGGCCTCGCACTCGCCACGCCGATCATCGGCGAGCCCGTCGCGCTCGATCCGGCGCTGCGGTCTGCCTTCCACCACTGGTGGGAGCGCGTCTAGCCCAAGCGCGTCGTCGAGAGCGGCGCCCGCTCGCGGCGCTCGAGGCCGGCCCTGCACCTCAAAGGGCGGTGCCGGAGGAGATCAACCGGAGCGGAGGAAATGCCGCAGAAGGGACTGCAAGCGCCGGACGCGCTTCAGTCGTGTGCCTGACTACTCCCGACGACTAAAGTCGCGGGGTTCCTGACCTGTCGCCTTGCGGCG
>CAJKCQ010000131.1 GCA_905198475.1 uncultured Sutterella sp. | reverse complement strand
GCGCGCAGGCCGTCGCCTCCGCCCAGGCCGCGCAGCCGGCTCCGGCCGCCCGGCCCGCCGCCGCGTCCGCGACGAACCACCGCGTGGAATTCCGCCTCGCGGGCGCCTGCTGGGTGCAGGTGATCGCGCCCTCCGGACGCAACGTGATCGCCCGCGAAATGCAGGCCGGTTCGAACGAAGTGCTCGAGATTCCGCGCGGCTCGCGCTTCACGATCGGCAACGCCGACGCGATGCAGCTCATGGTGGACGGACGCGCCTATGCGATCACCGAAACCGTGAGGAACGGCGTCGCGCGCTTCACGCTTCAATAACCCATACAACTTGACGCGCTCGCGATGGCAGTCATCAGCACGGCGGGACTCGCCCGCCACTACACCACCCCGGTGACGATCTCCTGGGGCGGCAACAAGGTCGTGATCGGCGGCGGCCGCCCGGTGGTCGTCCAGTCCATGACGAACACGGCCACCGCGGACGTCGAGGCGACGTACCGGCAGGCGTCGGAGCTCGCCGCCGCCGGCTCCGAACTCGTGCGCCTCACGGTCAACACGCCCGACGCGGCGCGCGCCGTCCCCGAGATCCGCGCCCGGCTCGACCGCGCCGGCATCCATGCCCCGCTCGTGGGCGACTTCCACTACAACGGCCACAAACTTCTCACGGAAATCCCGGAGTGCGCCGCGGCGCTCTCGAAGTACCGCATCAACCCGGGCAACGTCGGCAAGGGCAGCAAGCAGGAGGAGAACTTCGCGCTGATGATCGAGGCGGCGAAGAAGTGGGGCGCGGCCGTGAGGATCGGCGTCAACGGCGGGTCGCTCGACCAGGCGCTCCTCACGCGCCTCATGGACGAGAACGTCCGTGCGGGCGGCCCCCTTACGCCGCAGGCGGTGTTGCGCCGCGCGTTGGTGGAGAGCGCCGTCGACTCGGCGAAGGCCGCCGAGTCCCTGGGCCTTCCCGCCGACCGCATCGTTCTCTCCTGCAAGGTCTCCGAAGTTCAGGAGTTGATCGCGCTCTACCGCGAGCTCGCGAAGTGCTCCTCGTGGGCGCTCCACCTCGGCCTCACCGAGGCCGGGATCGGCAGCAAGGGCATCGTCGCTTCGACGGCGGCGCTCGCCGTGCTCCTCGAGGAGGGGATCGGCGACACGATCCGCGTCTCGCTCACGCCTTCGCCCGGCGCCTCCCGCACCGAGGAGGTGGTGGTTGCGCAGGAGATCCTTCAGTCGATGGGCCTGAGATCCTTCACGCCCATGGTGACGAGCTGCCCCGGGTGCGGGCGCACCTCGTCGGACCTCTTCCAGAAGCTCGCCGAGCAGACGCAGGCGTTCCTCAGGCGCCGCGCGCCCGAATGGCGCCGCACGGCGCCGGGGTCGGAGTCGATGACGGTCGCCGTCATGGGCTGCATCGTCAACGGCCCGGGTGAAAGCCGCCAGGCCGACATCGGCGTGAGCCTTCCGGGTTCGGGCGAGAGTCCCGTTGCCCCGGTCTTCATCCGCGGCGAGAAGGCGGGCGTCCTCAAGGGAGCGGACATCGCCCGGCAGTTTCAAGATATCATTGAAAAATTCGTCCGCGTGTATGAGGCGGGCGGCACGCCGAACCCCTGCA
>CAJKCQ010000130.1 GCA_905198475.1 uncultured Sutterella sp. | reverse complement strand
ATTTCAGAGGTTCCGAGCGATGCTCAGCTTTTGAAAGTCATGCAATCGCCCTGAACGCGCCCGGCGGGGCCGCCGCGCGACTGCGTCCGCCCCCTCGGGAGCGCGCCCGCACGCGGCGGCGTCAGGCGCCGAGCCTGCCGACGTCGTTGATGGTCACGTAGACGGCGAGCAGGATGAGGAGCGCCATCGAGACCATCGTGAGCTTCTCCTTCACGCCCTTGGAGAAGGGCCTGCCCATCACCCCCTCGAGCGCGAGGATCACGAGCTGTCCGCCGTCGAGCGCCGGAATCGGGATGAGGTTCATGAAGCCGATCGCGATCGAGATGAGGGCGATGAATTCGAGGAAGGGCGTGAAGCCCGACGTGAGGGCGCTGCCCGCCATGCCGGCAATGCCGACGGGGCCCGAAAGATTCTCGGTGGACACCTCGCCCTTGGCCATGCCGCCCACGGCTTCGGCCTGGAAGCGCGTGAGGCCCGCGACCTTGTCGAGCGCAACCGCAATCGACTCGACGGGACCGCGGCGCACGACGACGCGCTCGATGCCCGGGCCGTAGCGCAGATCGGCGCGCCCGCTCACGACCCCCGTCGCCTCGTCGCGGAAGACGCGCGGCGTCAGTTCAACCGTGCGCGGCGCGTCGGCCCCGGTGAGGGAGCGCACGGTGAGGGTCACCGTCCGCCCGGGGTTCGCACGGATCGCGCGGGCGAAGTTCTCCATCGTCGCCGCCTCCCCCATCACGGTGAGGATCTGGTCGCCCGGCTTGAGGCCCGCGCGCTCGGCCGGGCCCCCCTTCACGACGTCGGCGAGCATCACGCCGCGGCCGGCGAGCCGCAGGCCGAGCTTCGGGAAGACGAGACCCTTCGAGGCCGTCGCCTCGGAGAGCGAGATCTCCGAGAGGTCGAAGTGCCGCACGATCTTCTCGCCCGCGCGGTCGAACTCGATGCGCACGTCCGGGCGCCCGACGAGCTCGAGAAGCGTCGAATTGAAGTCCGAGATGCCCGCGATCGAGCGGCCGTCCACCGCGGTCACGCGGTCCATCATCACGACGCCCTGGCGCGAGGCCTGGCTGTTGGGGACAGCCGCGACGTAGGGCGCGATGTCCGTGACGCCCATCGCGCCGACGGCGGCGAAGAGCACCACGGCGAGGACGAAGTTCATCAGGGGGCCGGCCGCCACCACCACCGCCTTCTTCCAACGCGGCCCCGTGTCGAAGAGGATGCCGCGGGCGCGGGGAGGCTCGTCGGAGCTCCGCGCCTGGCGCTGCGGCTCGTCGGGGCTCTTCGGCACGAGCCGCTCGTCGTCCTCGTCGCCCTCGAAGGCGACGTAGCCGCCGATCGGCAGGAGCGAAAGCGCGAACTCGGTGTCCCAGGCGCGCCGCCGCCAGAGGACCTTGCCCATGCCGATCGAGAAGCGGCGCACGGCGAAGCCGAGCCACTTGGCGGCGAGGTAGTGCCCGCCCTCGTGGATGAGGACGACGATGCCGATCGTGAGCAGAAACCCAATCACGGCGAAGAGAAGCGGAAGAGACGTCATGACGCTCCGGGGGAAGGATGTGGATTCGGGTTGACGCACTCCCCGCCCTGAAGGACGGGGATTCTCCACTTGACCAACGCTCAG
>CAJKCQ010000129.1 GCA_905198475.1 uncultured Sutterella sp. | reverse complement strand
CAAACATTTTGGCCTCGCTAACCTCGCCCTGAAGGACGGGGCTTGCGCGAGGCCGGATTTTTGGTCAGTTTTTCTCCGGAGTCCGGATCTTCAGCGGCGGGCCGAAACGCCGCTGAAGAGGATCTCCGTGCGGTCGCCCTGAGGGGAGAGAAGTTCAATGTGCTCGACGTGGGTGCGGCCCGCCGCGCGGATCTCACCCACGTACTGCGCAAGTTCGGCCGCGCGGGGCTTGGCGGCGGCGCAGACGCCGTCGCCCGCGCGGCGCGCACGGACGTCGAAGAGCGCCGTGAGTGCGTCGAAGCGCCCGGAGAGCACGCCCGTCAGAAGCTCAGCAATGCGTCCGGCTGCGGGGACGTCCGCGCTCGCGAGCATCTGCTTCTCGCCGCCCGATTCGATGACGACGCCCTCGGGTCCGACCGTCATCACGGAGGGAAAGGGCTTCTCGGCGCGCCAGAAGAGCCGCTCGCCCGCCACTTCAAAGACGCCCGTCGTCACCATGGGCTTGGGGAACCCCGGAACGGTGCGCCGCTCTTCAAAGCCGCCCGAAACGTGCGCTGCCGCGAGCGGCGCGAGCAACTTTTGGAGTTCTTCGGAGGAACCGGCCGGCATGGCGTCGAAGGCGGGGAGTGTCGCAACCTCGGCCGCAGCCGGTGGAGCGTCGGATGCGCAGGCGGAGGAGTGGGCGGCGAAGGGCAGCGCCGCGGCGAGCGCCAGCGCAGTGAAGGTGCGGACGAGGCAGCGGTTTGGGTGAGCGGTCACTTGCGGAATTCCTCCCAGAAGTCGAAGAAGTTCGCCCAGTCGAGGGGCGAAGCGGTGAGCTCGCGCTCGAGCTCCCGGGCATAAAGGGCGGCCATCTCCCTCAACCAGGCCGTGCGCTCTGCGCGGCGCACGCGCGGGGGCGCCGCGCAGAGCTCCGTGAAGCGGACGCGGTAGCGGCGCACGTGTTCGTCGGGCCGCGTGCAGACCATCATCCGCAGCGGCACGCCGAGAAGCAGCGCGAGAAGCGCGCCGCCCGTCGGAAAGCGCGCCGGGTCGCCGAAGAAGGACACCCGTGCGCTCGCTTCAGACCCCATGGGGGCGCGGTCGCCCGCGAGGATTACGTAGGCCCCGCGGGCCGTGCGGTCGGAGAGCTCCATCACGAGGGCGGGGGAGACCGCCGCGCCGATTTCGATGAAGGAGGCGTTGACGGGTTTTGCGCCGGCGCGGGCGAGGAGTTCGTTGAAGCGCCGAGCGTGCGCGGTGTGCTGCAGGATCACGAGCTCGTGATCCGTGAAGGCGCCCGAGTGCGCCATCAGGAGCTCCTGGCAGCCCGTGTGCGAGGTGAGGATGACGGCGCCCTGAGTCGGGCCGTCGGCCGTGAACGCGACGTCCCCGACCACTTCGAGCGCCGCGGGGCCGTCGCGCCCCGTTGCGCCCGAGAGGGCGGAGAACTTCTCCAGGATCGCGAGCGCAAAGCGCTCGAGCTCCCGGATGCCGGCGAAGTGGGCCGGGAGCGGGGCGCCCGCACGCCGGGCGCGGGCCTGGTAGGCGAGCGTCACGCGCCGCAGCCGCGCGCTTGTGAGCCAGTAGCAGGCAAGCACGGGGAGAAGCGTCGCGCGGAAGCACCGTTTACCGAAAAGGCGCCGGATGAAGAGAAGAATGCGGATGCCCGCAACGCTCGTCCTTTCGGCGAGTTGCGGCCATTCGGGAAGACGCTGGGGGCTGCTCATCGGGTGGGAGCACTTGCGCGGGCGTCAGGCGCTGCGGCCCGCGCCGCCGTGAGACCTCTGCGGCCTGCCGGGCTCGCCGGATTCGGATGGCTGGGCGGCCTTCGCCGCGCCGAAGGCCGCC
>CAJKCQ010000128.1 GCA_905198475.1 uncultured Sutterella sp. | reverse complement strand
CCGAGTCGGGCGCACGCGTGATCGTGCTCGAAAAGGCCCCGAAGGCGGGCGGCACGGGCGCGCTCGCCGAGGGGCGCCTCACCGCCGCGGGAACGGCGCTGCAGCGGGCTTCGGGCACCCCGGCCGATCCGGCGGGCCTCGTGAAGGTCTGGCTCGAGGATCAGAAGCGCTCCGTGCGCGGCGGGTCGGCCCAATACCCGGACGCGCGCCGCGTCGAAGACCTGGTGAATCAGAGCGCGGCCACGGTCGAGTGGCTCACGAAGAACGTGGGGCTGCAGTTCGCCGCGGACGCCTCGGCCGTGGACGGCATCGGCGCCTATGCGCTCCTGCCGCGCGGCGTCGAAAAGAGCGCCCCGGCGGGCGAGGCGCAGACGGCGAAGCTCCTCGCCCATGCGCAGAAGGCGGGCGCCAAAATCCTCACCGGCACGCCCGTCTGGAAGCTCCTCACCGACGAATCCGGGCGCGTCGCCGGGGCGGCGGCCTCCGACGGCGTCAACCGCTTTGAATTCCGCGCCAAGGCCGTCGTGCTCGCCACGGGCGGCTTCGCCTCCGACCTCATGAAGGTCGCCGAGCGCGCGCCCCGCTGGGCCGCCTTCACCGATCTCGGCGCCGCGCCGAAAACCATCACGGGCGACGGGCTCGACCTCGCGCGCGCTGCGGGCGGCGTCGAAGTCGCCGACAGCTGGCCCGTGGGCGCCGGCATCACCCCCGCCTACGCGCCGATGATCCCCGCGATGCTCGGCCCCAAGGGTTGGGCGGGAATCACGCTCGTCAACGACCGGGGCGAGCGGTTCGTGAAGGAGGACCTCCCCGTGATCGGCGACGCGCTGAGCGAACAGCGCGACGCGTGGCTCCTTCTTGACAGCACCGACTACGAGAAGGCGAACGTCCTGATGGCCTACTTCGGCTACGACACCGCCGTGAACAGCAACACCTGGGAGGAGCTCGGGCGCCGCATGGGCGTGCCCGCGCAGAACCTCGCCAAGACGATGGAGCGCTACAACGCCGATGCGGCCCAAGGGCGCGACACCGTGATGGGGAAGGCCCCGGGGAACCTCACGCCCCTCACCAAGGCGCCCTTCTACGCCGTGCGCGTGAAGCCCGTGATCGGCGGCACGCTGGGCGGCGTGAAGACCGACGGACAATGGCGCGTCCTCAACGCCGCCGGGAAGCCCGTCCCCGGCCTCTGGGCCGTGGGCGAGATGGCGAACCGCGCCTTCTACAACCGCGTCTATGAGCCGGGCACGGGGCTCCTGATCGCCTGGACCTCCGGGCGCGCCGCGGGCGAAGCGGCTGCGAAGGCGGCGCTCGGACGATAGGCTCCGCGCAGAAGACCTTTTCCAACAGACGGACGACGGACGGACGGACGGAGGCGACTTCGGCCGTTCGCTTCTTTTCAAGGAAACCGCCCTGTTTTTGTAGGAAAAGTTCGCGCCCGAAACGCTCTCCGCCCCGTCGACGGGCCTCCTCCTTTTCCACAATCTTTCTGCACAACTCGGGTGGAGAAGCCTGTGGAAAAGTCTCCTTCGCCTAGAAAGACGGCCCGTCTTCGACTGCCTATAATTTAGGCAATCCATGAAAAGGCTGTGGACAACCCGGGAGGGCGGCGTGTGGACAATCACCCGAGAAGCGCGGCGCGCCAGACCCGCACGAGATCTTCACGACGCCACCGGGCGTTGGCGGGGCTCGTAGAAGGACAGACTTCAACCCGGAGCCGGGCGAGCCGATTGGGCGAGAGCGTCGGCGCACCGAAGCGCCGCCAGACGTCTGCCGACTTCGCGCCGTTCAACAGGATTGCCGCAGGAGTCCCTTCCTTCAGGTGGGGGAGGAATGCGGCACGAATTCTCAAGATGAAACATATATCGGTGAGGA
>CAJKCQ010000127.1 GCA_905198475.1 uncultured Sutterella sp. | reverse complement strand
CCAAACCGAGCCGTAAAGCCCCGTCATTCATGGCGGGGGTATAAGGCGACGCGCGCAAGCGCGAATGAACTTTTCTCCGGGACGCTCTCGAGGAAGTACGCCGCTTTTCTTTCCCCGGGGAGGGGCGCCGCCGTCAGGGCGCGACCCCGAGCAGCGTGAGCGTCAGGGGCACCGTGACGGCGGAGATGAGGGTCGAGACGAAGATGCCGTTGCTCGCGCCCCCCTCCTCGGCGTCGAAGTCCTGCGCCATCAGATAGATGTTGATCGCGACGGGCAGCGCCGCCATCAGAGTCGCGGCGTTGGTTTCGAGTTCTCCGAGGCCGAGCGCCCGGGCGATGAGCCAGACGATGAAGGGCTGCAGGGCGAGCTTCACCGCCGTGACGAAGAGCCCCTTGGGGAGCGCCGCCGAGAAGTTGTGGCGCGCGAGGCCCATGCCGACCACGATGAGGCACATCGGCGTCGTTGCGACGGCGACGAGGTCCACGCTCTTCTGCACGAAGTCGGGGAGCTTCAGTCCCGTGAAGCTCCACGCGCACCCGAGGAGGATCGCGACGACGAGCGGGTTGCGGAAGACCCGCAGCATGGGGGCGAGCACTTCACGCGGGTTGCGGATCCGCCCGTGGCGGCCGAATTCAACCGAGGCGATCGCCACCGTCCAGAGGAGCAGCACGTTGAAGAGGATGATCACCGAGATGGTGGGCATCGCCGCGTCGCCGAGCGAGAGCTGCACGATGGGGACGCCCAACTGCACGTTGTTGCCGAAGATGCCCGCCATCGCGAGGACGGTGGTGCCCGCGGCGTCCGTCGAGAAGAGGCGGCGCACTGCGGCGCGGCCGCCGAGGTAGACGACCGCGCACGAGCCGAAGAAGGCGATGAGCACGCGCCAGTCGATGGGCGGCATCTCCGAGAGGTTCGAAAGGAGCTTGAAGAGCAGCGTCGGCATGAGCAGCCGGAAGGTGAAGGCGCCGAGGGCCTTCGTCACGTCGTTCGAGAAGATGCGGGCGCGCACGAGCCCCCAGCCGAGGAAGACGAGGAGAAAAAGCGGCGCGCAGAGGGCGATGTGGTGGAGAAAAAGGGTCATGGGCGGGAGAGTGACGGGACCTGCGGGGCGGTGCAAAAAGTATGCGCCTCCTCCGCCCGGGCTATAGTTTCGGCGAACGCAATATTTATGGAGACGCCGTCATGAGCGAATACACCGATCTGCCCGCTGAGGACGAAGAGAACGAGGGCCTCTGCCGCGACATTCAGATGAAGCTCCCCGACTGCCTCTGGCAGCTCGACTACGTCGGCCGCTACGCCGCCGGGAAGTTCAACGAGGACTTCGCCGCGCTCGAAACGGGAGAGCGCTTTCTCTTCGGCGTCGTTGAAGTGCCCTTCACCGAGGAGCCCGGCGCCTTCACCTGGGGCGTCTGGGCCGAGGTGGCGCCGGAAGATCACGACGCGTATCTGAGCGCCTTCCAGACGGAGGCTGTCGAAGGGCGCGTCGTGAAGGGGCGGCTCGCCAACGACGTCCCGGGCCACGAGGACGCCTTCGAGGCCGCGGTGGAGCTCACGCTCCACGCCGGGCGCCGCCCGGAGATCCGCGTGCTCGAGGGGAGCCTTGCCGAAACGCAGGCCCGCGGCATGACCTTGGCCGAGCACGAGGCGCTCGACAAGCTTCTCTTCGGCGACGACGAGGAGGACGAGGACGCCGAGGCCTGATCTTCCTTCTTCCCGCACCGGCCGCTTCCGGCCGGTCGGCGCCGGCCAGCCGCGGCCGCCAAGTCGTGCGGGCATCATCCTTCCCTTGGGCGGGATCGCACTCGATCCCGCAGAGAGGCCGCGCTCGATCCCGCGCCGCTCGGGCGCGGACCGGAGAAGCGGACGGAGCGGCGCGGGCGAAATGCCCGGCCGGCCTGTGATCACTCTCCGGCCTGAAGGCCGGAGCTTCTTGATTCGCTGAGCCTCGCG
>CAJKCQ010000126.1 GCA_905198475.1 uncultured Sutterella sp. | reverse complement strand
CGCCGCATTCCTCCCCCACCTGAAGGAAGGGGACTCCTGCGGCGATCTTGTTGAATTAGAAGGGCGCTTCTTGCGCGGGTCAGCCCACGCCCGTCGAACCGAAGCCCCCTTCGCCGCGCTCGGAGGCCTCGAACGACTCCACGAGGCGGAATTCAGGCTGCACCACGGGCACCACCACGAGCTGCGCGAGGCGCTCGCCGGGGTTCACCTCATAGGGGGCGATGCCGCGGTTCCAGATCGAAAGCATGAGTTCGCCCTGGTAGTCGCTGTCGATGAGGCCCACGAGGTTGCCGAGCACGATGCCCTTCTTGTGCCCGAGCCCGGAGCGCGGAAGGATGAGGGCGGCGTAGCCCGGGTCGGCGATGTGGATGGCGAGCCCGGTGTGGATGAGAACCGTTTCGCCCGGGAGCACGGTCACCGGTGCGTCCAGGACGGCGCGCAGGTCCACGCCCGCGGAGCCCGGCGTGGCGCAGCGGGGAAGGTGCGCGGCGGCGCGCGGGTCGAGGATCTTGAGGTCGATCTGCATGGATGAGGCTTCTACTCTAAAGAGGTTGAAAGGAATGAATTCTGCCCGAAGGGGCGGTCTGCTCAGACCTGCCGCGGGCGCTTCGCGAGGAGCTCCGCGGCGCACTCGAGGATGAAGTGCGCGCACTCGAGCTTTGTCGCCGGTCCGAAGACCCGTTCGGAGTCCGGACCCACGATGCGGATTTCATTGGTGTCGGCGTTGAGCGCGCGGCGCGCGTCGTTCGCGACGATGAAGGAGGCGTGTTTTCTCATGCACTTCTCGCGCGCGAAGGCGGTGAGCACCGCGCCTTCGGCCGTCTCGGCGGCGAAGCCGATCGTGACCGGGGGATTGGGGCGGGTGCCGACGCGCGTGAGCACGTCGGGATTCTCGACCCAGATGAGGTCGGCGAGGGCGGGCACGCCCATCACGGTCTTCTTGAGCTTGCGCTCGGCGACGGCGCCCGGGCGCCAGTCGGCGACGGCCGCGACGCCGATGAAGAGGTCGCATGGTCCGCCGTCGAGCTCCTCCTGCACGGCCGCGTCCATCTCGCGCGCAGAGACGACGTCGATGCGGCGCACGTTCACGGGGGCGGAGAGCGAGACGGGGCCGGCGACCAAGGTCACCTCGGCGCCGGCGTCGCGCGCGGCGCGCGCGAGGGCGAAGCCCTGGCGGCCGCTCGAGCGGTTCGTGATGCCGCGCACCGGGTCGATCGCCTCGTAGGTGGGGCCGGCCGTGATGAGGACGCGTCTGCCCGCGAGCACCTTCGGCGCGAAGAAGCCCTCGATGAATTCGGCGACTTCCCGGGGCTCCATCATGCGCCCGGGCCCCTTGTCGCCGCAGGCCTGCAGCCCCGGCACGGGGCCGAGGAAGACCGCGCCGTCAAGGCGCAGCGCCTCGACGTTGCGCGCGGCCGCGGGCGCCTTCCACATCGCCTCGTTCATCGCCGGCACGAAGATCACGGGCGAGCGGCGCGCCGCAAGGAGCGTGCTCGCCAGGTCGTCGGCGATGCCGTGGGCGGCCTTGGCGATGATGTTCGCGGTCGCGGGCATCACGAGGATCAGGTCTGAGGTGCGCGCGAGGTCGATGTGGGGCATGGGGCCGCCGGGGTGCTTCGCCCACTCCGTCGTGAGGGCCGGGCGCCCGGTGAGCGCCTCGAACGTGAGGGGAGTGACGAACTCCGCGGCGTGCTCGGTGAGGACGGCCGTTACTTCAGCGCCCGACTTCATCAGAAGACGCGCCGCTTCGCAGCTCTTGAAGGCGGCGATGCCGCCCGTGACGATGAGGGTGATGCGTTTTCCTTGAAGCATGGCGCGCGTGGGTGTTCCGCAAGCGTGGACGGGGGGAGCCCGTGCACGCGGGGTGGATGTTGAAGGGATTGGCCGGACAACATTCTGCCCTGAATAAAAGTTTCCCACATCGCGGCACTACCTAAAACACCTCTTCAGTGGTAGATCTG
>CAJKCQ010000125.1 GCA_905198475.1 uncultured Sutterella sp. | reverse complement strand
TCCCTGTGGCGAAGCGAAAGCCGATGCTGCCCGGAAAAGCCCTGGTCAGAATGGACCAAAACCCCGTCACTTCAGTGATCGGGTTGCTTAGGCGAGCCCGAGCCAGTGCCAGTAGGTCGAGGTGAGGAGGAGGATCAGGGCGTAGCCCGCGAACGTGAGGACGATGCCGGTGAAGGCGAAGGTCTTCACGTCGAACGCTCCGGTCGAGTAGGCGATCATGTTCTGCGGGGCGTTCACCGGGAGGATGAAGCCGAAGCTGATCACGTACTGGAGGATCATCGTCATGCCGAGGATGTTGACGTTCGGGTCCGAGAGTTCGCCCAGGACAGCGATGATGATCGGGATGATCGCCGAGGCGAGGCCCGCGGCGGACGCGAACCCGAGGTGCACGATGATGAGGAAGGCCGCCATCACGGCGACGACGACGAGGGGCGTCGAGCCCGCGAGCCCGAAGCCGTGGACGATGCAGTTGGCGAGCCACTGCGCGGCTTTGGTCGAGAGCAGCGCGGAGCCCAGGGAGATGCCGACGCCGAAGACGAGCACCGTGCCCCAATTGATGGTGTTCACCGTGCTCTTCCAGTCCATCACGCCCACGCGCGGCAGCATCAGGAAGGCGATCGCGCAGACGGTGGTGGTCGTGGTGTCGAAGGGATGGAGCTTCTTCTCAGTCACCCAGAGGAAGAGGAGCACGAGCGAGACGGCGGTGAGCTTCCATTCATTGACGGTCAAGGGGCCGAGGGCGGCGAGCTGACGGCGCACGGCCGCTTCGCCCCCCTTGAAGGGCTCGACGCGGCGCCCGAGGAGGCGCGTGACGACGAAGTAGAGGATCACCGACATCATCGCGGCGAAGGGCGCGGCGGCGATGAACCAGTCGAGCCAGGAGATCTCCTGACCGGTGATGTCGCGGATGAAGTTGACCGCCACCATGTTCTGCGCCGCAGCCGTCTTGATGCCGACGTTCCAGACGCTGTCCACCTGCGCGACGGTGATCATCAGGAGCGCCCCGAAGGTCGAGCGGATCTGCAGTCCAAAGGCGCGGATCATGCCGATCACGATCGGCACGAGGCAGGCGACGCGGGCGGTGGTCGAAGGCACGAAGAAGGAGAGGATGAAGCCGCAGAGGATGATGCCGATCACGACGCGGTTGGGCGTGGCGCCGATTTTGGAGAGCGTGAAGAGCGCGATGCGCTTGTCGAGCCCCGTGCGCATCATCGCCGAGGCGAGAAAGAGCGCGGCGCCCACGAGGCAGAAGGCGGGTGAGGAGAAGCCCGTGAGCGCGGTCTTCATGCCGGCCGTCGTGCCGATGATCCCGGAGCCGTCCACCTTGGGGGAGAGCCCCACCAGGACGGCGATCAGGGCCATGATGAGGCCCGCCGAAACCGGGAACGACACGGCGGTGGTGGACCAGGTGATCACGGCGAAGACCATGATGCCGATCATGCGCTGTCCGGCCGTGGTGAGGCCCTGCTGCTCAGGAGCGAGGCAGATGAGGGCGAGCGCAAGGAAGGCGAAGACGAGCCCGTAGCGCTTGAAGAACCCCGGCTGCGGCGTCGTCTCCGCAGCGGGAGCGGGGGCCGCATTGGCGGGCGGTGATGTGGGGGCGGCGTGAGCGGTGAGGTCGGCTGACATTTGGAAATCTTCCTTCTTTCTGACGCCGGACGGCCCCGCGGGGGCGGACCGTCTGCGGCGGGTGGCGGGCGCAATGCGTTGGCTCCGCCTGAAACCATTGAAGAAGCGAACCGCGTGCCAAAGACGCGTTTTGGAAAGCCCGCTCCCCTCGAGCGTCCGCAAAAGCGCCTCACCTTGACGCGAAGCCGAACCGCATGCGCAGATCTCCCTAGAGCGGCGCGGAAGGTGAGGGCGCCGAAGCACCGCTCAAGCGCGCAGTTCCGTCGAAGCACGGTGCACTGGAGCCCTGAATGCACGGAAATGGCGCATGTGCACCGCCCTCTCTTGGCGCATCTGACCAAAAGATAGGCCTCGCGCAAGCCCCGTCCTTCAGGGCGAAGTTAGCGAGACCGGAATGTTAGTGGGACAATCTATTCTCATGAAGACCACTACTCCCACCTGCATTCTGGAGCTGCCGTTGGT
>CAJKCQ010000124.1 GCA_905198475.1 uncultured Sutterella sp. | reverse complement strand
ACGTGGCGTGTTGAAGTGATGCATGGAAACCTCCCGTATACAGAAGTATACTCTGCATACGGGAGATTGTCAAGAAAAAAATAGGCCGGCTCAGATATTTATTGAGCTAGGCCTGGTTGATGCGTTCGCCCTGCTCAGGCCCCACAGGCTGACGAGCTTCGTCCGCGCTCGTTTATGGGAACTGCCTGAAGTCAGATGTTTCCTTGCGGCGTTTCCATGAAGAAGCGCCGACGCGCCTCCAGGGAAGGAGGCGTTGCCGGCGCTTGATGGATCTCGTCTCCGGGAATCACCTGAAAAGTGGGATCAGGCCGTAGACGAAGATCGCGAGGATCACAACCGGAATCACCCAGCGGACGTAGGTGAACCAAGCGCCGTAGACCGCGCCCTTGAGCGTGCCCCCGTTGGTGATTTCGTCCAAAGCCGCGCCCTTCATCACCCAGCCCGCAAAGAGCGTCGCGCCCAGGGCCGTCACCACAAAGCAGATGTTCCCCGAGATGAAGTCGTAGGCGTCGAAGACGGAGCGGTTGAGGATCCGCACGTCGGCCAAGGGCCCGTTCGAGAGGATGCAGGGGACGTTGCCGAGGATGAAGACCGCCGCAAGCGTCGTGTTGATCGCGTTCTCATAGATGAAGCCGAACTTCTCGTGCAGGACCGAGATGATCACCTGGTAGATCGTGATCGAGGTCGTGAGGGCGGCGATCACGAGAAGAAGGAAGAAGACGATCGCGAAGAAGTTGCCGAACGCCATGTGCGAGAAGGCGATCGGGAGCGTCTTGAAGACGAGCGAGGGCCCCGAGTCGGGCGAGAGGCCCGCGCTGAAGAGCGACGGGAAGATCATGAAGCCCGCGAGCACGGCGATCACGGTGTTGATGACGCCCGTGATCACGGCGGTCTTCACCATGCTCTCGCTCTTCTTCAGGTGGCTCGAGAGCGTGATCATCACGCCGAAGCCGAGCGAGAGGGCGAAGAACACCTGCCCGAGGACGTCGAGGAAGAGCTTGCCCGAGAGCTTGCTGAAGTCGGGCATCAGGTAGAAGTGCACGCCCTCCCAGGCGCCCTCGAGCGTGAGGTTGCGGATCACCATCACGATCAGGCAGATGAAGAGGAGCGGCATCAGGAACTTCACCGAACGCTCGATGCCCGCGATGATGCCCTTGCGGAGGATCACCCAGTTGGCCCACACGAAGAAGGCCGTGGCGATCGTGATTCCCCAGGGCGAGTGCTCGATGCTCTCGTGGTAGAAGGCGCTCGTCAACTCCTTGGAGACCGGCACCGACAGGTCGAGGCCGCCGGGGAGCCCGAGCATGCCGAGGAAGAGATGGTAGATGTAGGAGATCACCCAGCCGCCTAAGGGCATGTAGTAGGAGAGAATGCCGAAGGCGCCGATGAGGCCCGTGTAGCCGAAGACCTTCCAGATGGGCGGGTAGTTCGAGCCCTTCGGGAGGAAGGCGTCCACGCTGTTGGCCTGGGCGCGACGTCCGATCACGTTCTCGACGAGGATGATCGGGATGCCCACGAGGAGCATCACGAAGATGAACATCAGCACGTACGCGCCGCCGCCGTTCTCACCCACGAGATAGGGAAAGCGCCAGGTGGCGCCGAAGCCCACCGTGGCGCCCGCCACGGTGAGGATGTAGGTGAGGCGGCTGCTCCAGGTTTGTCGTTCCATCAGTTGTCCTTCTTGTTGTCTTGCCGTCCAAGCCGTTTGCGCGGGGGATTCCGAGACGCCCTCCGCGCGCGGCGAAAAAGTGCATTTTACGCACGCCAAGCTCCTGCATTCCGCCAAAACGCCGCGCCGCGCGCAGAGATGAGGGATTTTTGGGGGAGCGCTGCGACCGGAAGGCGGCGACGAAGGACCCGTGCGCCGCCTGAGAATGCAAAACGGGGCGCCCCTTTTGGGAGCGCCCCGTTCATTCCCCCGGTTCACCGGCGAGCCGCCTCAGCCCTCACGGATGAAGACCGAAGAAATGCCGGTGACGGCCCGCATCAGTCCTTCTTCGAGCGGTTGGCGAAAAAGTTGGCCTTCTGGATGTCGGTCGTGCGGATCGTGAAGACCTCGTTCATCAGGGACTCGGCGAGGTTCTCCGCGTCCTTGACGCACTCCCCGCCCTGAAGGACGGGGATTCTCCACTTGACCAACGCTCA
>CAJKCQ010000123.1 GCA_905198475.1 uncultured Sutterella sp. | reverse complement strand
TCTTCGACACGATCAACCACTCGAAGATGGTGCAGATCCTCTCCGACGACATTGATGATGGGCGGGTGATCTCGCTCATCCATCGCTTCCTTCGAGCCGACGTGCAGACGGAGGCGGGACTTGAGAAGAGAGACAAAGGTGCGCCTCAAGGCGGCCCGCTCTCCCCGATCCTCGCCAACATCCTGCTGGACCGGCTTGACAAGGAGTTGGAGGCAAGGGGACTGCACTTCACGCGGTACGCCGACGACATGATGATTTTCTGTCGCACACGACGGGCCGCCGAGCGGGTGTTCGAGTCGATCACAAGGTTCATCGAGACGAAGCTGCTGCTGAAGGTCAACCGGGAGAAGTCCAAGGTCTGCTACATCGGCGACCCTGGACTCAAGTTTCTCGGGTATGGCTTCAGCCGCGCGGGGAAGCGAATCCTGCCGACCATCCACCGCAAGACCAAGGCCAAGTTCAAGGAAAAGGTCCGCGACATCCTGAAGAGGAACCGAGGGCAGAGCCTCGACAAATTCACGTCGGGTCTGCGCACGTTCCTCGTAGGGTGGTGCGAGTACTTCAAGTTGGCCCGGTGCCGAATGTGGGTTGTGGGCACGGACGAGTGGATCCGGCGACGGATCCGCATGCTCTACTGGAAACGGTGGAAGCGCGTGCGGACTAGATTCGCAGTCTTGAAGAAGCTCGGTATCAGCGAAGAACGGGCCTGGATGTGGGCGAACAGCAGCAAGGGCTACTGGCGAATCTCCAACAGTCCCATCCTGACGCTCGCACTCGGCAACGATTGCCTGGCAAAACAGGGATGGACCTGGCTTGGACTCGTCGGGACCTTCACGGCATGGAGTAACTGAAGGGGCGTCAAGCCCCGCTACTAAGAACCGCCGCATACGGACCCGTACGTACGGTGGTGTGGGAGGATGGCATGGGAATTAATCCCATGCCTCCTACCCGATTTTTCAAACCTCCCGTCGTCAATCACGACGAAGGCGGGCCGCCGGGCGGGTCGACCGTTCACAGAGCTTGCCGCCCGGAACGATGCGGCGGAGGTCGAACTTGGCGCCGAGCGGGATGCGCTCCAGCGTCAGAGGCTTCGGGTTCTGGCAGAACCAATACAGGCTCTCGGCGTCCTTCGGGCCCATGACTTCGCAGTCGTGCTCGCCCGTGACGAAGAGCGCCGTGCCTTCGGGCAGGCCGATCACCTCTTCACCGCGGTTGTAATAGAGGAACTCTTCGAAACGGTCTTCGCGGGTTTCGTTGTTGAGGCCCTGCGTGCCGCTCACGGCGATGAAGTGCGAATTCGTCTGGGGATGAAGCCGAACGTGTTGAAAGACGGCGGCTCGGCGATCGGCATGTCGTTCGTCGTGCGCAGCGTCGGGCAGCAAATGTTGCCGCCGGCCGACTAGCCGCAGTACGGCAGTTCACCCGAATTCACGCAGTCGCGGATCACGTCCATGATGCCTGCCTCATAGATGCGGGTGACGAGCGCCCACGTGTTGCCGCCGCCGACGGCGATCGCCTCGCCCTCCTTCACGGCCTTGACGGGTTCCTTGAAGTGATGGAACGAAACGACCTTGTGGCCGTAGGGAGTGAAGGCCTTCTGAACCTGCTCTTCGTAGCCGTCGTACGTGCCGGCGACCTTCGCATACGAAATGAAGAGGAGCGTTGGCTTTTCGCCTTCAAACAGACGTTCGTACTGGTCGCCGCAGAAGTCAAGGTAGCCCGACATTGTGATAACGCGAGCTCGACCGGACGAGAACGCAGCGCTTGGCGCTCACCTTGGCGGCGGGCAGCGGGTTCTTGACCTTCGCCTGCGCGTTCGCGGCGAGAAGCGTGGCGACCGAGCCAGCAACGGCGGCGCCCGGCGTCCCCCCGCGGGTCACCCGCCGTCAATACAAAAATAACAAAAACCCGGAGCTTCAGTGAAGGAACTCCGAGCCGGGAGGAAGACGAGGAGCGGTGCAGCCGCCGCCCCCGTCATTTTGAGCGGACCTTGATCAGGCCTCGCCGGGTTCGAGCGGTTCGCTCCCGAGGTCGCCCTCGAGGTTCGTCACCACCACAGCGGCGGCGACGTCGCCCACCACGTTGATCGACGTGCGGATCATGTCGAGGATTCGGTCGATGCCGGCGATGAGCGCCACGGCTTCGAGCGGAATGCCGACC
>CAJKCQ010000122.1 GCA_905198475.1 uncultured Sutterella sp. | reverse complement strand
GCAAGCGGTTTCAGGAAGCTTTACTTCTGGGCAGATAATATTTGGCAGTTCCCTTTACATACCCGGAATTAATCCCATGCCTCCTACCCGATTGGGCGCGACGGTGGGCGCGCCGCTTTAGGCGGAAGTCTTGGCGTTCTCAACTTTCACGACCGCGGGCGCGTCGCGCAGGACGAGCTCGAGGCGATTGTAGGGGACTTCGATCCCCTCCTCGCTGAAGCGCTTGTAGATGGCGAGCTCGATCGCGGTGCGGATGCCGGCGGACCCGTTCACGGGGTCGGCAAGCCAGAAGGCGAGCTTCAGATTGATGCCGGAGTCGCCGAAGCCGTCCACATAGGCCCAGGGGGTGCGGCCTTTGGCGATGCGCGGACGCTCGCGCTTGCCTTCCTCCAACATGATCGCGAGGGCGCGGTCCACGTCGGCGCCGTAGGCGACCGAGATCTCCACGTAGACGGTGCTCGCCTCGTCGGTGTAGGAGAGGTTCTGCACGGCGGTGGTGACGAAGGTTTCGTTCGGGACGATGTTCTCGATGCCGTCCGCCGAGCGCACCACCGTGAAGCGCGTGTTGATCTCGGTCACCTTGCCGCGGAAGCCCCCGACCACCACGAGGTCGCCGATCTTCACGGACTTGTCGAGCAGGATGATGAACCCCGAGACGTAGTTCGAGGCGATCTTCTGCAAGCCGAAGCCGAGGCCGACGCCCAAGGCGCCGCCGAAGACCGAGAGGATCGTGAGGTCGATGCCGACCGTGCCGAGACCGATGATCACGGCGAGGACCATGAGTCCCACGCTCACGATGCGGGTGAGCACGACCTTCTGGTTGGGCGAGAGCGTGTGCGCGCCGTGGATCACCTGCCCGATGATGTTCGAGATCCAGTTGGCGATGGCGAGCGTGAGGAGCACCGAGAAGATCGCAATCACGAGCTTCCAGAGCGTCATGTCGCCCTTGCCGATCGGAATGCGCGTGGTGTCGAGGATGTCCACGAGCTGCCCGAGAACGCCGAAGAACTGAAGCACGGCGAGCGACCAGAAGACCACCGTGATCGAACGGCGCAGGCTCGGCGTGATGATGTTGCCGCCCAAAGCCGTCTGCATGAACGCGATCACGATTGAGAGGAGTGAGTACGCGTAGAAGAGGTTGTAGAAGATCCGGCAGACCACGAGCGACTCGGCCGTGTAGTCGCCGAGCGTCACCATCGCGTAGGCCGAGAGCGCGAGGATCGAGCCCGCGATGAGGCCGAAGGAGACGTTCTCGAGGAGCCCGAGTAAGAGGTGCTTCAAGTGCACGGCAACCCCGGCTGCGGCCGCCGTCGGGCGGAACTTCTCGATGCGCGTGCGGGCCCGGTTGGAGAGCCAGATGCCGAGCACGAAGCTCATCACGACGATGATCACCTGCAGGATCACGTTCTCCCAGGTGAGGTTCGCGAAGAGGCTCTCGAAGAACCGCCCGAACCAGTGCGTGGTGTCAATGATCGCGTCGGCGGCGTTGTCGATGTCCTTGGCGCCGAAGTCGCCCGAGGCGGCGTTGGCGGCGGCGCGGGCGGCGTCGATCGTCTGATCGGCCGCGGCGGCGGGCTGAGTGGCTTGCGTCATTGTCTTTGTCGTGAGAAAGGACGTGCTGGAGAAGGAGCACCGCTCCTGGCGACCGCCGGGGGCTTTTGGACCAAGGGCGAGTTCACCGTGCGGATGCGGCAAGCATGCGATTGTAGAGAAAAACGCTTGGGACGGAAGCGCTTTGCTCCGACCGGGCGAGCGGGCGATTTGTGTGACAAATCTTGCCGCCGATCAGAGCCAGAGCATCAGCGTCGTCATGAAGGCGATCGAGCAGACGATCGAGAGCGAGTTGATCGTGCAGGAGAGCGCCACGCGGCCGACGTCGTTGAAGCACTGCGCGGTGAAGATCGCGCAGACGGCCGACAAGGGCGCGAAGGCGATGATCGTGAGGACCTTCCTCACCTCGGCGTCGAAGGGCGCGAAGTTGTAGAAGAGGAGCGCGAGCACGAGGGCGACGGCGTAGCGGTTGAGGAGGACGCCGAGAATCCGCGTCACCGTCTTGCGGTCGAGGTGAAGCTCGAACCCGACGCCGATCATCATCATCGCGAGGAAGGGATTCGCGGCGCCCACGATGTCCGTGAGGGCGAGCAGGGAGTTTCCGATTAAATGTGTCGATGGTTTGAGTTAAGTCAAGATTGGAAAGGT
>CAJKCQ010000121.1 GCA_905198475.1 uncultured Sutterella sp. | reverse complement strand
TGCCGTTCATGTTGATCGTGTTGCCGAGCGGAATCGAGAAGGAGGCGATCGCCTTCGAGGCGCCGAGCTTGCGGGCGGCATTGAGGTTCGCCGGGAGCGCGGCGGCCGACGAGCACGTCGTGAAGGCGACGAGCCACGGCTCGAAGATGCCCTTGAAGAACTTCACCGGACCGGTCTTGCCGAAGATGGCGACCATCGGCAGAAGAATCACGATCACGAGGGTCGCCGTCGCGAGGAAGGACGTCACGATGAGCGAGAAGAGCGGCAGCAGCACCGAGAGGCCGTGCTTGGCAACCGTGAAGGAAATGAGGCCGAAGACGCCGATCGGGGCGTAGCGCATCACGTAGCCGGTGACGCGGATCATCACGTCGCCCACAACTTCAAAGAAGTGGAGCACGGGCTTGCCGCGTTCGCCGAGGGCCGCAAGACCGAAGCCGAAGATCACCGCGAAGAAGATGATCTGGAGCATGGAGCCCTTGGCCATGGCTTCCATCGGGTTGATCGGCACGATGTTGAGGAGCGTGTCGGAGAGCGCCGGGGCCTTCACGGCCTTGGCGGCGAGGCCGTCGGTCGAGAGGTTGAGGCCGAGACCCGGCTGGATCAGGTTCGCGAAGAGCAGGCCCATCGCGACCGCGATGGCCGTGGTCACGCCGTAGACGATGAGGATCTTCACTGCGACGCGGCCGAGCTTGGAGGTATCGGAAATGCCCGCCGCACCGGCGATGATGGTGGCGACCACGAGGGGAACGACCACCATGCGGATCAGACGGATGAAGAGCGTGCCGAGGGGTTGGAGGTAGGTCTGAGCAAACGAGGTGTCGACGAATGCGCCGACCACCACGCCGAGTGCGAGGCCGATCATCATCTGCCACGCTAGCGATATCTTGCACTTACATGCCATGAAATTTCTCCTGCGCCCGGGATGGGCGTGAGATTGGGTGAGAGAAGCCGGAGGGCGCGCATGCCCAACAGGCCTGCAGAAGCCCTCATACAGGCTCTCTGACTTGATTCGATTATATGATCGGGAATTTCCGTAGAATCAATCAGATTTATTAAGTATTGGTACGTAAAGCGGGCTTTTGGAGGGAGCGGAGGAGGCAAAAACTCACATTTATCCGAGGGGTTGTAACGAAACGTTTGTAAAGCCGTCTGCAGATTTCTTGCCTTATGTCAAATTCGGAATCCCGCCCGATGGGAGCGACTCGGTCCAGATTGACTGAAAATCGGGCGTTTCGGAGTTTTCTGCGGGGAAGGAAGGTCGGAAGGTCGTTTCTAGGCAGAAAGGTGCAGAATGCGGGTTCCACCGAATGCAGTTTCCCCGCAGACCAAGCATTCCTCCCTACGTTTTTTCCACAATACCCAGGGCGGCTCATGAGCATCCTATTGATTCTTGAGGTTTTTCTCGCGAACGCCACTACCCGCGCGCTCGCGCTCGGCTGCGCCTTCTGGCTCGTAGCGAAGCCTCTGGCGCGCTCGGCCGACGCGCTCCTTGCGGGTGCCTGCGGGTTTTTGCTCACGATGGCGTTGACGCACCTCCTCCCCGAGGCCTTCGAGGCCGCGGGGGCGGATCCGCACCGGCTCGGGCTCGCGATGCTCCTCACGGTTGCGGTCTTCTTCGTCCTCGGACGGCTCATCGGTGCGGGTCACGCCGGACACGGGCACGCGGACTGCGGCCCGGCGCCGGCGCAGAGCCTCCCCGGGCTCTTCTCGGCGGCGGCCCTTCACGGCTTCGTGGACGGCGTGCTGATCGCCACCACCTTTCTCGTGAGCGAACGCGCCGGGTGGCTCGCGGCCCTCGCCGTCCTCGCCCATGAGCTCCCGCAGCAGGCCGGGTTCCTCGTGATCCTGCGCTCGGCCGGAAGGTCAAGCCGCGCGGCGGTGCTTTTCTGCCTCGGCACGGCTTTGGCGGCCGTCTTCGGCGGCTTCGCCGGGCTCGCGGCCGTCGGGTTCTTCGAGGGGCTGCTGCCCTATGCGCTCGCGATGTCTGCGGCCTCCTTCACGTACATCACGCTTTTTGCACTTCTCCCAGAAGCGTTTGAAGGGTGCGCGGGGCTGCGCGTGAACCTCGCCCGCCTCGCCTTCGTCTTCGCGGGCGGCGCATTGTCGCTCCTGCTCCTCGGCTTCGCCCACGATCACGAGGACGCCCACGCGGCGGGCGTGGAGATTCGCGCGCCGCACGTCGAGGCGCCGGCGGAATTCCCCCACGAAAACCGGCCGAGGGAGCCCACGAATTTATCCTAAGTTCCCGGGGTGAAGTTGAGACTACGGACGTGATGCCCGGCGAGCA
>CAJKCQ010000120.1 GCA_905198475.1 uncultured Sutterella sp. | reverse complement strand
GACTACAGGATCAAAATTTCTCCAAGCTGCACGGCATGATCCTCAGCATGGATTTATTGCAATTTCATCGGGTGCGCCGCATTCCTCCCCATGAATGAATTTAGGGACTTCCTGCGGCGGATTCCGTGAATTCGGCATCGGCCTCGTTCACAAGTGCCAACCGCCGTTCCTTCTGAGCGAGGCGGCCCTTCGAGAAGCGCCGCCCTCCGATCAGGAAGTCCGAGCCCCCCCCCCCCGGGACCCGCAGGTTCCGGGGGCTTTTGGGTGCGCTGCGGCGGCCGGCTCCGGGCGGGCGGCGGAGGAACCGACCCTCAAGCGCCCGCAGGCCTTCGAAGCGCTGCGGGCAAAGAAAGAGGCGGCCTCTGCAGAGAGCCGCCTTTGAAGCGAGGTGTTGAACTCTGGGGGTCAGTTCCTCCAGGCGGCGGATTCACCGCCCGGGAGAACTGAAGCGCTGCGCTCAGGCGGCGCGGGCCTTGGGTTCGGCCGCCGCCTTCGCCGGCACCACGGCCTTCCAGATGAGGCCGATCACGAAGCCCACGACGGCGAACGAGATCCAGCCGAGGCCTAAGGTGTGGAGCGGAACGTAGGCCTTGAAGGCGTCGCCGAGAGCGCCGAGCGGGATGCCGGCCGTCTCAAAACCGTTCACGAGCGCCATCACGAAGGTGAAGCCCATCGTCCAGGCGTAGACGCACTGGCGGCCGCCGAAGGCCTTGTGGAGGAAGATGAGCGCGATCAGGGCGACGCAGAGCGGATAGATGAACATCAGCACCGGAATCGTCGAGACGATGATGGTCTTCAGACCGAAGAGGCCGATCAGGTAGGAGATCACCGCGAAGAGCACGACCCAGGTGACGTAGGTGAGCTTGCCCGTGAGTTCGAGGAAGAAGGCCGCGCAGCAGGTGAGCAGGCCCACAGCCGTCGTGATGCAGGCGAGCAGAACGATCGCCGCGAGGAGCATCGCGCCGCCGTTGCCGAAGAAGATCTTGGCGGATTCGGCGAGCACCGGCGCGCCCGTCTCCTGCATGCCGATCGCGGAGACGCTCTCGGCGCCGATTTTGGCGACGAAGATGTAGACGAGGGCGAGGAGCAGACCGGCGATGATGCCGGCCTTCGCAACCAGCGAGAAGATGGTCTTCGGATCCTTGAAGCCGATCTCCTTCACGGAGCCCACGACGAGGGTGGCGAAGACGAGCGAGGCGATGGCGTCGAGGGTGTTGTAGCCGTCAAGCACACCCTGGACCGCGGCGACCACCGGGGTGGCGTAGGCCGCCTGCGCCGGCTGGAAGTCGCCCATCGGGGTGATGAAGGACATCACGATCAGAACGAGCAGCGTCGCGAGAAGCGCCGGGGTGAGGAACTTGCCGATGCGGTCCACGAGCTTCGAGGGCGAGGCGGCGAGCCAGCCGGAGAAGCCGAGGAAGAGGGCAAGGAAGATCGCGAGCGCGAAGGCGGAAGGTTCGGCGCCGAGGAAGGGGCGGACCGCGATCTCATAGGACACCGTGCCCGTACGGGGAATGGCGAAGCAGGGGCCGATCGCCATGTAGCAGACCACCGTGTAGAAGAGCCCGTAGAGCGGATGCACGCGGCTCGCGACTTCGCGCAGGTCGTGGCAGCCCGAATAGCCGACCGCAAGGATGCCGAGAAGCGGCAGGCCGACGCCCGTGATGCAGAAGCCGAGAAGCGCCCACCAGACGTTCTCGCCCGCAGCCTGACCCATGGAGGCCGGGAAAATCAGGTTGCCCGCACCAAAGAAGAGTGCGAACAGCATCGACCCGATGGCGATGTAACGGTTTCGGTTGAGTTCCATTTTTCGTTCCCGTGTTTGGATCTTGTCGAACGGGTGAGGCCCGAGCCCCCGTTCCCTTATTCGCCGCCTCTATTTCCGAGGGGGTATCGCGGCATCTTAGCCGGTTCTCAGCCAAAAATGTGCTTCTGCAGAAGAATTCCCATGAGATATTTCACGGATTGTACGTAGTTTTCACTATTTTTCAATGCCATCGCCATGCAGAAATCTTTGCGGCGCACGGCTTTTCGCCGTGCAACTCCGATTTTTTCGCAAAGGTCGGAGCGAACTACCACGCCGGGATACGGGCCGTCCTAGGGCGTCCATACCCGGCCTTCTGATTGAGATCAAATGTTCGGGCGGGAGCCTGCGGCCGAAGGACTGCCGGCGGGCGCGGGCTGGACGCTCCGCCCGGTGGAAGGCTTCTTCGTCGAACCCTTCGCCAAGCTCTCCTACCTCACGATCCACGCCAAGGACTACGCGGTCGGGACGGGTTCGCTCGGCGTGGACAAGGTCTATTCGCTCGAAGCCGAAGCGGGCGCGACGTTCGGCGGTGAATTCACCGCCGCGGGTGCCGCCTCCCGTCCCTACGTCGTCTCAGGCGTGAACGCGTTCAACAAGAACGTCACCGCCACGGTCGGCGCGGGACTGCGCATGGGCGCGGGCCTCTCGGTGGACGTCGCGAAGAACCTCACGACCAACGCCGCCCTCAACTACATGCGGGTAAGACCAGTTCCGAGTCGAGCGGGCCGCACCGAGCACCAGGGCGAACGCAGATTTTCGTGAATTACGACTGGCGTGACTCACGTTCCTG
>CAJKCQ010000119.1 GCA_905198475.1 uncultured Sutterella sp. | reverse complement strand
AAGCCCTGGTCAGAATGGATCAAAACCCCGTCACTTCAGTGATCGGGTTGCTTAGTTTTCGGCCGGAGGCTCCGCAGCGGGCCCGGCAAAGGGGCTCCGCTTCGGGCGCAGGAGGGGTGTGGCCGCCCAGATCGCCGCCTGGCCCGTGAGCACCGTGAGCCCGAAGACCGAGAGCGCCGGGGTGGAGGAGAAGGCGAGGAGCCCGAAGGAGAGCATCGTCGTCACCCCCGAGAAGAGGGTCGCCGCGCCCGTGCGGCCGTCGTTGGGGTTCCCCGTGAGGAAGATCCCGTAGTCGACGCCGAGCCCCGTGAGGAGCACCATCGCGAGGGCGGCGAAGAGCGTGAAGGGGATGCCGAAGGCGCCGAGGACGGCCGCCGCCGTGAGAATGCCGATGACGGTGGGCGCCACCGCCCGCCAGGCCGCGCCCCGGAAGCGGAGCACAAGAACCGCCCAGAGGGCGGCGAGCCCGAGCGCAAGAAGGACGAGCACGCGGTCGCGGTAGAGCGAGAGGCCGTCTCCCATCCCGCGCGTGATGTCGACGAAATGCACGCCCGGGAGCTCGAGGTCCGCGGCGGCGCTCGCGAGCCGACCGAGGTCGCCTGGCGCCACGCCGGCGAGCGTGAGCAGGAGCGCCGCGCCGCTCTTTTCCCCATTGGAAGCTGAACTTCCGTCAGTGAGCACGTACTGCGACAGGAGCCTCTTCAAGGGCGTCGCCGCCACGTCGGCCTCCGTGAGCGCCCGGCCGCCGGGCCCCGCGGGGCGAGCGCCGAGAAGGGCTTCGAGGGTCGGTTCGGCGAGATCGAGGGCTTTTCTCACGAGCGCACGGTCGGCGTTCTGCCTGAGAGCGGGCGGGAGCCACTCGGAGAGCCCCGCCGGAGTCACGTGCCGCAGCGCCGGGTCGGCGGCGAGGCGCGCTCTGAGGTGCACCTCCTTTTCGAGCGCCTCGTCGATTGTCGCTCCCTCGATCACGAAGGCCTGGGCGGGCGAGGGCATGCGGATCGTTTCGGCGACCTGTCGCTGCTCGGCGATGAGGGAGGCCGGAGCCCCCTGGAGGTCCCGGATGCCCGAGGCGAACTCGAGCCGCGTGAGGCCGAAGATGAGGAGCGTTGCAAAGAGCGCGAGCGCGCCGAGGACCGCCGGCCGCCGGAGTGCGGCGGAGTCGAGGTGCGGGATGCGGGGGAGCGCCGTTTCGAGCTTCGCCATGAGGCGCGTGGTGCGCTTGGGCGCCAGGCGCTCGCAGAAGGGCAGGAGCGCGAGGACGGTGAAGAGGGCCCCGAGGAGCCCCGCGGCGGCGAGCACCGCCATCTGTCTGAGGCCCGGAAGGGGCGTGAGGAGCAGCGCCGCATAGGCCGCGGCCGAGGAGCCGGCCGCGAGGAGGAGCGGCGTCAGGAGCCGCCGGCGCCGCTCCCAGGGCGACTCCCCGGGGCGCTTCAAGGCCATCCAGTGCGAGGAGTAGTCCACCGAGACGCCGATCAGCGTCGCGCCGAAGATGAAGGTGACGAGAGAGAGCGTTCCGAAGAGCGCGAAGGTGAGTGCGAGCGCCATCAGAAAGCCCGCCGCCACGGTGACGCTCATGGCGGCCACGGTCGCGAACCGCCCGAAGAGAAGCCACGCGACGACGAGCACCCCGACCGTGGAGACGATGCCGATGATGGCCACCTCGCGCTCGGCGCGCGAGGCGATCGCGTCGGTGAAGAGCGGCACGCCCGCGGCGAGGGCATCGGCGCCCGGCGCCGCCTCTGCGGCGGCGGCCTTCGCCGCCGCGAGCGACCGGGCGAGGCCCGCTTCGCCCGCCGCAACCGCCTTTTCGTCGGCCGAAAAGAGAAGAAGGAGCGTGCGCTCACCCGGATCCGGGCGCTTCACCGCCACCCAGTCGCGGCCTTGCGCCGTGGTCTTCGTCCAGGGGAGCGCGGCGAGGCGTTCAAGAAGCCAATGGTCGAACGTGCAGAAGGGGTCGTTCGTGAAGCCGAGGAGCCGCGGCGACGCAGGTGAGAGGCAGGCGGCCGCCCGGGCGGCGAGGCGCTCCGCGGCCGCTTCCGTGGGGAGCGCCGTGAGCGCTTCGAGCGCCCGGCGGTCCGCGTCCGTGAGGAGGTTCCCCGCGGCCCGAGGGAGCGCCGGGAGCCCCGACGCGCCCTCAAAGGTCCCGCGCCGCACCGCCGGGTTTTCAAGAAGCTTCGCTTCAAACGCGAGCGCGGCCCGGCGGGCGTCGGCGTCGAGCTGCGCCCCGGAGGCGCCCGCCTGCTTCACGGTGACCAGTGCGGCGATCGAATTCGATTCGTTCTTCGCGAGCCGGTCGCGGAGCTTGGCTTCAAGTCCGGGCGAAAGCTCCGGCGCGAGCGCGTCGGGCAGGAGCGACGCGAGGTCCGCGTCAAACGGGCGCCCGGCGAGGTGGGTCGCCGCCTCGAGGGCGCTCAGCGCCAGGAGGACGACGAGGAGCGCAAGCGCAAGGCGGCCGCGCAGAAGGTCGAGGAAGCGGGCGGCGGGGTTCGGTCGAGGGGCGGAGTCGGAGCGCACGGAGGTGGGAGGCTGCGGAGGGACGTTTTAGATCTGACTACTCCCGACGACTAAAGTCGCGGGGTTCCTGACCTGTCGCCTTGCG
>CAJKCQ010000118.1 GCA_905198475.1 uncultured Sutterella sp. | reverse complement strand
GCGCTCAGGACATTTGAAACGGTATTTCCTCAGGGCTACCCACAACTATGCCTGAGGAGCCGAAAAAAGGCGCTTGCGGCGGCGCCTTCGCAAGGCGCTGTCGCGGGTTCAGTGCCGAAGGTCCGGGTCACTCCGTGATCACGGGGAGCGGTGAGCCGATGGCGAAGCGCGTGCCGTTCGGGGCTCCGTCGAAGACCCGGCCCTCGACGTAGACCTGCTCCGCGCGCTCAATCTTCATTTCCGGCCAGGGCCCGAATTCGCCGCCGAAGCCCTTCAGCACTGCAAGGCCCGTCGGCGTGACGAGTTCGCCCACGCCCGACGAGGACCGCACCGCCACGCCCTCCAACATCGCGAACATCGCGGGTGCCGGGTAGGGGACGAGTCCGTGGGCGCACTTCACCTCGCCTTCGTTCACCGGAATCGGACTTACGGCGATGCGCGCGGGCTCCATCTTGGTGAGGAGTTCCGCAGAGAGGCCGATCGCGAGGATGTTCGCCATGCGGCCCACCTCGTGGAAGTGGACTTCGCTCTCCGGCATGCCGTGCACCTTCGCTTCGGCATGCACGAGCTCCTGCCAGACGCGGTCGGCGAGAAGAAGCGCGTTGTCGGAGAGCCGGCTTTTGCGGTAGACGTCGAGGATGTCCGCGGGGTGCCGGTGGGCGTGCTCCGGGGGCGTGAGGATCGCGGCGCTCCAGCCGGAGATGCCGCGCACGTCGCGGCGCTTGAGCGTGAGCCCGCAGTCCACTTCGGGAAAGAGCGTGCGCAGGTATGCGCCCGCCATGCCGGCGGTGAGGTCGTTCAGGGCGAGAAGGCCCGCGACGAAGGCGCCGGCGTTGAAGCCCGCATGAATGCGGACGGCGAGGATGGGACCGGTAGAGGTGGTCATGATGGGTTCCGGATGGGATGAGGTAGGGTTTTCGCGTCAGCGGCCTTCGAGGAGCCGCAGCACGCGCGCTGCGGCGCAGGCCGCGCCGTAGCCGTTGTCGATGTTGAGGACGCCGATTCCGGGCGCGCACGAGGCGAGCATGCTCGAGAGCGCAGTGCGGCCGTGTTCGGCGACGCCGTAGCCCACAGACGTCGGGACCGCAAAGAGGGGCTTTGCGGTGAGGCCGCCCACGACGGAGGCGAGCGCTGCGTCGAGGCCCGCCGCGAGGATCACGACGTCGCAGGCGTTGATTGCGGCGATGTTCGCTTCAATGCGCCAGAGGCCCGCGACGCCGCAGTCTTCGAAGAGGCGCGTTTGGTAGCCGAGGTATTCGAGCGTGCGCGCGGCTTCGTGGAGGACCGAGGCGTCGGCGTTGCCGGCCGAGACGAGGGCGCAGACGCCCGAGGCGCGCGGTTCGCGCTTCTTGTTCCAGGCGGTGCGCGAGAGCGGGTCGTAGTCGTACACCGCGGCGACTTCGGGGGAAAGCGCCGCAAATACCTCGGGCGCGAGCCGCGTGAAGAGGATCGCGGGCGCGTCGGGCGAGCAGAAGCGCGTGAAGAGTTCGACCAGGACGCTCATGGGCTTCCCGGCGCAGAAGACGGCTTCGGGGAGCCCGATGCGGCGCTCGCGCTCGAGGTCGAAGCGGACGGTGGATTCGATCATCTGAAGGTTCCTTTCGGCGGAAGGATGTTTGTGCTCAGGCGGCGTCGGAGGGGGCGGCGGGCGCGGGGCTCCGCGCGAGGTCGGCGAAGGCCGTGCGGCGGCGCTTCACGTCGCGCATGGGAGACTCGCCGAACTGGCGCTTGTATTCGCGCACGAACTGCGTGGCGCTCTCGTAGCCGACCGCATAGGCGGCTTCGGCCACCTGGGCGTTTTCCGAGAGCATCAGGCGTTGCGCCTCGATGAGGCGGATCTGCTTCTGGAACTGCAGCGGTGTCATGCCGGTGACGGTCTTGAAGTGCCGGTGGAAGTTCGAGGTGCTCATCGCGTGCATGCGCGCAAGTTCTTCGATCGCGATCGACTCGGTGTAGTGGGTGCGCAGCCACGACACGGCCTTCACGATCGCGCCCTGCGGGGCCGTGCTCGAGAGGAGCGGCAGGAGCCACTCCCGCGTGGGGCCGGCGAGGAGGAGGTAGTGGAGGTCGCGGAGCACGAGGGGCGCGCGCACGGGAATCTGCTCTGGGCTCTCGAGGAGCTTCACGAGGCGCATGAAGTCGTCGAGGACCTCCAGGTCGGGGTGGAAGACGTTGCAGGCCGAACAGGTCGCATTCGGGTCCGCGGCGCAGGGTTGGAGCGCGGGTTGCTGGGGACGCGCGGGCAGGACGGTTTGGGCGAACTCCATCAGAAGCGAGCGGTCGAGCGACGCCCAGACGGCGAGAAAGGGGGATTCGGGCGAGGCGCCCACCGCGCGGAAGGAGCTCGGGAGCTCCGCCCCCGAAAGGAGCGCTTCGCCCGCGTGGTAGACGATCCGCGTCGAGCCGATCGTCACCTCCTTTTCGCCCGAGAGAATGATCGAGCAGCCGAGCGCGCCCGTCGAACAGTCGAGCGGCCCCTCGCTTTCATAGCGGTAGGTGACGAGCTGCGGGAGCGCCGTGCGGTTGACGCCCTTGGCCGTCTGCACGCGCCCGAGCACCGAGCGCATTTCCTGAAGAAGGTCCTGTGGGTCTGTCATTCGTCGGCCGTGATCACTCTCCGGCCTGAAGTCCGGAGCTTCTTGATTCGCTGAGCCTCGCGGCTTCAGCTTCCTGATTCAAAGCCG
>CAJKCQ010000117.1 GCA_905198475.1 uncultured Sutterella sp. | reverse complement strand
CCTCGCTAACCTCGCCCTGAAGGACGGGGCTTGCGCGAGGCCTATCTTTTGGTCAAGAGGCCACTATAGGGCGGAACGACGGAGGGCGACGGAAAAAAACGGTCAAAAGAAGACGCCCTGATAGACCGTGGCGAGGATGAGGATGGGCGAGAGGTAGGCGAGGAGCACGCGGGCCAGCTCGAGCGCCGCGGGGCCGGGGCCTGAGGGCGTAGAGAGCTCGGTACAGGTGGTCTCCCAGACCTTCCAGCCCATCAGGAGCGCGACGGCGAGGCCCCCCGCGGGCATCATCACGTTCGAGCAGATGAAGTCGAGGCAGTCGAAGATGCTCCGCCCGAAGAGCGTGAAGCCGCTCCAGGAGCCGAAGGAGAGCGCCGAGATCGAGCCGAGGACGAAGAGCAGTGCGCCGCTCGTGACGGTCGCGGCGCGCCGCGAAAAGTGCCATTCGTTCTTGAGGAAGGCCACCACGACCTCAAGGAGCGAGACCGACGAGGTGAGGGCCGCGACGAGGAGGCACACGTAGAAGAGCACCGCGAAGAGACCGCCCGCGGGGATCCGCTCGAAGATCATCGGCACGGTGATGAAGACGAGCCCCGGGCCCGCGTCGGGCGAGAGCCCGAAGGCGAAGGCCGCGGGCATCGTCATGAGTCCGGAGAGGAGCGCCGCTTCGATCGTGAGGACGGCGACCCAGAAGGAGGCCTTCGGAATGGAGGTGCTCTTCGGCACGTAGGTGCCGTAGGTGACGAGGACCCCGGCGCCCAACGAAAGCGAGAAGAAGGTGAAGCCCATCGCGTCGCGGATGGAGGCGGCGGTCACCGACTCCCAGCGGAAGTCGAAGAGGTACTCGACGCCCGCCCAGGCTCCGGGGAGCATGAGGCCGCGCACGATGAGGACCACCATCAGCACGAAGAGGGTCGGCATCAGGTACTTCGCGAGCCGCTCGATGCCCCGCTCGACGCCGAGCGCCGCCGTCGCGGCGGTGAGGAGCAGAAAGACCGCAAACCAGAAGAGGTTCTTCCAGTCCGTCGAGACGAGGTCCGCGAACTGCGCGCGCAGCGCCGCAGGGTCGTTCGAGACGACGTCGCCCGTCACCGCGTTGGCGAGGTATGCGGCGCACCAGCCGCCCACGACCGCGTAGTAGGAGAGGATCAGGAAGGACGTGAGGACGGAGAAGGCCCCCATCAGGCCCCAGGCGCGCCCGCCCACGCGGCGCATCGCCGAGACGGTCGAGCCCCGACCGCGTCGCCCGAGGGCGATTTCGGCGGCGACCAGCACGAGCCCCACAGTCATCGTGAAGACGATGAAGGGAATGATGAATGCGGCGCCCCCGTTTGCACCCGCCCAGAAGGGAAACTTCCAGATCGCGCCGAGGCCGATCGCCGATCCGGCGGAGGCGAGGATGAAGCCGAGGCGCGAGCTCCATTGGGGAGCGGCGGGAGTGTTTGCGGTGGACATGGCGGGTGATAAGGAGCGGCGGGCGGCCTTGGAGTGTCGGCGCGCCTTCTTGACGGCCTTGAAACTAGGGAAAAACACCTATTGTAACCAGAAGATACGTGGGTGAAGCGGCGCTCCGGTCCCGGTCCGGTTGGGGGAGGCGGCGCTCCGCAGGGCGCGGCGGCGCAGCGCGTAGGGACCGCCCGCGGCGCACTCGAAGACATGTTCGCTTGCAAAACCGCACCGGCGGCCGCCGGAGCCTTTCTTTAGGATGGAAGAACGAACAGCCGTTCAGCGGCCGGAAGAATTCCGTTTGATTGAGGAGAGAAGTCATGACCACGTCCGAAACCCGCAGTCCCCGTCTGACGCGCCGCGCGCTCGCCGCCGCGGCCTGCGCCGCCGCTTTGACCGGTGCGGCCCTGCCCGCCGCGGCGATGCCGAAGGTGGCCGAGGCCGGCCTCGTGATGAACGTCGCGGGCGAGGCGTCGCGGACGCTTCCCAACGACGAGGCGCAGCTCACCTTCTCCGTCGAGGAGCGCAACGCCGACTCCGCGGCCGCCTCCAACAAGGTCGTGAAGGCGGGCAACGCCGCGCTCGAAGCGCTCAAGGTCTTCGGCGACAAGGTGGACGTGAAGACCACGGACTTCTCGACCTGGCCGGTGATGACGCGCGCCAAGGAGGGCGAGACCTCCGTGATCGGCGCGTGGGCGGCCAAGCAGTCGATCCGCGTCACGGTGAAGGACGTCGCGCTCGCCTCCAAGGTGATGCAGGCCGCGGGCGGCACGATGACCTTCGACGGCGTCGCCTTCTCGGTGTCGCGCGCCGTGAGGCAGCGCGCGAACGACGAACTCCTCGCCGAGGCGATCAAGAACGCGGCCGACCGCGCGGTGATCGCGGCGAAGGCCCTCGGGCTCGGTGAAAAGAACGTGCGCATCGAGGCGATCGAAAGTTCGGGGTCGTCGGGACCCGCGCCCCGCTACTACGCGCAGCCGCAGGTGCTGATGGCCCGCTCCGCGCATGTGGACGACGCGCCCGAGGTGAGCTCCGGCACGGCCGACCTCACGCTCTCGGTGACGCTCACCGTGCGCATCATGCAGTGAAGTTCCGAAGATGGTGCGCTTTGAAGTCGAGGGCGGCGTGGACCCGCTCCTGCGCGTGAGGCTCGAGCAGGGCGACTCGATTGCGACCGAGTCGAACGCCATGGTGGCGATGGACGCGTCTTTGTCGCTCAAGGGCCGCACGCGGGGCGGAATTTTCACGGAATCCGCCGCAGGAAGCCCCTGAATTCATTCATGGGGAGGAATGCGGCG
>CAJKCQ010000116.1 GCA_905198475.1 uncultured Sutterella sp. | reverse complement strand
ACGCGTAAGGACTCAGTAGGGAATCTCCGTCCTTCAGGGCGGAGAGGATGTCAAGTGAAAGTGCGTACTTCAAACAGACGCGCTAACCCGGAGACGGGGCGGGTTGAAAGGTGTGAGGAAGGGAAACAACGGGGCTTGGCGGCCGTGGGGCGCGCACGGCGGTTCGATAGAATGCATAGACCATTGTCTGACCATAGGCGCGGCGCACCCCTCAGGACGCCGCCGCTGATCGGAGCACGTTACATGTCGCTGAACGACCCCCGGTGGGGCCGCGGCTCGAGCGAGCCGCAGGATAAGAAGAATGAGGACGGGGAGACGGATGACCGCACCCCGCGCAACGGGAATGAGGACTCGGATGACCGGCGCCCCGACGACGGGCGCGGTGCGCCCGAGGGTCGCAACGACCGCAATCAGAACCAGAACGCGCGCGGCGGCGATCGCGGGCAGGAGGATCTCGACCGTCTGTGGGGCGAGTTCTCTGACCTCGTCAACTCGATCATGAAGCCGCGCGGCGGCGCGCAGCGCCGCAACGACGATCCGCTTTCGAAGCTGAAGAGTCGCGACGACCATTCGCGCGACGACGAACCCGATGAAGCGCCCGCCCGCGACGAACCGTCGTTGCGTGCGCAGCCCGACGACGGGCGCTCGGGCGGCGGCGGGCGCGGCGGCGCCTTTGTGCGCGCACAGTTCCCGCGCGCTCCGAAGCTCCCGCAGAAGGGCGGCGGCTTCGGGCTCGGCATCCTCGCGCTCTGCGTGGTGGTCGGTTGGGCCGCGAGCGGCTTCTACATCGTTCCTGAAGGCCAGACGGGCGTCGTGACGACGTTCGGCCGCTATGCGGGGTCCTCGGGCCCGGGCTTCAACTGGCGCATGCCCGCGCCCATTCAGGACGTCGAGCTCGTGGACGTGAGCAGCGTGCGCACGACGCAGATCGGCATGCGCGGCAACTTGGACCGTCTGCGTGAGGCGCTCATGCTCACCGACGACGAGAACATCGTCGACGTGCAGTTCAACGTCCAGTACCGCATCAAGTCCGGTCAGGGCGCGAAGGACTTCCTCTTCAACTCCCGCTCGCCCGACACGAGCGTGACGCAGGCGGCCGAGTCCGCCATGCGCGAGGTGGTCGGCCGCAAAACCATGGACAGCGTGCTCTTCGAGTCGAAGGCCGAAATCGCCGAGGCGGTGAAGAAGTCCATGCAGACGATGCTCGACCGCTACGGCACGGGCATTGAAGTGATGAGCGTCGCCATCCAGAACGCGCAGCCGCCCGAACAGGTGCAGGCCGCCTTCAACGACGCCGTCAAGGCCGGTCAGGACCGTGAGCGCGCGATCAACTTGGGTGAGGCGTACATGAACGCCGTCCTGCCGAAGGCGCAGGGCACGGCCGCGCGCCTCAAGGAGGAGGCCGAGGGCTACAAGGCCCGCGCGGTCGAGACCGCCCGCGGCGACGCGGCGCGCTTCACGAGCGTCTTCGACGAGTACAGGAAGGCCCCCGAGGTGACCCGCGACCGCATCTACGTCGATGCGATGCGCGACGTCTACTCGAACGTCACCAAGGTCTACGTGGACCAGAAGTCCGGCTCGAACCTCCTCTATTTGCCGCTCGACAAGATCGTCGCCGCCACGCGCGCGCAGGCGAAGACCGAGGCCGACCAGACGGTGGACGCCTCGCTCGCCGGCACGCAGACGGGCGCCGCCCAGAACACGGCTCCGGCCTCGGGCGCGCAGACCTCGAGCACCTACTCGGGCGCGGCCTACCGCACCGAGGATGATCCGCGCGAGATGATCCGCGCCCGCACGCGCTAACCGACCGGAAGAAGAACAGTAAAAATGAAGCGATTCTCTACACTCATCGTCGGCGCCCTGGTCGTTCTCGGCATCGCGCAGACGTGCATCTACACGGTGGGCGAACGCGAGTACGCGATGGTCTTCGCCCTCGGTGAATTGAAGCAGGTGGTCTCCGAACCCGGCCTGCACGTGAAGCTCCCACCGCCCCTGCAGAACGTGGTCTACCTCGACAAGCGTCTCCTCACGCTCGACGCTTCGGGCGCGGACCTCGTGCAGACGAGCGAGAAGAAGAACCTGATGATCGACACCTTCGTGAAGTGGCGCATCGGCAATCCGCGCCTCTACTGGGTTTCCTTCCAGGGCAGCGAACGCGCGGCTTCGGACCGCCTTGCGGCGCTTCTGCGCGACGTTCTCAACATCGCCGTCAACAAGCGCACGGTCAACCAGATCACCTCGGCCGAACGCGAGAAGGCGATGGCCGAGATCTCCGACCTCCTTCAGGAGCGCGTGAACGACCTCGGCATCGAGATCGTGGACGTGCGCATGAAGCGCGTGGACTTCACGCCCGAGATCTCCGAGTCGGTCTACCGCCGCATGGAGGCCGAGCGCAAGCGCGTCGCGAGCGAGGAGCGCAGCAAGGGCGCCGCGCAGGCCGAGCGCATCCGCGCGAGCGCCGACCGTCAGAGCGAGGTGATCCTCGCCGAGGCGTACCGCGACGCGCAAAAGACCAAGGGCGAAGGCGACGGCGAAGCCGCGCGCATTTACGCCGAGGCCTTCGGCGCGGATCCGGAGTTCGCCCGCTTCTACCGTTCGCTTGAGGCCTACCGGAAGAGCTTCGGCGAGAAGAGCGACGTCATGGTGGTGGACCCCTCCGCCGACTTCTTCAGCTACCTGAAGAAGGAGAAGGCGGACGCGGCGGCGAAATGAAGGGCTGGGAGATACTCCTCCTCGCCTTCGGGTGGGTGATGGTGATCGAGGGCATCACGCCCCTCGTCGCTCCGGAGCGTTGGAAGGCGCTCCTCGCCGAACTGATCGAGGCTCCCGTCCCGGCCCTGCGGGCCGCCGCGGGGGTCGTGGTCGCCGTCGGGGTCATCATCGTCTGGACGTTCCTCGGCGACCTCCCGGTTGAGTGATTCTCCCGGGAGCCCTAGACAAACTCCCGATCCTCCTGTGACTTACCAAACCGAGCCGTAAAGCCCCGTCATTCATGGCGGGGATATAAGGCGACG
>CAJKCQ010000115.1 GCA_905198475.1 uncultured Sutterella sp. | reverse complement strand
CTGAGCGTTGGTCAAGTGGAGAATCCCCGTCCTTCAGGGCGGGGAGTGCGTCAACTCTGTGCGAAGCGCCATGATCCGGCGCCCAAGGCCTGAAGGAAGCATCTGCAGAGTGAAAACCACCTCTCTATAATTAGACGATTTCAGCCGGGCGTGCTCCTTTCGGATTAGAAGCGGGGAGGCGCGCGGCGGACCCAAAGAATTTCTCACTGTCACCACAAGTCATGCTCTACTCCATTGCCCGGCGCATTCTCTTCTCGATGAACCCCGAGACGGCTCATCACATCATCATGGCGAACCTTGACTGGGCGGTGCAGCTGGGCGTCACGAAGCTGGTGACGCACATGCCCGACGACGATCCCATCGAGGTGATGGGTCTGCGCTTCCCGAACACGATCGGCCTTGCGGCCGGCATGGACAAGGACGGCGAGCGCGTCTCCGCCTTCGGCGGACTCGGCTTCGGCCACGTCGAAATCGGCACGATCACCCCGCTCGCGCAGCCGGGCAACCCCAAGCCCCGCCTCTTCCGTCTGATTCCCGCGGGCGGCGTCATCAACCGCATGGGCTTCAACAACGAAGGCGTGGACAAGGTGCTGCAGAACCTGCGTTCCGCGGACGCCTTCCGTCTGCGCGGCGGCATCCTCGGCATCAACATCGGCAAGAACGCCGTCACGCCGATTGAGAATGCGCTCTCGGACTACGAGAAGTGCCTCGACAAGGTCTACGACGCCGCGGACTACATCGCGATCAACATCTCCTCGCCCAACACGAAGAACCTCCGTCAGCTCCAGGGTGCGGGCGAACTCGACCACCTCGTGGGCGGCATCGTCGCCAAGCGCGAGGAGCTCAAGGCCGCGCGCAACGGCAAGCACGTGCCGATCGCGGTCAAGCTCGCTCCGGACCTCGAGAACGACGACATTCTGCGTTGCGTGGATACCCTCATTGAAAAGGGCATCGACGGCGTGATCTGCACGAACACGACGATCTCCCGCAAGGGCGTCGAGGGGCTCCTGCACGCCGAAGAGACGGGCGGCCTCTCGGGTGCGCCGTTGCGCGAGCGTTCCACCGCGGTCGTGCGTCTCGTCGCCGAGCACGTCAAGGGCGCCATTCCGATCATCGCCTCGGGCGGCGTGATGACGGGCGCGGACGCCGTCGAAAAGATGGAGGCGGGCGCGAAGCTCGTGCAGCTCTTCACGGGCTTCATCTACAACGGCCCGAAGGCCGTCGCCGACAGCGTCGAGGCGGTCGCCGCCTGGCGCAAGCAGCACGGGATGTGACCGGTTCCGGGGCGCCGCTTGAGCGCCCTCCCGAATCCGACAACCCCCAAGAGAGGCGCCCGCGGTCTTCCGTGAGGCGCCTCTTTCACATCCGGAGAGAAGAACCATGCGCGTATTCGTCGGTCTTCTGCTGCCTGCGGCGCACTTGCGCACGCTCGACGCGGTGCTGGAAACCCTGCGGCGGGACTCCCTCGCACGAAGGCCGTTGGAGCCGCGTTGAAAATCTGCACGTGGCGCACGCCTTCGTGGGCGAAGTGACGCCGGGAGAGGCGCGCCGCATCGCCGCGGCGCTCGAGGGACTCGAGCCCGTTGGCCTGAACCTCGGCCTCGCGCAGATCGGGCGCTTCGGGCGCGGCACTCTCTGGGCGGCACTCTCTGGGCGGGACTCGTGGAGCGGGACCGAGCTCGGACGCCTCGCCGGGCGCGTGCGGGAGCTGCTCGACCGTTTGGGCGTCGCCTACGATGCGAAGCCCTTCCGGGCGCACGTCACGCTTGGCGCGCGACTGGCGCGGTCCGGCGCCGGAGGATCTTGGGATCCCGATTCCCGCCGGCGGAGGAGCGCCGCGGCTGATGAGGCCGGTGCTCTTCGAGTCCGCGCGCGACGAGCGCGGAGCGGTCCGCTATCGAGTGGTGAGGGCTCGGGCGCCGGACTGACGCCTGAGGGAGGTCACCCCTTTAGGGAGCGACGGCGATGAGGCAGCCCGCGCGCGCCTGCGCGGCGGAGAGCTTCAGGACGCAGTGCCGCGCACCGCGGCCCGATACGTTGGCAAGCCCGATCAACTGTCCTGCTGCGGAGAGCACCGGATAGGGGCGCTCTTCGGAGAGGATCCGTTCGGAGTCGATGCAGTAGAGCATCGTGTCGTCGCCCTCGGGACGCGTGAAGTAGACGCGGAAGTACCCTTCGCGGGCGAGGCGGTGCGAGCCGATGAGGAAGGCGGCGAGATAGAGAACGCCGCTCACGACGGCGAGGATGAGGGCGCGGATCGCGATGACGAGCGGGTCTGCGCCGAAGGTGCGCTCAAAGAGGAAGGGGCTCTGCGCCTGGAGCTCTTCGACAGAGCCGAAGACGGTGAGGCGCCAGTGGTCGGCGAGATGCTGTGGAGCCCCCTTTGACTCCGCGGTGATGCTGTAGACGCCGGGAGTCGTTTCGGGAGCGGCGAAAAGCTCCGCCGTCCAGTGGACGTCCTTCGAAAGGACCGAACGGCTGTAGCGGATGGAGTCCACGCGCACTCCCTCGGCGGGCTGCGCAAAGCGCAACACTACGCTCGAGGCGCTGCCTTCCGAGGACAGCGTCCCGGAAATGGTCGTGCTGCCGCCGGAGAAAACGGAGAGCGCGTCCCGGGGAGTACGGATCTGCCCCATCAGGGCGTCGAGCGAGGCGATGATGCCGAGCAGGACGGCGAATACGACGCAGAGGCCGATGGCGCGCTTCACCGCACGGAGCAGGAGAAGCGAGCGCGGCAGAAGTTGACCGCGTCGTATGTGCATGGTGTGGTTCCTTTGTGTTTCGACGGAGGGGGACCGGCGGAACAGTGCGTCCGCTATCGTGGAGGAGCGCTCAGAAGTGCTGAGGCCCGCGCGCAGGAGGAGAGAACGACCTCTCCCTCTCATGGCGCCACATTCTATGAAGGACACGGGAGACGGCGCATGCCTCCGTCTGAGTAGTCCGCCTGAGGGAGCGTGATGCGACGCAACGAAGGTTTTTTTCGCCGCCCCCTTGACAAAACCGCCGAGCCTAGACATAATTCGCGTCCTGCTTCCGAACGAAGCAGCAAACAAGTCCGGAACGACGCGAACGAATCAAAAATTCCTCAAATCGCTCTTGACAAGAAGGAAAGACTTCTATAAGATTTCGATCCTTCGCTG
>CAJKCQ010000114.1 GCA_905198475.1 uncultured Sutterella sp. | reverse complement strand
TAGGCCGGCTCAGATACTTACATTTGAGCTAGGCCTGGTTGATGCGTTCGCCCTGGGGCGAGCCCTTCGGGCGAAAAGGCAAAGTCGAGAAAGGTCTGCGCCTGCGGCAGAGGCGTGCGCGCCGCAGGAAGAACGAAGGAGAGCGGACGCGCGGCCCAGCTGTCGGTGAGGCGGCAGCAGGCGACGTCGGTGCGGCCGGCGACGGACGAATGAGGGACTACGGCGACGAGATCCGCTTCGCGCACGAGGCGGATGAGGAGCGAAAAGCCCGGCGCCTCGAGCACGGGCTCGAACTTCGTGCCGACGGCAAGGGCGCGCTCCTTCATCGCCGCCGTCATCGGCGCCGTCTCGACCAGCGAGACGTACCGGTAGCGGAGCGTTTCGGCGAAGGTGACGTCCGGTCTGCCGGCGAGCGGATGGTCCGGGCGGCAGACGAGAACGTGGTGGTCCATGAAGTACGGAATCACCTTGACGCCGGCCGGCGCGCTGCCGGGAAGCGCCTGCTCGCCGCCCACGAGTCCGAGGTCCGCCTCGCCCGTGAGGATCGCCTGCGGGATGAGGGAGCTGCGCTGCTGCGAGAGACTGCAGCGCAGCTGCGGATGAAGCGCGAGAAAGCGCCCCATGAGCGGGCAGAGGAAGTTTTCGAGTCCGGTGCTGTTGGCGTAGATCCGCAGGGGCGCGTCGCCGCCGAGGTAGGGGGCGAGCGCCGCCTCGAGGCGCGACGTCTGCGCGAGCACATTCGCCGCTTCGCGGGCGAGCACCGTGCAGGCGGGCGTCTGCAGGAGGCCCTTCCCGGTGCGCTCGAAGAGCTTCATTCCGAAGGTTTCCTCGAGGTGCTTGAGGCGCAGCGAAAGCGCCGACACCGTGAGGTGCATTTCGTCCGCGGCGGCCGAGAGGCTCTTCGTGCGCAGCAGCACGAGCAGGAGCCTCAAGTCGGCGAAGTCGTAGTGAAGCGCCATGGCCGCACCTCCTGCGCAATGCCGTCAGCGGCGCTTGAGAAGCGCTTCGTGCGCCGCACGACCGTAGGCCGAGGCCGCCCCCTCGGGCCGGGGAAAGAGCTTGTGGACGGCGGGCGTCAGGAGCTCGGCGTAGTCCGAGGCGCTGACGCCGCCGGAGGCGGCGCCTTCGCTCGACGTCGTGAGGAAGGCCTCGGCGCCGGCGAGATTCTCAATGAGGACGCGCTTCAATGCGGGGGTCGGACGAATGAAGAAGACGGCGTTCTGGGTGCGCAGCACCGGCGCGGCCGGACGCCCGGACTCGGCCGAGAGCGCGAGGGCGTTCAAAACGGTCTGCAGCACGTCCTTGGTGCGCAGGGCTTCGGCCCAGCGCAGCGGGTCTTCGAGCCTCCCGCCCTTGGACTTGTATTCGAGCGCGATGAGGCCGCCGGGGAGTTCGAGCACGCCGTCGGGCTGCGCATGGAGCGCCCCTGCGTGGAAGGTCTCGCGGTCGGATTCGGTGACGAGAAGGCGCGCCGCGCCGGCGGGAAGAAATGGCACGAGCCGCAGCGCGTCCTCGTCCCAGCGCGAGACGGGTTCGGGGTCGAAGAAGACTGCCTCGACCGCCGCGCCGCAGAGGTCGGCGTGGGCCATCGCGAGCCCGGGACGGCGCTCAAAGGGGAGCGTGAGGAGGATTTCGGCGTTCGCAAAGGGATTGGGCGCCGGGGGACGGCTGAAGGCGGGCGCCGCGGCAGGATGGAGGGCTGTTGCGGGTTGAACCGGCGCGGTTTGCTGCAGTCTCTGAACGTTCGGCGCCTGCGCTGCGGCGTACGCGGCGTCGAGCTGCACGGGGACCGCCCCCGCCTCGATGGGCGTGACGGCGGGCGGGGGCTGCACGAGCACCACGACGGGAGGTTCGGTGCGCTGCGGGGGCTGCTGCGGCTGCACGGGCTGAACGGGCTGCACAGGCGGCACAGGCGGCACGATGGGAGCGGCGCCCGAGACGGCGTCTACGGGAGGGGCGGAGGCGGGAGCGGCAGCGGGAGCCTCGGCAGCCGGCGCGGAAGGCGCGGCGACGACGGGCTCGGTGCGCCCGGCGACGACGGGCTCGGGCGCAGGCTCTTCAGTGAAGTGCGGCTCCGAGGCGCGGGTGATGTCGGGCCCCACCGCCCGCAGACGTGCGAGCGCGATCGGCGCCTTCTGGGCTTTGAGGGACCGGCGGTCGAAGCTCTCGAGCGGGTCGCGGGCATCGTCCGTCGGTTCGGCGTCCGGCGCCGGAGCGGCCGCGAGCGGATCGGCCGCATCGCCGGCCGCGTCGGCCAGGGGTTTTCTGAAGCGGCGGCGCAGGAAACCCGCGACGATGAAGATGAGGGCCGTGATGGCGAAGGTGACGAGCACGAACGCCGCCACCGCGAGGATGATGAGGCCCTCGGGGGTCTTCGCGAAGTCGATCAGCTGTTGGGCGATCATGCTTGAGACTTCCTCCGTCAGGAGCGGGACCGGCGGCCGCCACCCGCGTTGCCGGAGCCGCCGGAATGGCGGCCCTCACGCCTGCGGCCGGGCGCGCCTTGCGACTTTCCTTCGCCCTTGCGGCGCGCGTTCTGCGGCGCGTAGCGGGGCGCCTCCCCCTTCTTCGGGGGCGCGAGGAAGAGGAAGACGCAGGGGGTCTTCGGGAGCGTGCGCGCGGCGAGCGGGAGACGGCGCCATTCCTCCACCCGGTGCGTTTCGATCCGCTCCGCCGGGCCCGTGACGTCGAGCGCGATGGTGAGGCGCGTCGCGGGGGAGAGGGTTTCAAGGAGCGCGGCGAGAAACGTCGTGTTGCGGTAGGGCGTCTCGATCACGAGCTGCGTTTCACTTGCGGCGCTCCGGTTCTCGGCGTCGAGGAGCGCCGCGTGGCGCTCCTCCTCGTGCACCGGGAGGTAGCCGAGAAAGCGGAAGCGCTGCCCGTCAAGGCCCGACGCCATGAGCGCGAGAAGAAGCGAACTCGGGCCCGTGAGCGGCACCACGCGGATTCCGAGCTCATGGGCGCGCGCGGCGATCTGCGCGCCGGGGTCGGCGATCCCGGGGCAGCCCGACTCCGAGAGGATGCCGGCGTCCTCGCCCGCGAGGACGGGGGCGAGCCAGGCGTCGATTTTCTCGGGCGCCGGGTCGTGGCCGATCTCCTCGATTGCGAGCGACGCAATGGGAGCGGGATGCTCCATGCTCTTCAAGGTCGCGCGCGCGGTGCGGGCGGCCTCGACGAAGAAGCGCGTGAGGCGGCGCGCCGTCGCGAGGGTCGCGGCGGGAAGCGTCTGCGCGGGCGGCGTTTCGCTGATCGGACAGGGGAGAAGGTAGAGCGTTCCGGACATCGTCGCGTATTTCAGAAGTGAATTAAGGGCACTGCCATAAATCTAAGTCTTCGATTTGATTGTAAATTTTGCCCCTTATAGACGCAAAAAT
>CAJKCQ010000113.1 GCA_905198475.1 uncultured Sutterella sp. | reverse complement strand
CGCCGCATTCCTCCCCCACCTGAAGGAAGGGGACTCCTGCGGCGATCTTGTTGACGCTTCAAAGCCTGTGGCTCTCCGCCCGCAAGGCGCCGCCGGACTCCGGTCCGCGGCGCCTTTCTGTTTTTAGGCTTTTTGGGGCCCGCTGCGGACGGAGGAAAACCGCAGAGCGCCTTCCCGCGCTATTGCGTGAGGACCTTTCCCGACGGCCCGTCCTCCACCCATGCTCCGCGTGCTCCTCACGACGCTTCTCCTGCTGCGACTCCTACGACCTGAAAGTCGGTGAAGGCACGGCCTCGGCCTTCGCGATCAACTCCGGCCGCATGGCGGTCGAGCACATCCTGAAGAGCGCCAAGTAACCGCACGTTCTCTGGGCGGGTTCGTCCCGCCCTTCTGAAGGACGAAAGGCTCCGGCAGAGAAACCGCCGGAGCCTTTTTCCGTTCCGGGCGCGCCGTGACCGGCTCCGGGTTCACGGGGCGGCCGGATGAACCCGCTACCGGCGGACGGCGTTCATTGAAGGATCAGCTTTCCGCGTCGAGAATCGCCTCAGCGGGCGACTTGCGGCCCTCCGCGACGTCGAGATAAGCGTTGCCGTACTGCTCGAGCATCCCGACCGGAATGACGAGCATGTGGCCCAGCTGCTCGTCCGAAGGCTCCCCGGCGTCCTCCGGGCAGTCCACGTACATGCGGTAGCGCACTTCGCCGTCCGAGAAGTCGAACTCGAAGTTGCCGCGCTTGAGGCCGTAGTTCGCGCGGGTGATGAATTCGGCGACCGCAGGGCGGTGCGCCTCGTCCACATTCGGGAGGAACGCGTAGCACTTGATGAGATCGTCCTCCGGATCGATCACGATGCGGCAGCGCTCAAGACGGCAGTCGAGCTTGCTGCCGGCGAAGAAGACCTTGGCGTCCGAATCGAATTCATACTCCAATCCGATCGCATTGAAGAAGCGCGTGACACGTTCGATGAGGCCTGCCTGGTTCATGTGACTCTCTCTCCTGATGGATGAATGAATCTTTCGGGCGCACTCGGGCGCCCAGGTGTAAAGGAAGGCCGCGGAAAACTGCTCTCCGCGGCCTCTCACGAGGATCTGCTCCCCGGCGTCTTTCCGGACGAAGCGGGCTCAGAAGCCCGTGCCGATCTGGAACTGGAAGCGCTGCGTTTCGTCGCCTTCCTTTTCATTGAGCGGGAAGGCGATCGAGAACTTGAGCGGCCCGAGGGGCGAAATCCACGCCACGCCGAAGCCCGTCGAATAGCGCAGATCGGCGAAGTCGATCTTCTGGCGCGTGTAGTTGTGATTGGCGTCGCCCTCGTAGCCCCACGCATAGCCCGCGTCGAGGAAGCCGAAGATGCGCAGCGTGCGGTCGCCGCCCGGAAGCGGCGCGAGAATCTCGAGGTTGGCCGTCACCATGCGGTCGCCGCCTAAATTGGCCGAGGTGCTGTCGCCCGTATTGTCCTTCGGACCGAGCGTGCCCGAGTCGAAGCCGCGCACCGAGCCGATGCCGCCCACGTAGAAGTTCTTGAAGAACGGGAACTGCGAGGTCGAGCCGTAGACGTCGCCCCAACCCACTTCGCCGTTGAAGGCGAGCGTCCAGGTGCGCGAAAGCGGAATGAAGTGCTGATACTGGTAGGTCGCCTTGTAGTACTGGATGTCGAAGCCCGGCAGACCGAATTCGCCCGAGAAGCGCTGGTAGACGCCTCGGGTCGGCGCGAGCGAGTTGTCGCGGCTGTCGCGCGACCACCCGGCCGTGAGCGCCACGCTCACCGGATTGTCGCCGAACTGATTGACGTAGTTAATGTAGCGGTGGGGCGAATTGTCGTTCACGTCCACCGTGGTCGACTCGACGCGGGTGCCGAGGAACACGCGGTCGATTTCGGTGAAGGGGATGCCCCAGCTCACGCCGGCGCCGCGGGTTTCGTACTTCACGTCGGCGACGTCGAGCTCTTCGAGGTCGACGCGGCGGTCGTAGATGTCGTAGGAGCGGCTCACGCCGTCGACCGTCACGTAGGGCTCCGTCACGGAGAGCGCGTAGGTGCGCTGCGACTTCGACGTGTTGACGTCCACCGACACGGAGTTGCCCGTGCCGAAGACATTGTTCTGCGCGAAGCCCGCCGAGAGGATGACGCCTTCCGAAGTGGAGTAGCCCGCACCGAGCGAGATCGAGCCGGTCGGGCGCTCCTTCACGTTCACCTCAAGGTCCACCTGGTCGCGCGTGCCCGGGACGGGCTTCGGTTCGGCCGTCACCGTTTCGAAGTAGCCGAGACGGTCGATGCGGTCGCGCGAGAGCTTCACCTTGTCGGAGTCGAACCAGGCGGCTTCGTACTGGCGCACTTCGCGGCGGATCACTTCGTCGCGGGTGCGGTTGTTGCCCGTGATGTTGACGCGGCGGACGTAGGCGCGGCGGCCCGGGTCGATCGTGTAGACGATGTCAACGGTGCGCTTGTCGACGTCGGAGACGGGATTCGGGTTGGCGGTCGCAAAGGCGTAGCCCAGGGTCGAGAGCTTGTCAGTGATCGCCGTGGAGACGTCCTTCACGGCCTGCGCGTTGTAGACGTCGCCCTCCTTGAGGGTGACCAGGGCCTGGAGCTGATCGTCGAGCCCGAGCATGTCGCCCTGGAGCTTCGCTGAGCGGATCGTGTACTTCTCGCCTTCGGTGAGGTTGATCGTAATGAAGACGTCGGACTTGTTGGGCGCGATGGAGACCTGGACCGAGTCGATCTTGAAGTCGAGGTAGCCCTGGTTCATGTAGTAGGAGCGGATCGTCTCGAGGTCGGCGGCGAGCTTCTCGCGCGAGTAGAGGTCGCGCTTCGTGTACCACGAGAACCAATTCGGCGTCCCCAACTGCATCAGGTCGAGCAGGTCGTCCGTCTCGAAGACGTGGTTGCCCGTGATGCGGATCGCGGAGATCGAGGAGGCGCTCCCCTCGTCCACATTGATCGTGATGCGTACGCGGTTGCGCTCGAGCGGCGTCACAGTGGTCTTCACCGCCGCGCCGTAGTAGCCACGGGCGAGGTACTGCCGGCGCAGCTCCTGGTCGGCGCGCTCGAGAATCGCGCTGTCGAAGATGCGGCCTTCGGCGAGCCCCACGTCGCGCAGACTCTTCTCAACGGCATCCTTGTCGAAGGCCTTGATGCCGTGCGTCTCGATCGTCGCCACGGCCGGACGCTCCATCACGTGCACCACCACGACGCCGCCGTCCTGGGTGAGCGAGACGTCGCGGAAGAGCCCGGACTGGTAGAGCGAGTGAATGGCGCGCACGCCCTTTTCGGCGGTGTACTCCTCGCCCGCGCGGAACGGCAGATGCGAGAAGACCGTGCCGGGCTCGGTGCGCGTAAGGCCCTCGACGCGGATGTCGGAGATGGTGAAGGCCGACGCCGAACCGGCGAAGACAAAGGCGGCGGCGATGCCGGCCGCCAGACGGGTGAGTTTGTGGAGCTGCAAGACGAACTCTCTCTCTTCGAAGTGTCTGCGCCGTTCGGGAGGCTCTCTCTCCGAACCGGCGGAAACCCCGCGCGCCCGTTGGGCGGGCGGGATTGAAGCCGAAAAATCGGCTCTAAGGTTACCACACGGCACCCGCAGGCCGAACGCGCCCCAGGGCGATTGCATGACTTTTCCGTGGGTCAGCTCTTGACTTTTTCGACGAACTC
>CAJKCQ010000112.1 GCA_905198475.1 uncultured Sutterella sp. | reverse complement strand
GGGGCGTCGAAGACGAAAAAACGTCCGGCTCGCCTCTCGGGGCGGCCGGACGCTTCCGGATGAGGACGGTTTGCTCCGTGCGGGCGCTCAGACGCGGCGGCCCGCCGGCGACCCCGTGAGGCCCACCTTGGCGAGGCGCTCCTCGGGGATGCGGTAGTCGCGCTCGGACGCCCAGACGGCGGCCTCGACGCGCGAGCGGAACTTGAGCTTCTTGAGGAGGTGCTTCACGTGCACCTTCACCGTGCCGTCGGTGATGTCGAGGTACTGCGCGATCTCGCGGTTCGAGAGTCCCGAGGCGACGCAGCAGAGCACTTCGAACTCGCGCTTCGTGAGGAGCTGCGTGACGTTCGTCTCCGACTCCTCGATCGTGCCGGTGCGCAGGTGTTCGGCCAAGGCCGAGGTGATCTTCTCCGAGGCGGCCATGCCGCCCTGAGCGACGATCTGGATCTGGTCGAGGAACTCGTCGATCGGAATGTTGCGCAGCAGGTAGCCGTTCGCGTCGAGGCGGATCGCCTGCATGAGGTTCGTGGAGTTGTTCGCCGACCCCATGAGCATCACCGCACGGCACGAGGGCTGGCGGTACTTGAGCTCGCGGAGCAGGTTGAGCGGCTGGAATCCCTTGGCGTCGAGGTCAATGATGACGATGTCGGGCTTGAGGCCGATCAGCGAGAGCGCGGTCTTCTCGTCGCCCGTGAGGCCGATCACCTGAAAGGCGCCCGAGGCCGTGAGCACGTCTGCGATGCCCTTGCGGTAGAGCGGGAAGTCGTCCACGACGACTACGCTCGGCTTGTGGTTGTCCATGTTCTTGTTGTTCCTTCCGGCCGATCCTCACCGATTGCCTCCGCTCGGGCGGTGAGCCCCTGCGGATCCGGGACAGAGGGACGGTCAGAGTTGCCGTTTGCGAATCTGGTTTCAGGCGTCGAAGTCCACCGCAGTGCGCCAGAGGAGTTCTGCGCCCGTCATGAAGTCGGGGAGCTCCATCGCCTCGTGCGGGTTGTGCGAGCCGTTCTGGTTGGCGACGAAGATCATCGCGACCGGAATGCCGTCGTTGCCGAGGACGGCGGAGTCGTGGCCGGCGCCCGAGGCGAGGCGCATCACGGGGATGCCGTGGCGCCTGGCCGTCTCCTCGAGGCGGGCGGCGAGCTTTTCGTCCACGTGGGCGGGCGCCGTGAAGAGGGGTGCGTCGAACTCAAAGCGTACGCCGCGCGCTTCGGCGATCTTCGCGGCTTCAGCCGTGAGCTCGTCGTGGAACGCCCGGCAGGTGTCCGCCGAGAGGCTGCGCATGTCCACCGTGAAGGTGACGTGGCCCGGAATGACGGAGATCGCCGCCGTCGAGGCGGTCTTGATCACGCCGACGGTGAAGACGAGGTCGTCGCCCTTCCTGAGGTATTCATCCCACTTGTCGTCGAGGCGCGAAAGGAGGCGCGCCGCGGCGAGCACCGCGTCGTGGCGGTACTCCTTGTTCACTGCGCCCGAGTGGGCGGTTTCGCCCGCGACGCGAACCTCCTTGTGGCGGATGTTGCCGCGGATGCCGGTGACGATGCCCGTGCGGGCGGTCTTCTGGCTCGTGAGGGTCGGACCCTGCTCGATGTGCAGCTCGACGAAGGCGGCGATGCGCTTGGGGTCGATCACCGGCTCGCCCGTCGTGAGTCGCTGCGGATCAAGCCCGCAGGCGGCGATGTATTCGCCGAGGGTCCTCCCAGTGGTGCGGTGCTTGAGCGCGAGGTCGCTCGCCTTGAGGCGGCCCATCATGCCGAGCGAGCCCACGTAGGCCTTGCCGAAGAAGGACGACTCCTCGCAGCGCATCATCAGGACCGTGAAGTCGCGCTTGGGCGTGAAGCCATCGCGCCGCATGCGGCGCGCGGCGACCAGAGCGGCGACGATCCCCGCGAGGCCGTCGTAGTTGCCGCCCTGCGGGACGCTGTCGGCGTGGCTGCCGGCGACGAAGGCCGGCAGCGTCCGGTCTTCGCCCGGGAGCGTCATCCAGACGTTGCCCGCGGCGTCGCGGCGGATTTCGAGCGAGAGTTCGCGGCCGATGCCCTCGAGGTAGTCGAGAACTTCAGTTTCAAGGGGGCTGTAGCCCTGGCGGGTGACGCCCTCGACGTCGGCGGACATGCCGCGGACGTGGTCGAAGACGGCGCCGGCGAATTCGATGTCGGTCTGGGAGCCGGAAGTCTGAGCCATGAGGAGCCTCGGAGATGAAGAAGGTGAGGAGGGCGACGATGCGCCTGACGGGGTAAAAATACTACCAATGAAATACTGCAAAAGTTGATGCGGATGCAAAAGCTGGGCGCCGGCTTGATCCGGCGTAAATGCTTGCTGCGGCTAGAAAATGAGGCGAAGGAGGAAATTTTTCGGGAAATCCGGTGTGAATGGACTCTCTGACTTGGAGCAACTCAGGGGGTAGGTGTTAACGTGGGGAGTACCACCTTGATCGGGAGGCTCGATAATGGGGGCGGACGCTCACCCCGCCTGTGTCCCCGGCGGGGCTGCGGCGCGCGCCCCTGCGCGCCGGCGTTTTGAAAAAAAGGACCCCCAAAAAGGAGAACGACAACATGTCAGTTTGTGCCGCCAAGTATCACGATCAGCTCATCAGCATCCGCCGTCACCTGCACACGATGCCTGAGGAAGGCTGGAGTGAGTTCACCACCACCGCGTTCCTCGTCGGCAAGCTCCGCGAGTACGGCTACGAAGTGCTGGTCGGCACCAAGGTGATCAACCCCGACAACTGCCTCGGCCGCAGCCAGAAGGTCGTGGACGACGGCATCGAGCGCGCCCGCGCCAACGGCGTCTGCGAAGAGCTCCTCAAGGAGATGGGCGGCTACACCGGCTGCGTGGGCATCCTCGACACGGGCCGTCCCGGCCCGACGCTTGCCTGCCGCTTCGACATCGACTGCGTGCCCGTCACCGAGTCGACCGAAGCCGACCACATTCCCGCGAAGGAGGGCTTCTGCTCGACCCGTCCGGGCCTGATGCACGCCTGTGGCCACGACGCCCACATGTCCACTGGCCTTGCCGTCGCGCACTGGATCGCCGACAACGCCTCCGAGCTCTGTGGTCGCGTGAAGATCCTCTTCCAGCCCGCTGAGGAAGGCGTGCGCGGCGCGGCCGGCATGGCCGCGTCCGGCATCGTTGACGACGTGGACTACTTCCTCGGCGCGCACATCGCGATGATGTGCAAGACGGGCGAGATCTCGATCAAGCCCTACGGCTTCCTCTGCACGACGAAGCTCGACGTCACCTACACGGGTCGTCCGGCTCACGCGGGCGTCGAACCCAACGCCGGCCGCAACGCCATGGCCGCGGCCTGCAATGCCTTCGTGCAGCTTCTCGGCATCGCCCGCCACGGCTCGGGCATGACCCGCATCAACGTGGGCCAACTCAACGCCGGCGAAGGCCGCAACGTCATCCCGTCGCACGCCGTCATGAAGATGGAGGTGCGCGGCGAGACGGGCGAGATCAACCAGTACATGTACGACTCCGCCGTCGCCATCATCCAGGGCTGCGCGATCTCGCAGGGCTGCGAATACACCATCGAGAAGATGGGCGAGGCCGTCGACCTCGTGAACGACGAAGAGCTCGTGAAGGTCCTCGCCGACGCGGGCAGCAAGGTCCAGGGCCTCAAGGTCCGTCAGGATCCGATGAACTTCGGCGGCTCCGAAGACGCCACGATCCTCGCGCGCCGCGTGCAGGCGCACGGCGGCAAGGCCGCGTTCTTCGTGATCGGCGCCGACCGGCCGTCGGGCCACCACACCTCGCGCTTCGACATCGACGAGGGCGCGCTCGACGCGGGCTTTGAAGTCTGGGCGAACGCCGTCGAGGAGATCCTCGGCAATAATTGACATCCTCTCCGCCCTGAAGGACGGAGATTCCCTACTGAGTCCTTACGCGT
>CAJKCQ010000111.1 GCA_905198475.1 uncultured Sutterella sp. | reverse complement strand
CGCCGCACGGGCTCGGCCGCGGGGTCCGTAAGCGGCGCGGCGCGCTCCCAGGCCTCCTGGAGCTGCTGACGCCGCGCGGCGCGGCGCGCCTCCGGATCCTCCGCGTGCGCACGCACGCCCGGCGTCCGGCGCTCCTCGGGCGGCAGGCCGAGATGGGACTCGAGCCACCGAAGCGTCTCGGGGAACGTGCGGTGCGTGAACTTGCGCACGAGCTCGATGCCGTCGCCCCAGCCGCAGCCGCGGCAGAACCACCGGCCCTGCTCCTCCTTCTTGAAGAAGCTGAAGCGGTCCCGCCCGCCGCAGAGGGGGCACGGGCGGTTCTCCCGCTCGAAGTGCGCGGGATCCATCCCGGCGGCGGCGAAGATCTCGGGCCACCGCCCTTCGGCGGCGCGTTTGATTCGGTCAAGGTCGCTCACGTCGTCTCCCGTCGGCGCGTGGTGGCCGGGGTCAGAAGTTGAAGGGAAAGTTGCGCTCCTTCCACGGGTCGAGCGTGTACCCCACCTCCGTCACGACGCCCTTCACGTCGAACTGCACCCAGCAGGCCATGTCGAAGGCCCCTTCGTCTTTGAAGCGGTACATCCAGGCGTGCTGGTCGATGAGGGCGAAGGTGTACTCCTGCGCGCACTTGCCGAAGAGCGCATGCACGTCGGCCTCGGTCGAGACGCCCGGACGGATGAGGGCGAAGTGCTCGCGGTCGAGCACGTTCTCGCGCTTCTCGAGCCGTCCGGCGGCGTCGAGCGTGAGCCACCAGACCTCCTGCGCGGCGCCCTGGCCGGAGTAGACGAGCCGCACGCGGCCGTCGGAGAGCTGCGTGCGCGCGTCGGGAGCGCCGAGCTCCGAGACGATCTGCGTCTCGCTCTCGCCCATGTCGAGGAGCTGCGGATGCGCGCACCCGGCGAGCACCGCAGCGGCGAAAAGGGCGCACAGGGCGCCCGAGAGACGGCTCTTCACTTCACTTCTCCTTCGGCCGCGACTCCACGGGGGCGGTCTTCTCGGCCCAGTCGCACTCGAGCTGGTCGATGAGCGACTTCATCGCGGCCTTGAACTCGGCCTTGCCGACGCCGAGGAGCACCGCGTCCTCATAGCTCTCCGAGAGGAGCTCGGCGAGCTCGTGCCAGTTCTCCTCGAGCACGCGCACGGACTCCGTGCACGATACGGTCGAACCGTCGCAGCGCAGCCAGGCGGCCGGCGCGGGAATGAGCTTCTTCACTTCTTTTCCTCCGGCTGTCTGCCGTATGTTCTGAACTTCTCGACGACGCGGGCCATTTCGTCGGCCGGGATGATCCGCGGCTCGCCCAAAGAGCGCACCGTCACGTACTGCCGGGCGAGGTTCTCCACCTCGACGAGCAGCGCCAGGGTCTTGTCGAGCGTTGCGCCGAGAGCGAGCGACCCGTGGTGCTCCAGAAGACACGCATTGCGCTTCTCGAGCGCCCGCGCGGCGGCGAGCGCCAATGCGCGCGTGCCGAAGGTCTCGTAGGGCGCCACCTCGATCGAGTCGCCCCCGGCCGCGGCCACCATGTAGTGGAAGGCCGGGATGGGCATGTTCTGACAGGCGAGCGCCGTCGCGAAGCACGAGTGGCAGTGCGCCACCGCGCCCGCGTCGGGGCGCGTGCGGTATGCCTCGGCGTGCATCTCCCACTCCGAGCTCGGGAGCCGCGGCCCGTGGGCCGCGCCGGTCTCGAGGTCGACGTAGACCACGTCGGCGGGTTCGAGCCGCTCGTAGGGGATCCCCGTCGGCGTGATCAGGAACCCCGCGCCGAAGCGCGCCGAGACGTTGCCCGACTTGTTGACGTTGATGCCGCGGCGGTTCATCTCCCGCGCCGTCTCGATGACGGCGCGGCGCAGCTCGAGCTCAGAGTCCTGCATGGGCGATCTGGTCCTCGAAGGCGGGGGCGAGCTCGGTCGGGGCGAAGACGCCGCGCTCGGTGATGATTCCGGTGATGAAGCGGTTGTGCGTCACGTCGAAGGCGGGATTGGCCGCCGCCTCCTCGGGAGGTGCGAGCTGCACGGTGAGGGCCCGACCCGAGTGGTCGAGCCCACGCACGGTGAGCACTTCCGAAGGCGCGCGGTTCTCGATCGGAATCTCGCGCTTGCCGTCGGTGAGGTGCCAGTCGATCGTGGACGAGGGCGCGGCCACGTAGAAGGGCACCTCGTTGTCGGCGGCCGCGAGCGCCTTGAGGTAGGTGCCGATCTTGTTGGCGACGTCGCCGCGGCGTGTGATGCGGTCCGCGCCGACGATCACCATGTCCACGTCGCCGTGCTGCATGAGCTGCCCGCCCGCGTTGTCGGCGATGATCGTGTGCGGAACGCCCTGCTGCCCGAGCTCCCAAGCCGTGAGGAGCCCCTGGTTGCGCGGACGCGTCTCGTCCACCCAGACGTGCAGCGGCGTTCCGCGCTCGAAGGCGAGGTACACGGGCGCGAGCGCGGTGCCGTAGTCCACCGTGGCGAGCCACCCGGCGTTGCAGTGCGTGAGGATGTTCACGGGCCGGCGCAGCTTCTGGTAGAGCGCCGCGATCAACCCCGCGCCCGCCTCGCCCACGGCGCGGCAGACGTTCACGTCCTCCTGCGTCATCTCTTCGGCGAGCCGTACGGCCGCGTCGAAGCGCAGCGCGGGTTCACGGGGGAGCAGCGCCGTGAGCATGCGCTGCACGGCCCAGGCGAGGTTCACCGCGGTCGGACGCGCGTTCTGAATGCGCTCGGCCGCCTTGAGGAGCGGCCCGTTCTCGGGGTTCTCCTTCACCGCGAGCACGACCGCCCAGGCACCGGTGATGCCGATGAGCGGCGCGCCGCGCACGCGCATCACTTCAATCGCCTCGACGCAGTCGCGCCAGTCGGAAAGCACGCGCTTTTCGAACTGATAGGGCAGCAGCGTCTGATCGATGATCTCGATCGCCGTGCCGTCGTCAACCGAGCGGATGGTTCTCGTGGGAATGCCGTCGACCTTCATCATGCCTCCATGCAGGGATTCTTCGGCGGGTCCGCAGGCGCCCTTCCGGCCTTCTGAACCCGCATCCTTCAGTTTAGCAAGCACTGCGCACGGGTTGATTTCATGGCTACACTACGTCAAACCCTTCTCTCAGGCCCGACCATGCTCCGACCGCCGCTTTCCGCCCTGCTTGCGCCCCGCTCCGTCGCCGTCATCGGCGCGAGCGGCCATCCGGAGAGCCGCGGATTCCACGTCTGGCGCTCGGTGAGCCTCTCAACGGGCATCGAACGGCTCTGGCCCGTCAACCCGAAGTACCGCTACATCGGCGAGCGTCCCTGCTACCCGGACGCGGACGCCCTGCCCGACCGCGCGGTGGACCTCGCGATCCTCTGCGTGGGACGGCGCCACCTGGCGCGGGCGCTCGGAAAGCTCTCGCGCAACCCGCCCGGCGTCGTGCTCTTTGCACCGCAGGAGGAGGGGCCGCTCTCGGACCGCATCGAGATCTCGGAGCTCCTCGAAGCCGCGCGGCGCATGGGCTCGCGCCTCATCGGCCCCAACTCCATCGGCCTCGTGCTGCCGCGCGCAGGCGTGAACGCGAGCTTCTGGCCGCGCATGCCCGCCGCGGGCGGCATCGCGCTTCTCGCGCAGTCGGCGATGATCGCCACGGGTCTCATGGATCACGCGGGCGAGGCGAGCCTCGGCTTCAGCGCCGTCGTCAACACGGGGCTCGAAGCGGACGTCGGCATGGCCGAGCTGATCGACTGGTTCGCGCGCGACGCCGCGACCCGCGTGATCGCCCTCGAAGTGGAGGCGCTGCGTGATCCACGGGCCTTCTTCAGCGCGCTCCGCGCGGCCGCAGAGAAGAAGCCCGTCGTCGTGCTGCGCGCCGGTCCGGGCGCAGGCTACGCCGCCGACCGCCTCGCCGCGGGGCGCTTCGGCACGGACGCGGGCGAGGACCGCGCCTTCGACGCGCTCATCGCCGCCGCGGGCGCCCTGCGCGTGCGCACCTA
>CAJKCQ010000110.1 GCA_905198475.1 uncultured Sutterella sp. | reverse complement strand
GCGCCGCACGCGTGGCGGCCGCGGCCGCACGGAGCGCGGCGAACGCACGGAGCGCGCCGATCGTCCTGAACGCGGCGAGCGCGGTGAACCCGCCGAGCGCACCGAAAAGGCTGAAGGCCGCACGCGCCGCAGCCGCGGCGAGCGCCTCGAGCGCGCCGACCGTTCTGAACGCGGGGAGCGCACCGAGCGCCGTTCGCGCCGTCCGGAAGCGGACGACGTACGCACGCAGACCACGCCCGTCGCCGAGGGCGTAGCCGCCGAAGCGCAGGCCGTCCAGACCATCCAGACCGCGCAGGTCGCCGAGGCTCAGCCCGCGCCGCAGGTCGAGGGTGCCGACGATGAACGCCGTTCGCGCCGTCGCCGTCAGCGCCGCCGCCCCGAGGAGGCCGAGGTGCAGCCGACGGTTGCCGAAACGGTGGAACCCGCGCCGGTTGACGCCGCGCTTGCCGCCGCTCAGGCCGCTCCGGCTCCCGAAGCCGCCGCGGTGATTGAGGCCGCCGAGGCGAAGGCCGGCCAGGCTCTCGAAGAGAAGGCTGAGAAGGCCCTCGACGAGAAGGCCGAGAAGGCAGAAGGTCAGGACGCCGTCGAAGCGCCCGCCGCCGACGACGATGAGTCGGGCGAAGGCGCCCGCCGCCGCCGTCCGCGCCGCCGCCGCCGCTCCAACCGCACGGAGGGCGCCGAGGGTGCCGAGGCCGCGGAATCGACCGACGTGACCGAAACGCTGCAGGCGAGCGCCGCCGAGCAGCCGGCCTGGACGCCCGCGGCCGAGCCGCTCGTTCAGATCGAGACCAAGTCCGCCGTTTCGCAGGCCGTTGAAGGCGCCTTCGCGGGCGCCCGCCAGGCCGCCGAAGAGGCCGCGGAATCGACCGAACGCCGCCGTCCGCGCCGCAGCCGCAAGCCGCGCGCCGAAGCTGACGCCGACCGCATCCCCGAGGCGAAGGAGTCGCACGAAGGCGCCGCCGCCGGCGAACCCGTCCTCGCGACGGTGATCGGCGCCGACGAAGGCGTGGTCGAAGCCGACAAGGCGCTTACGGTCGAAGAGAAGGCCGTCGAGCCCGCCCTCAAGCAGGTCGAGACGAAGGCCCCCGCCGCCGCGGAGGCGCCGCTCGTCCAGATCGAGACGAAGGCTGCGCCAGAAGCCGAACCGGAAGGTGCCGAGCCCGTCGCCGAGATCACCGACGGCCTTGAGGAGAACCTCAAGAACGCCGGCCTCGTGATGGTCCACACGGCCCAGCCCTCGGCCGCGACCGGCTACGAAGCCGTCGTGCAGCCCGGCCGACGCGTTGAGCACGCGCCCGTCGACGCCGCCGACGCCGAGCCCCTCGTGCAGGTCCAGACCCGTCCCGAGCTCGTCCACCCCGTGGACTACGCTCCGGTCGTGAACCCGGGCCGTCCGCACGAGACGCAGGCCGCCGCCGAGGCGGAGACCCTCGTGCAGGTCGAGACGAAGAAGAACTAAGCCCTAGCGCCTAGACTTCTTGCCGCGCCCCGGATGTCTTGTGCATCCGGGGCGCTTTTTGTTGGGTGATGGGCTATTGTCGAAGTGACTGTTTTGCACTTCAACGGTGCGTCAAACGCACGGAGGCCCCCTCCGCGACGCTTCCGATGCACCGCTTTCTCGGAGAAGCCCATGAATCGTCTGCAGAAAGCCGCCCTCGCCCTCGCGCTTGCGAGCTTCGGAGGGCTTGCGGCCCACGGCGTACTCGCCGGCGAGATCACCGTCTCGCTCTATTCGGCCTTCACGACGCTCGACCCCTACAACGCGAGCGACACGCTTTCGCAGAACGTTGCGAAGTCCTTCTACGAAGGCCTCTTCGGGTTCGACAAGGACATGAAGCTGAAGAACGTCCTCGCCGAGTCCTACGAGGTTTCGAAGGACGGCCTCACCTACACGGTTAAGCTGCGCCCGGGCGTGAAGTTCTCCGACGGCGAGCCCTTCAACGCGGCGGCAGTGAAGGCGAACTTCGAGCGCGTGCTCAACCCTGAGAAGCACCTCACGCGCTACGCGCTCTACAAGAACATCAAGGAGGTGGAGGTCGTCGACGACCTCACGGTGAAGTTCCACCTCCACGAGGCCTTCTCCGCCTTCGTCAACCAGCTCGCGCACCCGAGCGGCGTGATGATGTGCCCGAAGATCCTCGACCTGCCGAAGAAGGAGATCGCCTTCAAGCCCTGCGGCACGGGTCCCTACACGCTGGTGAGGTACAACCCGTCGGAGTTCCTCGTCGTGAAGAAGAACCCGAACTACTGGCAGAAGGGGCTCCCCAAGTTGGACGGCATCACCTGGAAGCCGGTGCTCGAGGACGCCACGCGCGTGGCGATGCTCCGCACGGGCGAGGCGCAGTACTGCGACGTCGTGCCGCCTGAACAGGTCGACCGCCTCAAGGAGGACCCGAACATCGAGGTGAAGATCTCGCCCTCGATCGTTCAGCGTCAGATCTACCTCAACAACCTCAAGAAGCCCTTCAACGACGTGCGCGTGCGCCGGGCCCTCAACTACGCGCTCGACAAGAACGCCTTCGTGAAGGTCCTCTACAAAGGCTACGGCGCTGCGGCGACCGGCGTCGCTCCCGTCGGGATCGACTACGCCACGCAGTTCGGCGCGTGGCCCTACGATCCCGCCAAGGCCAAGGCGCTTCTCAAGGAGGCGGGCTACCCGAACGGGTTCACCGCGAACCTCTGGGCGGCGACCAATTCCTCGGCCAACCAGAAGCTCCTGCAGTTCCTGCAGCAGCAGTACGCCCGCATCGGCGTGAAGCTCAACGTGCGTGCACTGGAGGCCGGCCAGCGCGTGCAGTTGGTCCAGCAGTCGAGCAAGGAAAAGACTCAGATGGAGATGTTCGTCTGGGGCTGGTCGGCTTCGACGGGCGAACTCGACTGGGTGCTCCGGCCGCTCCTCGCCACCTCGAGCTTCCCGCCCGCGATGAGCAACTACGCGTACTTCAGCAACCCCGAGGTTGACGCGCGCCTCAAGGCGGCCCTTCAGACCACCGACCGCGCAGAGAAGCAGAAGATCTACGACGAGGCGCAGAAGCTCATCTGGAACGAAGCGCCCTGGGTCTTCCTCTCGGTCGACCACGACATCTCCGCCTCGTCGAAGAAGCTCGTGAACTTCCACAGCCTCCCCGACGGTGGTTTCGACTTCGTGAACGCCGAGCTCGTGAAGTAGTCCGTCGGCTCGTTCGGCCGGGCTTCGGCGCCCGGCCGGCGCTCCCACTCCAAGTGAGGCGTCTTCCGGGCCTCCTTTATGGGTCGACGCTCGACGTTGCGGCCCGGCGTCTTCACCAAAAAGAAGCAAAGGAAATGACGGCCGCCGGAATACATGCAGATTCCGGCGGCCGGTCTTTGTGGAAGGCGGTCAGCGCCGCCCGGACGTCACTCGATCCACTTCGCCTCGAGCGTCTTCAGTTCGCCGCGGCGGTCAAGCAGATCCCAGAGGTAGTTCATCACGCGCGTGTAGTCCGCGTCGTCCGTCGGCATGAGGAAGCCCATGAAGTTCACGGGCGTGAGCGGATGCTCGAGGAAGGCCGCATAAAGGCGCGGGTCCTTCTTCGCGTAGAGCTTCGCCTCGGCGTTCTCGGTGATCATCACGTCGCCCTTGCCCTCGGCGATGAGGCCCGGAATCTCGTAGTTCTTGCCATGGGTCGAGACCTGCGCCTTCGTGAGGTTCTGGAGCACGAACGCCTCGTTCGTGCCGCCCGGATTCTTGATCACGCGCACGTCGGGCTGATTGAGGTCGTCGAGCGACTTGAAGCGGTCCTTGTTCTTGACGTTGACGAGCGCGACCTTGCCGAAGGGCGCGTAGGCGGGGAGAAAGTCCGCAATGAGGGCGCGCGCAGGGCTCCTCGTGATGCCGCCTACGGCGACGTCGAACTTGTTGGCCGTGATCACTCTCCGGCCTGAAGGCCGGAGCTTCTTGATTCGCTGAGCCTCGCGG
>CAJKCQ010000109.1 GCA_905198475.1 uncultured Sutterella sp. | reverse complement strand
CCTGGAAGGTTCCGTTCTTTTTGTTCGGATTGAGGAGGCATCCTTCAGGAATTTCTGGGTACTTGGAATAGTCGACTTTCATGACAGAGCTACGTATATGATATACGTGTATTCTACCGCAATTTCATGACTAATGCAAGCAAAAAACTACTAAAAAACACATGAATGATATTTCTTTGGTGCAAATTTCGCGATTAGCCGCCCGTTCGCCCTGGAATCGGGCGCATGTCGTAGACGGAGGGGGGCCTGCGCAGAGACGACCGCAATGACGGTGCGCGCAGCGGTGTGGCGGCCGCGGAGCGCCCCGGCGGATCGGTTAAGCTCCTCGGAGCCGGAGCGGGCCCGGAAGGAGAGCGGGCCGCCCGGAGTGAACGACAAGGGGGAAAAGCCGTGACGAATGTGAAAGAGAAGCGCACCGGAGAACCGCAGCGCCCGCTCGAAGAGCTCGACGCCGAACTTGCGCGCCTCCTCGCGGAGCGCCTCGAGCGCACGCGCGCGCTCGGCGGCGACGGCGGCAAAGCCCGCGCGCCCCATGCGGCCGCGGCCGCCGCGGGGCTTCCCCCCGGGCTCCTTGAAGACCTTTTGTCGCGCCTTGAGCGCGAGGCGCACAAGGGCGCCGCCGCCGCCGCCTTCGAGTGCGCGGCCGCCGACCCCCGCCCCGTCGTGATTGTGGGCGGCGCGGGCGGCATGGGCCGGCAGCTGAGGAGCCACTTCGAGCGCTCGGGTTGGCCCGTGCGCGTCCTCGAGCGCGACGACTGGGGGCGGGCGGACGAGCTCCTCGCCGGCGCCGGGACAGTAATCGTCTCCGTGCCGATCGACGCGACCGAGCGCGTGATCGGGCTCCTCAAGGGGCGGCTCGCCCCCGACGCGCTTCTCTGCGACGTCACTTCGGTGAAGACCGAGCCCGTGCACGCGATGATGGCGGCGCACCCGGGGCCCGTGGCGGGCCTGCACCCGATGTTCGGCCCCGACGTCGCGGGCTTCACCGGACAGGTCTTCGTCCATACGCCGGGGCGCTGCCCCGAGGCCGCCGGGGAGCTTCTGCGGCAGATCGAGATCTGGGGCGCGCGCATCTGCACGTGCACGCCCGAGGAGCACGACCGCGCGATGGGGATCATCCAGGCGCTGAGGCACTTCACCACCTACGCCTACGGGGTCTTCCTCGCAAAGCTCCACCCCGACATCCGGCAGATCCTCGAGCTCTCCTCGCCCATCTACCGGCTCGAGCTTGAGATGGTCGGACGCCTCTTCGCGCAGGACCCGCACCTCTATGCCGACATCATCCTTGCGAGCCCGAGGAACGCCGAACTGATCCGTCAGTACGTCGAGGGCCTCTGGCCTGAACTCCTCGTCATCGTCGGGCGCGACCGCGAGGAGTTCATCCGGCGCTTCATGACCGCGCGGGCGTACTTCGGCGACTGGGCCGGGAAATTCATGCGGGAGAGCGGCGAGATGCTCAACCTCATCCAGGCCGAACGCGCCCGCCGGAAATAGTTCCTCGCAATTCCCGACGCAAGCCGCGAATTTACCTGCGATTACCACGTGATAGAATCGCGGGCTGATGAAATGGGGCCGTCTGCGGCCCCGATTTCGCCTCCGGCGCGCCGCGCGCGGGGCGGACGTCAACCTCCTTTGAAATCCCCAATCTGAATAGAGTTGAAAATGGCCATTGAGCGCACTCTCTCCATCATCAAGCCCGACGCCGTTGCGAAGAACGTGATCGGCAAGATCTACTCCCGTTTTGAAACGAACGGCCTCAAGATCGTCGCGGCCCAGATGCGCCAGCTCTCCCAGGCTGAAGCCGAAGGCTTCTACGCCGTTCACCGCGAACGTCCCTTCTTCGCCGACCTCGTCAAGTTCATGACCTCCGGTCCCGTCATGATCCAGGTCCTCGAAGGCGAAGGCGCCATCCTCAAGAACCGTGAGCTCATGGGCGCCACGGATCCGAAGAAGGCCGCCCCGGGCACCATCCGCGCCGACTTCGCCGAAAGCATCGACGCCAACGCCGTCCACGGCTCCGACGCCCCGGAAACGGCCGCCGTCGAAATCGCCTACTTCTTCCCGACGCTCGCGATTCACAGCCGCTGATGCCCGTCGAGACGCCCGTCACGCAGATGAGCGCGGCCGCTCCCTCCCCGGAGGGGGCGGCCGATCGCGTCAATCTGCTCGATTTTGATGCGGACGGTCTCAAGGCCTGGTGCGCGGAAATCGGCGAAAAGCCCTTCCGCGCCCGCCAGCTCACCCGGTGGCTGCACCGCCGGCTCGTCGACCGCTTCGACGAGATGACCGATCTTGCCAAAACCTTCCGCGCGAAGCTCGAGCGGCTCGCCGAGGTGCGCGCTCCGGAACCGATTCACGTGAAGAAGTCGGCCGACGGCACGCGCAAGTGGCTCTTCGACGTGGGCAACGGCAACGCCGTTGAATCCGTCTTCATTCCCGAGGACGACCGCGGGACGCTCTGCATCTCCTCCCAGGCCGGATGCGCCATGGGGTGCCTCTTCTGCTCCACCGGCAAGCAGGGCTTCAACCGCAACCTCACCACGAGCGAGATCGTGGGTCAGCTCTGGCAGGCCGAGCGCGAACTGCGCCGCGACCGCGGGATCACCGATCCCAACGACCGCGTGATCAGCAACGTGGTGCTCATGGGCATGGGCGAGCCCTTGCAGAACCTCGAGAACGTCATCCGCGCCCTCAAAATATTCCTCGACGACGACGGCTACGGACTTTCGCGCCGCCGCGTCACCGTGTCCACCTCGGGCCTCGTGCGCCAGATGGACAAGCTCGCCGAAGCCGCCCCGGTGGCGCTTGCGGTGAGTCTGCACGCCGCGGACGACGCGCTGCGCGACAAGCTCATGCCCGTCAACCGCAAGCACCCGATCGCCGACCTGATGGCCGCCTGCCGGCGCTACCTCAAGGTCGCCCCGCGCGACTTCATCACCTTCGAGTACGTGGTTTTGGGCGGGGTGAACGACAGCCTGCGCGACGCCGACGCGTTGGTGAACCTCGTGCGCCGCGAGAACGTGCCGTGCAAGTTCAACCTGATCCCGTTCAATCCCTTCCCGCAGTCCGACCTTGCGCAGCCCGACCGGGAGAAGGTGCTCGCCTTCTGCCGCCGCCTCAATGAGGCGGGCTACGTGACGACGATCCGCAAGACGCGCGGCGACGACATCGACGCGGCCTGCGGACAGCTCGCGGGCGAAGTGCGCGACCGCACCCGCCGCGCCGAGCGCCTCGCGCAGCAGAAGGCCGAGGCGGCGGTGATCCTGCAGCAGTCCGGGCGCAGCCAGACGCGGCGCGCGGACGACTGATCCATCTCCACTTTTTCTCCGCAGGCAGCAGACATGGCAGAAGATTTCGCTTCCCAAAAGACGGGCGTCGAGCCGACGCTTTCTACGGCCGGCGGGGACGCCCCGGCCGCCTCCGCGAAGCCCGCCGGAGGGTTCGGCGCGCAGCTGCGCGCCGCCCGCGAGGCGCAGGGCATTTCGCTCGGCGACATGGCCGTGAGAAGCCGCCTCTCGGTCGCGCAGGTCCGCGCGCTCGAGGAAGAGGACGTCTCGGCTCTTCCCGAACCGGTCTACGTGCGCGCGTTCATCCGCGGCTGCGCCCATTCGCTCGGGCTTGACCCGCAGGCGCTCGCCGAGGACTACATGAACCGCTACGGGCGCGGCGGCGCCGCGGCCGAGCTCGGCCAGATCCCGAAGCACGACCCGTCGCGCGAGCAGGTGATCAACGCCGCCCCCCGCCACCGCGGCCTCAAGGCGGCGCTCCTCGTGGTGCTCATCGGCCTCGTCTCCGCGGGGATCTGGGCGATCTACACCGATCAGTTCGCGGGCGTGCATTCCGGCAGCGAAGCGCAGAAGATCGAGTCGGGCGTGACCGAAGCCGCGCCCGCTCCCGCTCCCGCGGTGCAGCCGGCGGCTCCCGCCCCGGCCGAGAAGCCCGCGGCGGAGAAGCCCGCCGCGGCGCCCGCG
>CAJKCQ010000108.1 GCA_905198475.1 uncultured Sutterella sp. | reverse complement strand
CCTCGCTAACCTCGCCCTGAAGGACGGGGCTTGCGCGAGGCCTATCTTTTGGTCACTCAAGGCGCTTCTTCGTCGCTGCGAGCGCGAGAAGCACAAAGCTCGCGGCGCAGGCGGCGAGCAGCGCGGCGTTCGAGAGCACGAGCCGCTCAGGGCCGCCTGAGAGGCAGAGGATCTTCACGGACTCGATCGCATAGGTGGGCGGCATCAGTCTCCCCACGACCGAGATGAAGGCGGGGACGCTGCGGAGGTCGAAGAGATAGCCCGAGAGCATCAACGACGGGAGGTAGCTGCCGATCACGGCGAGCTGGATCGCGACGAACTGGTTCTTGAGGAGCGCCGAGAGAAAGAGCCCGAAGGCGACGGCCCAGGCCGTGTAGGAGAGAAGCACCGCGGCGAGAAGAAGACCGGAGCCCCGGAGCGGCACCTCGAAGACGAGGGCCGCCGTCAGGACCGAGAGGAGTGAGCCGACGGAGATGAGCGCGAAGTTCGCGAGGAACTTCGAGAGCACGATTTCGAGCGGCGCGGCGGGCGTGATGCAGAGCGACTCCATCGTGCCGCGCTCCCACTCGCGCGCGATGACGATGGATCCGAGGAACCCCGCCGAGAGCGTGAGAACCACGATCGTGAGGCCGGGGACGAGGTACCAAGGCGAGGCGTTCGCCTCATTGAACCAGGAGCGCGAAACGATCGAGATCGTGCCGGCGACGGGCGAAGGCGGAGCGGCCGCGGCGGCTGCGTCGTAGGGCGTCCCGAGGGTCTGCGGGAGGTCTTCGCGCAGCGCCGCCCCTTCAAGCATCAGTCCCGTCGCGGCCTTCACGTAGGTGCGGATGATCGACGCGGCGCTCGCGTCCACGCCGTGGATCGTGAGGCCGAGACGCGCGTCGCTCCTGGCGGCGGCTGCGGCGAACCCGGGCGGGATGTCGAGCACGGCGTCGATGCGGCGCTCCGAGAGGAGCGCTTCGGCCTCTTCGCGCGAACGCACGGTGGTGACCTCGAAGTAGGGCGAGCCGCGCAGCTTCGCAATGAGGGCCTGCGCCGCGGGCGAGTCTTCGCCGAGCGCCGCGGCGACCCCCACGCGGTTGAGGTCCATCGAGAGCCCCCAGCCGAAGAGCAGGATCAGGATCACCGGGAGAAGCGTCCCCATGAAGAGGGTGGCCGGGTCGGCGCGCATCTGCGCGAACTCCTTGAAGAGAAGCGCGAGAAAGCGCCTCAGGCTTAGGGGTGCGGCGGTCATGAGGCGAATCCCTCCGCGTTGCGTCGGCGCGCATCGGTCACGATCCGCGCGAAGGCCTCCTCAACGCTCGCCGCCCCGGCGCGCCGGCGGACTTCGAGCGGGGTGCCGAGCGCGAGCACCCGGCCCGCGTCCTGGATGAGGAAGCGGTCGCAGTACTCGGCCTCCTCCATAAAGTGGGTGGTCACGACCACCGTCGTTCCCGCACGGGCGAGGTCGACGATCCGCCGCCAGAAGGCGCGGCGCGCGCAGACGTCCGCCCCTGAGGTCGCCTCGTCGAGAAAGAGGATCTCCGGGCGGTGGATGAGCGCGCAGGCGAGCGCGAGTTCACGCTTCGCGCCGAGCGGGAGCTCCCCCACGCGGGCGTCAAGCCGGCGCGCGAGCTCGCCGCCGGCCGTGAGCTCGTCGATGCGCTCGCGCAGGGCGCGCCCCGACACCCCGAAGCAGCCGCCGAAGTATTCGAGGTTTTCTCTTCCGGAGAGCTGCGCGTAGAGGGAGAACTTCTGCGCGACGTAGCCCACCTTCGCGCGCGCGGCGCTCCGCGCGGTTCTCAGATCCACGCCCGCGACCGAAATCCGCCCGCCCGACGGGGCGAGAAGACCGCAGAGCATGCGGAAGGTGGTGGTCTTTCCCGCCCCGTTGGGGCCGAGAAGTCCGAAGATCTCGCCGCGGCGCACGCGAAAGGAGGTGTCCGCGACCGCCGTGAAGGCGCCGAAGCGCCGGGAAATCCCCTCGGCGACGACGGCGTCCTGAACGTCCTGAGCGTTCAAAGGGTTCCCGGCCGTCCGGGTCGGTGCGGGCGGGTCGGTGCGCCGTGCGGGCGCGGCCAGCGCTGCGTGGACTGCTCGCGTCTCGGGAAAGGTGAGGGCGCAGTAGGCGTCTTCGAGCGTGGGCGCTCGGGGCTCCAGGTGCGCTTCCGGGGCGTCCGTGGCGAGGCGCGGGGGCGTCCCGCTCCGGGTATGGTCCGCCGCCGTGAGGAGGTCCACGTACTCGCCGTGAGGGACGGCGTCGAGCCACGGCGCGGCGGCGGGCGAATCGGACGCCGCGCGGACGTCGTGCATCAGGGCGCGCGCGAGTCGTGCTTCTTCGGCGTCCTTCAGGGCCCGGGCCCGCCAGCCGCGGCCGGCGGTGGTCTGCGCGAGCGCGTCGGGCGCGTCTTCGGCGAGAAGCCGCCCTTTGGAGAGGAGCATCGTGCGGTCGGTGCGCGCGGCCTCCTCGAGATAGGCCGTTGAAACCAGAACCGTCATGCCGGTGCGCGTGCGCATCGCCTCGAGAATCCGCCAGAGCTCGCGCCGCGAGAGGGGATCCACCCCCACGGTGGGTTCGTCGAGCAGCAGAAGCTTCGGCTCCGAGAGGAGCGCACACGAGAGCCCGAGCTTCTGCTTCATGCCCCCGGAGAGCTTTCCGGCCTCGCGTTCCTCGAACCCCTTGAGCCCGGAGAGCGTCATCAGGTCGCGAAAGCGCGTTTCAAGGGCCGCGCCTTCGACGCCTCGGAGCGCTCCGAAAATTTTGAAGTTCTCCCAGACGGTGAGCTCCTCATAGAGCCCGAAGCGCTGCGGCATGAATCCGAGCGTCGCGACGAATTCCGGGTCGTTCGTGTCGGGCCGCCGGCCGAAGAGCCGCACCTCGCCCGCGTCGGGGGTGAGGATTCCGGCAAGAAGCCTCAGGAGCGTGGTCTTTCCCGCACCGTCCGGGCCGATGAGGCTCACGATCGTGCCCGGTGTCTCAATGCGGAAGGTGAGGCCCGCAACGGCGTCGAAGGGCCGGCCGTCCGGACCCCGGAAGCTTCTGCGGAGTCCTTCGACCGAGATCGGAGGGGCGGCGTGGGGCGTCATGGCTTGGAAGCCCTTCGGCATCAGGGGAGGAAGTCCACGGTGACGGGCTGCCCGAGGCGCAGACGATTCTCAGGGTCCGCGAGCTCGAGGCGCACTTCGTAGACGAGCGCGGCGCGCAGCTCCGCCGTCTGCACGGTCTTGGGCGTGAATTCCGCGGTGCTCGAGATCCAGCTCACGCGCGACGTGAGGGGCTCCGTCGTGTCGGTGGAGATGCGGGCGGGGGCCCCTTCCTTCACGAGCCCCAACTGGCGCTCCGTCACCCAGGCGCGCACCCACTTGGGCGAGACGATCGAGAGCTGATAGACGGTGCGGGAGGGGCCCGCCATGTCGCCGGGTTCGGCGAGCCGCGTGCGCACGATCCCCGAGACGGGCGCCGTGAGCGTCGAAGCGGTGCCGATCTGGTGGTCGAGGGCGGCGACGGCCGCCTCCGCTGCGGCTGCGGCCGCTTCGGCGGCCGTTACTTCCTGCGGGCGCAGGCCCGCACGGTAGGCCCTCAGCTGAGCTTCGGAGGCGTCGAGCTCCTTCTTCGCCGCCTCCATGGCGAAGCGCGCGTCGTCAAGGTTCTGCCGGCTCGCAGCGTTCGCCTGAGCGAGGTCCTTCTGCCGGGCGTAGGTGCGCTCGGCCAATTCCAGTCTTGCGGCCAGCGCCCGCGTGCGGGCTTCGGCCGATTCGATCTCTTCGGTCCGGTAGCCTTCGCGCGCGAGCGACGCCTGCGCGCGGGCGCGCTCGGCTTCGGCCGCGGCGCGCCGGCGTTCGATCTGCAGCGCCGTCGTGTCGAGCCGCCCCAACACGTCGCCCGCCCGGACGGCGGCGCCTTCTTCGGCGGTGAGTGAGGCGATGCGGCCCGAGGCCTCAAAGGCGAGCGAGACCTGACGCGTGTCGACGTTTCCCCAGGCGCGCGTTTCGGGGGCGGACGCTTCGTGGGTGCGCAGCCACCACGCGGCGAAGAGGAGGAGCGCGATGAGGGCGATGGGGAAGAGGAGTCGGAGGGCTTTCATGAGGGCGAGTGACGCAATGGGCTTCTCCCGCCGATTCTAGCGGGCGCCCCATAGGGCCGCGTCAACAAGATCGCCGCAGGAGTCCCCTTCCTTCAGGTGGGGGAGGAATGCGG
>CAJKCQ010000107.1 GCA_905198475.1 uncultured Sutterella sp. | reverse complement strand
CCTTGCAGGCCGGCGGGAAAAGCTGAGCGTTGGTCAAGTGGAGAATCCCCGTCCTCCAGGGCGGGGAGTGCGTCAAATGCGCGAGAGGTCCGCGGGCGCCGGATCTCTCAGTCTCCAGATGAGCAAAACCGCTTAGCCGGATTTACGCCGTGTCAAATTGTGACAGCCACTTCAGGGTTATCACGCAGAGGCTTCCACTAGGGCAAGGCTACACTAGCCCTGCACGCTTCGAAATGGCTAGCCGTTTTCGATGAAGTCGAATACCACTAGGGAATAACACCAAGATCGCACCCTGGCGACGGAGGACGGGCCCTCGGGTCTGCTGTCGAAAGCTCCTGCATAATTCCTAGCGTTGTCCCATCCACAACCCAAGGAAGATTGACATGGAAACGCTGAACGGGGTGAATGCGCTCACCATCGTATTCGCCGCCCTGTGCATCTTCGCGATCGCATACCGTTTCTACGGCCTATGGATCGCGCAGAAGGTACTGAACATCAATGCCGCCCGCGAAACCCCTGCGGTGCGCTTTGAAGACGGCAAGGACTACGTTCCGACGAACAAGTACGTCTTGTTCGGCCACCACTTCGCCGCCATTGCGGCCGCCGGTCCGTTGCTCGGCCCGGTTCTGGCCGCGCAGTTCGGCTATCTGCCCGGCCTGCTCTGGATTCTGATCGGCTGCGTCCTCGCGGGCGGCGTGCACGACATGGTCGTGCTCTTCTGCTCGGTGCGCCACCGCGGCAATTCGCTCGCCTACATCGCGGGTCAGGAAATCGACCATACCACCGGCCGCGTCGCCGCGTGGGCCGTGCTCGCCATTCTGATCCTCACGCTCGCGGGCCTTTCGATCGCTGTCGTGAACGCGATGCACAACTCGCTCTGGTCGACCTACACCGTCGCCGCGACGATTCCGATCGCCGTGCTGATGGGTCTCTACATGCAGGTCTGGCGCAAGGGCGACGTGAAGGGCGCGACCGCGCTCGGCGTGATCCTCCTCTTCCTCTGCATCCTTTCGGGTCCGTGGGTCGCCGCTCACCCCGAGTACTTCGGCTGGCTCGACATCGACAAGCCTGAGATGAGCATCCTCATCCCGATCTACGGCTTCCTCGCCTCGGTCCTCCCGGTGTGGCTCCTGCTGCTGCCGCGCGACTACCTCTCCACGTTCCTGAAGATCGGCACGATCGGCGCGCTCGCGCTCGGCATCGCCTTCACGATGCCCACCTTCAACATGCCGCCCCTCACCGAGTTCATCCACGGCGGTGGTCCGATCATCGGCGGTCCGGTGATTCCGTTCCTGTTCATCACGATCGCCTGCGGCGCCCTCTCGGGCTTCCACGCCACGATCGGCACGGGCACGACCCCGAAGATGATCAGCAATGAGCGCGACGTTCTGTTCGTCGGCTACGGCGCGATGCTCACCGAAGGCTTCGTTGCCATCATGGCCCTCGTCGCCGCCTGCGTCCTTGTTCCGGCCGACTACTTCGCGATCAACGCTCCGGCCGACAAGTTCGCCAAGCTCGGCATGTCCGTCGTCGAACTCCCGCAGCTCGAAGCTGAAGTTCAGGAAAGCCTGATGGCCCGCCCGGGCGGCTCGGTGTCGCTCGCCGTCGGCATGGCGCACATCTTCTCCAAGATCCCGTTCATGGAACACCTGATGGCGTACTGGTATCACTTCGCCATCATGTTCGAGGCCGTGTTCATCCTGACTGCGGTTGACGCCGGCACCCGTGTGGGCCGCTTCTTCCTGCAGGAAATGATGGGCAAGGTCTGGCCGAAGTTCGGTGACAAGGAGTGGTGGCCCGGCATCATCATCACGTCCGCGATCTTCACGGGTACGTGGGGCTACCTCGTCTACTCGGGCGACATCGGTTCGATCTGGCCGCTGTTCGGCATCTGCAACCAGCTGCTCGCCTCCGTGACGCTGCTCATCGGCACCACCGTGATCATGCGCCTCAACCACGCCAACTACGCGTGGGTTACGGGCGCCCCCGGCATCCTGATGACCCTCATCACCTTCTGGGCCGGCATCTGGCTGATCGTCAACCAGTACGTCCCGAACGGCCAGATGCTGCTCGCCAGCCTCTCCGCTCTGATCATGGTCCTGATGCTCTTCGTGATCGTCGGCGTGATCCGCCGCTGGATGGTTCTGCTCAACATCCATACGACCGTCAAGGACAAGTACGGCGTTGAGGTGAAGACCATCGTCGAGGAATAAGTCCTCCTGCGCCTTCTCCCCGAAGACCGATTCTGAAGCCGCTCTTCCCGGGGAGGGAAAAAGCTCGACCGCTCCGGATCTCCGCATCCGGGGCGGTTTTTTTATAATTCCCGCCTTCACCCAAAATGAACCGGCGGAGGGCGCAATGCCGAGCAACCAGTACGAAACGCTCCTGAGGAGAATCTACGAGGAGGGAACGCACAAGTCCGACCGCACGGGGACGGGCACGCGTTCGCTCTTCGGCTGCCAGATGCGCTTCAATCTCGACGAGGGCTTTCCCCTCGTGACGACGAAGAAGCTCCACCTGCGCTCGATCATCTATGAACTCCTGTGGTTCCTCTCGGGCGATACGAACATCAAGTACCTCCACGACCACAACGTGACGATCTGGGACGAGTGGGCCGATGAAAACGGCGACCTCGGCCCCGTCTACGGCCATCAGTGGCGCGCGTGGCCTGCGCCCGACGGACGCCGGATCGACCAGATCTCGGACCTTCTCGAGCGCATCCGCAGGACGCCCGATTCGCGGCGCCTCGTCGTCACGGCCTGGAACCCCGCGGAGCTCCCGCAGATGGCGCTCCCGCCCTGCCACTGCCTCTTCCAGTTCTACGTGGCCGACGGGCGCCTCTCCTGCCAGCTCTACCAGCGCAGCTGCGACATGTTCTTGGGCGTGCCCTTCAACATCGCGAGCTACGCGCTGCTCACGCACATGATCGCGCAGCAGTGCAACCTCGAGCCCGGCGACTTCGTCTGGACGGGCGGCGACTGCCACATCTACGACAACCACCTCGAGCAGACGGCGCTGCAGCTCTCGCGCGAGCCCCGGCCCTACCCGAAGCTCGTGATCCGCCGCCGGCCGCCCACGCTCTTCGACTACGCGTTCGAAGACTTCGCGTTCGAAGGCTACGACCCTTGGCCCGCCATCAAGGCGCCCGTGGCGGTCTGAGAATCATCCTGTCTGAGGAGAACTCCACCATGATCGAACTCATCGCGGCCGCGAGCCGCAACGGCGTGATCGGCGCGGACAACCGCCTCCTGTGGCGCATTCCCGAGGACTTCGCGCACTTCAAGCGCACCACGATGGGCGCGCCCGTCGTGATGGGCCGGCGCACGTGGGAGTCCATCGGGCGGGCGCTCCCCGGGCGGCTCAACATCGTGATCTCGCGCCGTGCGCCAGTTCTCCCCGAAGGCGTCCTCGCGGCGCGCTCGCTCGAAGAGGCGCTCGCGCTCGCCGCCGGCTCCCCGCGTATCTTCGTGATCGGCGGGGGCGAGATCTACCGACAGGCGATGCCCTTTGCGGACCGGATCTGGCTCACGCGCATCGACGCGGACTTCGAGGGCGACGCCTACTTCCCGACGATCCCCCGCGGGCGCTTCATCGGGCGCACGTTCAGGACGCTCCTTCCCACGGTGAAGCGCCCCTGGCGCGTGGACTTTCAGGTCTGGACGCCGCGCCGCTAAAGCGCCTCCCGGGCGCCTCTGAAGAGCTCTGAGCGTCGTCTCCGCTGACGCTTCGCAACTTTCGCCAGACGCCGCAGGCGGGGGAGGGGCTGCGGAGGAGATTTCCACAACCCGCCGGCCTTCTTGGTGCGGCGGGTTTTTCGTGGGGCGACCGTCCGCCACCCCCCGCGGTTGCAGGGACGGCGGGGCGCTCACTCCCGGCGGCGGAAGTGGTTTTCCACATTCCGGAGGGTGGTTTTTCCACAGATTCTGTGCATAACTCCGTGGACATCCCTCCGAGCGGATGTTCTTCGCAAAAGAATCAATGGCTTAAGGAATTGCCCAAAAATTAATCAGCAAATAACGGACAAACATCAGCGAGTTGCCGCCGCCGGCTGTGGACAACAGCGTGTGTTGCGAAATCAATGGGCAATAAAAAAGAGCATCTGACCGAAATCAGCTGCTCTTTTTTGCACATCACCTTCAAGCGAAATCGAATGGTGCGCCAGGCAGGATTCGAACCCACGACCCTCTGGTTCGTAGCCAGATACTC
>CAJKCQ010000106.1 GCA_905198475.1 uncultured Sutterella sp. | reverse complement strand
ATGGATGATGTTTATTTGGTACAAATTTCGCGATTAGCCGACCGTTCGCCCTGCTAACCTCGCCCTGAAGGACGGGGCTTGCGCGAGGCCTATCTTTTGGTCAATGGAGAAAAGGCCGTTCGGGCGCAGCGCCCGGACGGCCTTTTCAAATTCGAGTGTTCCGGCTTCGGCTGAGCGTCACCGGCGGAAGAAGTTGTCCGACGGGGGCGGCAGCGACAGGAGCGCGATTCCCGAGAGAATGAAGAGGATCGGGTGCACGAACGCGCCCGCAAAGGCGAGCGTGAGCACCGGCCGCGCGTCCGTAAAGATCTCAAGGCGCAGGAGCGTCAGACCGCCGTGGAAGATTTCGCCCGAAAAGAAGAAGACGTCGGCGTAGACGAGCGCGATCGTGAGGAGCAGCGTCGTCGCGAGCACGGCCGAGAAGAGCCGCCGTACGCGGTCGTTCGGGTTGAAGATCCGCCCTGAGACGAAGAAGCCGATGAGCATCAGAAGCCCCACCGCGGCGGGGGCGCAGGAGACGAGGGTCTCCGTCGGCGTGAGGCGCTCCGAGAGCGTCCAGAGGCTCACCCCCCAGAAGGCGAGCATTGCGAGCATGAGCGCAAGAGTAAGGACGCGGCGCATCGGTTGACGACTCCCTCAGGTGGGTGGGCGTGTGAAGTTTCCTCTCCGGCATGAAGCCGGATTGCGGTGAATTTTAGCAGGGCGGCCCCGCGGCGATAAGAGGGAGTTCAGTCGCGGCCGAGTAGTGGATCAAAGGGCCAAAGGATCAGGATTGGTGCGCAAATTGATCTTTTGGGATCATTGATTTATATGGATCGGCATGATAACGTCTTCGCCCATGCATTTCATGCCGGCCGCACGGTTTTTAAGCACCTCGTCAGAAAAGGATCATCATGCCCATGCTCTCCGATCATCAGGTCAACGACGCCGTGAACGGAAAAGTGTCGTATCTGCAGCTTCCGATGCCCGCAGCCGACGCCAAGACCGCGGTGAAGCTCGAGAAATGCATCCGGCAGAATGATTTCGCCGGCGCCGGGCGGCTCCTTGAGAAGCAGCGCGGCGTCGAGGCGTTCGACGCAGAGATGCTCGAATTCTTCATCGGAATCATGCACCCTCTGCTTGGACGGAGCTTCTCGGAGTTCCAGGGTCTGGCGCGCCTCGCGAAGAAGGCTGCGGCCCGCGTGCGGAGCGAAGGGCCGGCGAATCCGGCCCATGGGTACTGCTTTGAAGCGGAGCTCCTCTCCGCGCTCGTGCTCGGAGAGTGGGGCCGGGCGATGCGGTGTTGTCTTGCAGGCATTCCTGCGGACGCGGCGGACGCGAGCCGCGGGGACCCGGAGTTTGAGCTCTCCTACCTGCTCTGGAAGCGCTATCCGTTACTGATCCTCCAGAGGGCCACCTTGCGTTGCTTCGGCAGCAAGGACGGCGCACAGGCCTACAAGGACCTGCTCGAACTTGCGGACCTCATGCCCGAATACCTGCGGAGCGTTTCGAAGTTCTCCAACGAGTTTGACTTCGCCATGAACTTCCTCAAAGCGCTCTCCGTCTCCCTGGAGAGGGACTGCGACATGAGCGATGGACGCTGGGCGAAGGCGCTCCTGAACGACCGCTTCATTCCCGTCGTCCTCAAGTGCCTCGGCTCCGTTTCGGATCAGCCCGCCGCGAGCGACGTGCGCATGGCGTTCGTGTCGCTCTTCATCAAGGAGAGTCTCGAGGCGCCCGCCGTTTTTGAAACGCTCTGGCGCATCATCGTCCGCACGAACGCGCTCGTGACGAGCTCCGCCGATGATGAGGCTCGCAGGGCTGCACGCGACGAGCTTTGGGCGGCTGCGGCCGTGATCCTCAATGCCGAGCCGTCCGTGCTCCGCACGATTGCGAGCGGTCTCGAAGCGTCCTCACTCGGCGGCGGTTCTGCGTCGGGGCTCATCGCGGCGCTCTGCGCGGCGAAGGACGATGCGGCGGTTTCGGCCGTGGCGGACCGGGCGGCCGAGCGGCTCGGCGCCGATCCCTCGGACCTCCGAGCAGGGTTCGTGCTCTGCACCGCGCTGCGCGCGGCCTCGCCTCAAAGCCGGGGCTGCGGCGTCCTCGCCGAGGTTTGTGTGACGATTCAGGAGATGAACTCGAACCCCTTCATCGCCTTCGGCCGCGTTTTGGACGAGCACCTGCGCGGTGTCGGTGCGGAGCTCAACCCGGAGGCGGTCGTCCTCGTCGTCGATCGCCTCGAGGCTGCGAGCAGGTCCGGTCTCGTGAGCTCCATCAGCTCCGCGGCGGGCCGCATCGTGATGAAGCGCGGACTTCGCATGCTCGTCGAAAACGGCGCCTGGGAGACGATCGTCACCGCAGCCGGCTTTGCTCAGTTCCCGAAGGAGTGGAGGTCGCCGGCGGCGTCCCTCATCAACTGCGCCCTTGGGTGCGACTTCGCCCGCTTCGTACGGGAGACACCGGAAGACGAGGACTTTTTTTCGCAGAACATCCCGGTGAGCAATTATGAGATTCTTGAGCGCATGGACGATCTCAAGGACCTGCGCGTGCCGCGGGGGGCGATGGAGGAAGTTCTCAGACTCGAAAAGACGCTCTCGGTCGTCGTCGCCTGCTTCCCCACCAACAGCGTGGACGGCGAGGCGTTCTGGCGGGACTTCGGCGGCGAAGCCGGCACGGGGATCACGAAAAATGAACTCGAGCGCCTCGAGGCGGGTGACCGGGAGGTGATCGGGAATGTCTTCGCGCGGTGGACGGCAGATCTGGACAAGGCCTGGCGTGCGGCGCTTGCTGAAGGCGTGGACCTCACCATGGACCCGGACGACTTCCCGTTCGGAATGGACGACGATGAGGCGGGTGACGACGATTCCGATGAGATCGACATCGATGATGAAAATCTCAAGCTGTTCGTTTCCCTGCGCAACGCCGTCGAGGAGTCGCTCGGCGAAGTCGTGGACTTCGACTTTGACTTCGCGTCGATGGATGCGCCTCAAGAGCTTGAGAACTTTCTCATGCTCGTGCGTCCTAAGGCGGACCCCGGGCGGCTCCTTTTCGTGAGCGGCTGCCCGGTGCTTCGCACCGTCTATGTGAAGGACGAGTTCGAGAAGCTGATGAACGCAGAGAAGGACAACCGGCCGTTCATCGTGACGATGGAGGTGCCCGCGGATCTGCTTGAGAGCGAAACGGGACGGCGCGCCCTGAGACGGCTCGTCTTGATGCACATCGTCGCTGCGGAGACCGCCTGTGCGGCCGACCGCAGGCGGACGTTCTTCCTCGAGGGGGCGCTGCTCATGACGGACACGCGGTTCTCGAACTGGAAGGCCTTCCCGACGAAGCGCCTGCTCGTGCTCGCGCACGGGAATCCCGACGTTCCGGCCTACGCGGACGATTCAACGGGCTGGCTCACGCTGGGGGGCGACCGGTTGATGCCGGTGGTGGAGCTTCTTCTCCTCTCGGAGATGGAGTTCAAGCTTTTCGACCGGTTCGGCGTGCGGGCCGTGCGCGGCGCTCTGCCGCTCGACCTTCTGCGGCTGCGCCGTCAGCGCCGATCGAGCGCGGCGGACATCTACGCCTTCAAGAAGCCCGCAGGCAGTCGTCCGGCTCCGGTGAAGCTTCCGCCAGCCCTGCGCAGCCTCACGTGTTGGGCGGCCCGCCCGATCATGGAGGGCGCGGCGCCCTGCGGCGGGTTCTTCTTCGCGAAGCCCGACCTGGAGGACGACTCCGGATGGATCTTCGCGGTGAAGGACGCTCCCCTGACGGACTACGTGCGCCTGCCGCTCGCCGACGTGCTTGCGGTGGTTCCCGCCGCTCTGCCGCACGTCGTCGAGGGGCGCGGGCAGCGCTTCGCGCCGTCGGCCGACGGCCTCGGCTTCACGGAGATCCCCACTGAGGACGGCGAGATCTTTGAAGCGGACGAAGCGGACCGCGCGCTCTTCTCCGCCGACGAAGCCTGAGCGCGCCTGCTTCTGGAAGCATCGGCGCTCCTCCCTCGTTCTCCCGGCGGAGCGCCGGAAAACATCTTTTCGTGCTCGCCGGCCGCGGGACGGTATTCCGCGAGGCCGCGGACGGAGCCGGCTACGAGGACGCCACGGCGCTTTCCTACTGGGATGCCGAAGAGGACGCTCCCACCGGCGGCGGGAGCGCCGAGGCCTGAAGAAGGATGACGCCCGTCCGCATGCTGCAGATTGTTTGAAACAAACCCTCCAAAGCGAATTTGTGTCAACTCCCCCGGCTTGAAGGCCGAGGCTTGTGAAAGCAGGCCTGGTTGACCAGCCTAAGTTTTTCGAGA
>CAJKCQ010000105.1 GCA_905198475.1 uncultured Sutterella sp. | reverse complement strand
CTTCGTAAAATTTTTGAGTCGCGGAATCGTGAAATTCCGCCGCTCCTTTCAGAGCCCCTCAAGCTTTCCGACGTTCACACTTATCGGTTCGTTGAATCTGATTTTTAAAGAACTTGCTGACCGTTCGATCAGCGAAGAATCGAAATCTTACAGAAGTCGTTTCTTCTTGTCAAGGGCTGTTTTCAAACTTTTTTTTTGAAGTCCGCTGCCGGCCCTTGGTTCGTCGCGTCCTCAATTTGAGAAGCGAGTTTGTTAATTGTGCCTCGGGAAAATGAACTTGTCAAGAGTGCGCGAAAATTTATTGCATCCGGCCTCCGCGGCGGAGATCTCCTCAGGCGTGTTGAGGTTGGCGAACGCCTCCTCCATGCCGAAGACGGGGACCTCCGCGGCGCCCAACGCGGCGTACCAGCGCCCGAGCCGGTGCTCGCCCGCGGCGAGTGAACCGCGCGCTTCGGCGAGGCGCTTCGTACGCACGCAGGCGACGGCCCCCTGCTTGTGGTTCTCCGTGCGGATCATGTAGGCGTCGGGGTCGAACCCTTCCCGAGCGAGCTGCGCCTGACGTGCGCGGAAACGCTCGAGGAGGTCGGCGGGCAGAAAGGGAGCGTCGCACGGGGCCGTGAGCACCCACTCCGTCTCCACCACATCCGCGGCCGCCTCCAACGCCGCGAGGGGCCCCGGGAAGGTCGTCTCCTTGTCGGCCACCACCCGGACGCCGGGACGGACGAAGCTTGCGGTGTCCCGGTTCGCGGACACCACCACGCTGCTCACCGCCGGACCGAGGCGCTCGAGCACGTGCTCGATCAGGGGCCGACCGCCCAGGGGAACAAGCGCCTTGTTGACGCCGCCCAGGCGCGTCGCGCGGCCGCCGGCAAAGATGAGAAGCGTCGTGTTCGTACGGATGATCTCTCCCATGCTGTCTACTCCTTCAGGGCGGATTTGCTCGATTCCCGGTCGGATTATCCTAACGCCCGTGCTTTTCTGCCGGAGAACACTGAATGGCCGACTACATCACCATCGAAACCGTCTACGACATCCTCGAGCGCTCCATCGCGCCGGTACCGGCGACGGAGCTCCTCCCCCTGAGCGCAGCCGAGGGCCGCATCCTCGCCGAGACGATCACGGCGCCCTTCGACGCCCCCGCCTTCGACAATTCCGCCATGGACGGCTTCGCCTTCCGCGCGGCGGAGCTCGCCCCCGGCGCAGCGGTGCGGCTGCGCGTCGCGGGCGTCTCCTATGCGGGGGCGCCTTTTAACGGAGTTGTCGCCCCAGGCGAAGCCGTCCGGATCATGACGGGCGCGAAGATGCCCGAAGGCGCCGACACCGTGATTCCCTTCGAGCGCACCCGCTCGGAGGAGACGCCCGAAGGCGCCTGGGTGGTGTTCGATGCCCAACGCGTGAAGCCCGGCGAAAACGTGCGGCTTCAGGGTGAGGAGATGCGCGCGGGCGACGCGGTGATGGAGCCGGGCGAAGTCCTCACTCCGGCCTGGATCGGGCTCGCCGCGGCACTCGGGCGCGCGGAGCTCCGCTGCCGGCGCCTCACGGTCGCGCTCTTTTCGACGGGCGACGAGCTCGTCGCCCCGGGCACGCCCGGGCCGCTCCCCGCGGGGGCCGTCTACAACGCGAATTCGGCACTTCTCGCCGCGCAGATCCGCCGCTGGGGTGCGGACGTCGTGGACCTCGGGATTCTTCCCGACGATCCCGAAGTGCAGCGTGCCGCGCTCTCCGAAGCCGCCCGGCGGTGCGACTTCCTCGTCGCCACCGGGGGCGTGGGCGAAGGCGAACACGACTACACGAACCGCGTGCTCGCGGAAATGGGCGGCGGCGTAACGCACCACCACGTGAGCATGCGCCCCGGCAAGCCCTTCTCGTTCGGGCGGATTCCGGGCGAACACCCCGTCTGGTTCATGGCGCTCCCGGGAAATCCAGTCGCCGCCGCGGTCTCGGCCGCGCTCTTTCTGCGCCGGGCGCTCCTTCTCGCCGGCGGCGCGACCGCGCCGCTCAACCTCCCGAAGGCGCCCGCCGTCGCGGGCCGCCGGATCAAGGGGCGCACGGGCCGCACGGACCTCGTGCGCGGCAGGCTTGAGATGGAGGCGGGCCGCCTCGTCTTCACGCCGACCGCGTCTCAGAGTTCGGGGCAGCTCACGACCCTCACGGGCATGAACGCCATGGCGGTGCTCGGCCTCGATTCGGCCGGCGTTGAGGAAGGCGCTTCGGTCGAGTGCCTCCTCATATGACGGATCAGTCCGAGCCGTCGCGGCCCGAGGATCCCCGCTTCACCGGCCGCGGCGGGCACGATCCTGCGCCCTGAGGGATCTTCTCGCTCTGGAAGCGCTTCCAGCGCCCGCCGGGCGCCCGGGCGGCGACGGCGCGCGCGAGCTCCTCATCGCGCCCGGGGCGTCTCGATTCGCCCGCGGCGAGCGCGCGGTTGCGCGTTTCGGCGACCTGCGCGAGAAGCCGCTCCTGGGGATCGGCCGGGTCGGCCACCGGCACGGGAAACACCGCCGTGCCCGCAGGCCCCGGCGTGCGGACGATGATGGGGGGCGCAGGCTCCTGAACGACCGGACCGTGGCCGGCCGCCCAGTTGATCGCGCTCCTCAGGGAGGCGGCCTCGCGCGGATCGAGCTGCGCGGGGACGATCACCTCGCCCGAGAGGCTCGTCACGCCGCGGTATCCCACCCCCTGCATGATGATGCCGTGGTGGCGCCCGTAGACGCGGTCCTCGTGCTGGTGCCCGTGGAAGAGCCACCGGACGCCGAGGCCCTCGGCGAGCTCGTCGATCGCGGTGAAGCCCTTGCGGTGGCAGGCGGGGGCCTCGTGCGTGACGAGGATGTCGGCCTGCTGCCGGATCAGGTTCTGGTAGACCGAGGGGAAGATCGTCGTGCGATGGCGCCGCGGCAGGCCGCCGCGCCACATGTTCCCCGCGCCCACACGCCGGATGAAGGTGGCCGGGCAGTAGTAGTTCACCTCGTTCTCGGGCATCCAGACCTGGCCGCGGAAGACGCCGCCCAATCCCGCGATCCTCAGGCCCGCGACCATTGCGACGCGCCCGTGCAGGTTGTGCTGCGCGAGCGCACTCCGCCAGAGGTTGTCGTAGATCTCGTCCGAGTCGGAGTCGTGGTTGCCGGGAATCCACCAGACGGGGGCGTAGCGCAGCGCCTCCTCAAGCACCTGCTCGAGGGGGGCGGGCGGCTGCATGTCGCCGAGGATCACGAGGGCGTCGGGCTTGTGGAGCCTCGCCGCCTCGTTGATCTGATCGAACACGCCGTGCGGGTCGCCGCAGAAGAAGATCCTCGGCAGGACCTTCGCGCGGTTGGACTTGCGGTGGCGGCGCGGACGCCGCCTCTTTATCTGAACTTCTTCCGTCGCCATCTGCCCTATGAGCCTGCAGCCGTGCGCTCCTGATAGAGCGCGGCGATGCGTTCGGCCTCACGGGCGACCTCCTCGCGCAGCGAGGCGGGTTCGAGAACCTCGACCTTGGAACCCCAGCGGAGGATTGCACCGACGATTTCCGTCGAGTTGGTGTACGGGACCGAAAGCAACAAGGAGCCGTCGTCGTAAGTTTCGGCGCGCTGCTTCGGGTGCCACGTTTCACGCAGGACGTAGTGCGCGACGGCTTCATCGAAGTGAAGCTTCGCGACATGCAGATCCCGGCCGTGGAACAGCCCGTAGCCCGCGTCGAGCTCTCCGCTCACCTCGTCGAGCGTCATGCGCTTGGAGGTGGCCGAAAGGACTTCGGCGCTCTGAATGTTTTCGATCAGGAAGGTCTTGAGCTTCTGCGTCTCGTGGCAGTAGGCGTCCACATACCAGCGGTTGCGGTAGTGCACGAGCCGCTGAGGCGAGAGCTCACGGAACGACGTCTCCTTCGTGCGCAGGGAGTAGTAGCACACGCGCACCCGCCGCTTGAGGCAGAGCGCCGCACCGACCGTCTCGAACGTGGGCGGTTCGCTGAACGGGATGCGGTTGTCCATCACGCGCACGCGGCGCATGAGCTCCCTCGGACCGATGCCGCTCACGGTGAAGAGATCGAGCACGCGCGAGCGGAGGGGCGCAAGCGCGTCGAGCAGCACCGAGGTGCGGTCGTTCTCAAGCTCGCCCAACAGGTCGTAGGCGGACGTGAGAACGTAGAGTTCGTCCGAGGAATACCACTGCTTCATCGTGAGCCGCGGCGGTTCGGCCATCCGCGAACGCACCTTGATCCCGCGCTTCGGACGAACCACGGGTTCCTTCGTGCGCTGGTAGTAGTAGGCGTTCTTGGAGCGGCTGTAGCGGATCGGCGCGTCGAGCTCTTCGCGCATGTAGCGCAGATCGCGCTTGATGGTGGGCGAACTCACTTTCAGCACGGCCGAAAGTTCGTCGAAGGACACGAGCTCTTTTTCAGTAAGCATCCTGTCGATGATCAGGCGGCGCATGCTGCTCTTCATAGGCGGCCTCTGTTTTGGTGGGGGTTGGAGAGAAAGAAGATGGATGGGACCTCCGGAGACTGCCGGCTTCGTAGTATGAGGCCGACGCTCACGGGCTCCCGCGTCGAAAACATGTGGAGCCGCCCTCGTCCATCCGGGCGCAGGCGGCTTCCGGTGCTACGGATTCTACCCGATGCGCGGCGGGCGCTTTTCCGGGAGCAGGGCGAACGGGCAAGAATACTGGTACCTGAAGTTTACTTCAGCCAACCCAGAGCATACCCGACGCACCTGATGGCATCCCGAATGTCGCCTTGACACCGCGTCT
>CAJKCQ010000104.1 GCA_905198475.1 uncultured Sutterella sp. | reverse complement strand
CTCTAGGCTGGCTGAAGTAAACTTCAGGTACCAGTATTCTTGCCCGTTCGCCCTGGGAGCGTCGGGCGGATGCCTGCGGGCCCGCTAAAATCAATCCGTTTCAGACGGCGCGGGCAAAATGCACGCGCTGCCGCCCCACCCATTCGAGGACAGACGAGACATGACTGAAGAAGCGCTCAAACCCGTCGAGCAACTCACTTTCGAGGAGGCCCTCGCCGAACTCGAAGACCTGACGGCCCGCATGGCCTCGGGCACGGTGACGCTCGACGAAAGCGTGAAGGGCTACGAGCGGGGCGCGCAGCTCTTGAAGCGCTGCCGCGGCGAACTCGAGCGTGCGAAGATCTCGATCGAGCGCATCCGGCAGGAGAACGACGTCGAGGACTCTCCCTTCTGACGCGGGGCTCCCGCGCCTCCCGTTCTCCAACGCCTGCAGCATTTCCCATGACCCACATTCCGGAGCGATCCACCATGACGGCAGAAGCCTCCAACAACTCTCTGCGGCCGGACTTCGCCGCCTGGTCGCTTGAGCGCGCGCGCCACTTCGAGTGGTTCGCCGAACGGACGCTCCCGCAGCCGGGGGGCGCCCCGAAGCGCCTGATCGGCGCAATGCGCTACTCCGTCCTCGGGGGCGGCAAGCGCATCCGGCCGCTGCTCTGCTACGCCGCGGGCGGCGTCACCGGCGCCGACCCCGCGGTCCTCGACCGCGCCGCGCTCGCGCTCGAGATGATCCACTGCTACAGCCTCGTGCACGACGACATGCCCTCGATGGACAACGACACGCTGCGCCGCGGCCGCCCGACCTGTCACGTGCAGTACGGCGAGGCGCTCGCGATGCTCGCGGGCGACGCGCTCCAGGCCGAGGCCTTCACGGTCGTCACGGCCCCGTCGGTGCCGCCCGAGGCCGCCGCGCGACTCGCGCAGACCCTGGCGCGCGCCGCGGGCGTCTGGGGCATGTGCGGCGGGCAGGCGCTCGACCTCGCGATGGTGGGGGGGCACCCCGGCGAAGGCGAGCTCTCGCAGATGCAGGCGATGAAGACGGGCGCGATGATCCTCGCCTCCGTGCTGATGGGTGCGCAGGCGGGCGACTGGGAGCGCTTGGGCGACGCCGCGAAGTCGGGGCTCGTGCGCTATGCGCAGGCCCTGGGCGTCGCCTTCCAGGTGATGGACGACATCCTCGACTGCACGCAGGACACGGCGACTTTGGGCAAGACCGCCGGCAAGGACGAGAAGGACGACAAGCCCACGTGGGTGTCGCTCCTCGGACTCGAAGGCGCGCAGGCGCGCGCCCTGGAGCTCGAAGAAGAGGCGTTGGAAGGGCTGCGGCTCGCCGCGGCGGACCCCGTCGCCGAGCCGGAATCCGAGCGTCGTCTCGCCGAAATCGCCCGCTACGTCGTGCACCGCACGCACTGACGGCTCCGCCCGCGACCCCAATGCCCGATTCACCCGTCCGCCGTGCGGACCCGGAAGACCCCCGAAGAGAAGCATGTTCTGGCACAACTCCAACGAAGACGATCAGGAACCCATCAACTACGGCGAGCCCATGAAGTATCGGCTCCTCGACGAGGTTGACGGGGTGGAGGCGCTCCGGCGCATTCCGGAGGCGCAGCTGCCGGAGCTCGCTCGCGAGCTGCGGCACTTCATGGTGCGCTCGGTTGCGAAGACGGGCGGCCACCTCTCGAGCTCGCTCGGCGCCGTGGAGCTCGCGCTCGCGATCCACTACGTCTTCAACACGCCCTACGACCGGCTGATCTGGGACGTGGGTCACCAGGCCTACGCCCACAAGATCCTCACCGGACGGCGGGCGGGCATGGCGAAGCTCCGTCAGATCGACGGCATCTCGGGGTTCCCCAAGCGCAGCGAATCGCCCTTCGACGCCTTCGGCACGGCGCACAGCTCCACGTCGATCTCCGCCGCGCTCGGCATGGCGGTGGCCTCCCACCTCGCGGGTGAAAAGGACCGTTGGGCGATCGCCGTGATCGGCGACGGAGCGCTGACGGGCGGCATGGCGATTGAAGCCTTGAACGACGCGGGCGTCTGGAAGAAGGGCGTGAAGCTCCTCGTGATCCTCAACGACAACGACTGCTCCATTTCGCCCCCGGCGGGCGCGCTCTCCAAGCACCTCGCGAAGATCGTCTCGACGCAGGCCTTCAACAGCGCCCGCGAGATGAGCAAGCGCATGATGAAGCCCATCCCGAAGCTCTGGGAGGTTGCCAAGCTCGCCGAGCGCCAGACGATCGGCTTCGTCTCGCCTCAGTCCGCGCTCTTCTCGGTCTTCGACATCAACTACTACGGCCCGGTGGACGGGCACGACGTCCGCTCCCTCGTCGAGGTCCTCAAGAACCTCAAGAAGCTCGACCGTCCGCTCGTGCTGCACGTCGCGACGATGAAGGGCAAGGGCTATGCGCCCGCGGAGGCCGACCCGACCCTCTACCACGGCGTCGGCCCCTTTGACCCGGCCGTGGGGATCGTGAAGTCGGGCGCGCCCTCGAAGCCCACCTACACGCAGGTCTTCGGCCTCTGGGTGTGCGCGATGGCCGCGCGCGACAAGCGCCTCTACGCGATCACGCCGGCGATGCGCGAGGGCTCCGGGCTCGTGGAGTTCGAACGGCACTTCGCCGACCGCTACCGCGACGTCGCGATCGCCGAGCAGCACGCGGTCACCTACGCCGCGGGCCTCGCCTGCGGCGGCATGAAGCCCGTCGTGGCGATCTATTCGACCTTCCTGCAGCGCGCGATCGACCAGGTGATTCACGACGTGGCGCTCCAAAACCTCCCGGTGACGTTCGCGATCGACCGCGGCGGCATCGTGGGCGCCGACGGCGCGACGCACCAGGGCGTCTTCGACCTCGTCGAACTCCGGAGCGTTCCGAACCTCACCGTGATGACGCCCTCGAACGAGCGCGAGACGCGCTTGATGCTCACGACCGCCTTCGAGATGAATTCGCCCGCGGCCGTGCGCTACCCGCGCGGCAGGGGCCCGGGCGTCGATCCGGGAGAAGACTTCGAAACGATCCCCGTGGGCGTCGCCAACGTTCTGCGCCGCGGCGCGCGGGTCGCCTTCCTCGGCTTCGGCCCGATGACGAACGTGCTCGCGCCCGTCGCGCAGAATTTGGACGGCACGCTCATCGACATGCGCTTCGTCAAGCCCATCGACCGCGAGGCGGTGCTCGAGGCCGCACGCACGCATGACCTGCTCGTCACGGCCGAAGAGGGCGTCCTGATGGGGGGCGCCGGCGACGCGGTGATGGAGGTCCTCTCCGACGCCGGGGTCGACGCTCCCGTGATGCGCTTCGGCATCCCCGACGAATTCATCGAGCAGGGCACGCAGGGGCAGATCTACGAAATGCTCGGCCTCACGCCCGCCGCCGTCGAGGCGAAGGTCCGCGCGCGGTTGGAGGCGCTCGAAGAAGCCGCCGCCCCCAAGGCCTGAGGCCTTCCCGTCCTTTCCCATTCATGCATCCCGGCGCGGGCGCGTCCTGCGCGGGGGCGGCTCGTCCGCGCCTGATTCGGGCCGGATGCCGCGGCGCCGCCTGCTCCCGCCCGGAGAAAACACCGGACGGAGCCGCCGAAGGGCATGCCTATAATCGAAATAAGTTGGAGCCGCCCGACCCTGATCGGACGGCAGCCGTGAGGAGACAAAAACAATGATTCAGATTCAATACGAGAAGCCGCTCGAGCGCCTCACGACCTTCCAATTGCAGTCCACGGCCGAGGCGTACGCCGAGCCGGCGACGGTCGAGGAGCTCGCCGAGGCCTTCGCCTTTGCGCGGGAAAAGGACCTCGACGTCCACGTTCTCGGCGGGGGCGCCAACGTGGTCGCCATGCAGCGCGTTCCGGGCCTCGTCGTGCGCCCGAACTTCACGGGCATCCGCCGCGAAACCGACGCCGCGGGCTTCCCGCTCGTGGTGGCGGGCGCCGCGGAGCCCCTTGACGCGGTGGTGCGCCGGGCGGCCGAGTGGGGGTTGGGCGGTTTGGAAAACCTCGCCGCCATTCCCGGGTCCGTCGGCGGCGCCGTCGTGCAGAACGCCGGCGCCTACGGCGTGGAGTTGGCCGAGCGCTTCCTCTGGTGCCGCGCCTGGGATCCCGCAACGCGCGAAGTTCACTCCCTCACGCTCGAAGACTGCGACTTCGGCTACCGCACGAGCGCCTTCAAGCGCGGGGCGGGCCGCCGCTGGGTGATTCTCGAGGCGGCCTTCCGGCTCCCGAAGACCTGGACGCCGGTCATCACCTACAAGGACCTCGCGGCGAAGTTCGAGGGACGTGAGGCGGGGACGATCACGCCCGCCGAGGTCGAGGCCGCCGTGCGCGCGGCGCGTGCGGCGAAGCTCCCCGATCCGGTCGAGATCGGCAACGCCGGGTCCTTCTTCAAGAATCCCGTCGTCACGAAGCTCAAGGCCCGGGAGCTCACGACGCTCAACCCGACGCTCGTGGTCTATCCGCTCGCGGGCGGCCGCGCGAAGCTCGCGGCCGGCTGGCTGATCGACGCGGCGGGCTTCCGCGGGCACCAGGTCGGGCGCGTGGGCGTCTCGCCCAACCACGCCCTCGTCCTCGTCAACCACGGCGGCGCCACGGGTGAGGACGTGCTCGCCCTCGCGCGCGAAATCGCCCTCAAGGTCGAGCGCCGCTTCGGCGTCGAGCTCGAGCCCGAACCCGTCTTCATGGGCGGCGCCTGGTCGCTCTGAACGCGCTGAAGAGCGCCCGCCCGCCCACGAAAACCGGCCGAGGGAGCCCACGAATTTATTCGTTGGGAGGAATCGGTCG
>CAJKCQ010000103.1 GCA_905198475.1 uncultured Sutterella sp. | reverse complement strand
GGCGGGTGGCGGACGAGGTCGGACACCGGCTGCGGAAGGAGGGCTGAGCATGGGAGAGATCTGGAAGGGCGCCCCTGTGGCCGCCGCCCTCCCGCCGGCTGCGGCGCCTGCGGGCGAAGCGGCGGCGCAGGAGCCGCCTGAACCTGCTCCTGCTCCCGCGCCCGCGCCCGCTCCAACTCCCGCTCCGGAGCCGGAGGCCCAGCCCGCCTCTGCCGGTGCGCCTGCCTCCGCCTCCCGCCGCGCCCGTGAGACGACTGAAGTCCGCGGGCCCCGCGGGAAGCTTCGGCGCAATGCGGACCGCCGCAGCGCGAAAGAGCCCGTTGAGCGCATCTTCGCGCGTCCCGCCGCCGCGCCCGTTCACGACGAGCCCGCGCACGTGCGCCTCTTCGGCTACGTCGCGCACAACACCGGGGACTTCTACAACCTCTACGCTGTCGAAGACTGGACGCACGGCGGCTTCGTGCCGTTCCCGGCCGGGACGGCGCAGCTCGAATTCCCGCAGTGGGGCGGCGTCAACCTGCGCCTCGGCGGCAGAAAGCCCCCGAAGGAGGGGGCTTTCTACGTCGCGGACTTCGCCAAGGGCGAGCTCGACCTCAACCGCGACGAGCGGGGCGGGGTGCGTGCGGACTACAAGTTCCAGCTCGCCTACGACCGGCTCGTGAAGGAGGGGCGCTTCCGGAGCGCCGCCGACTTCGGGCTTTATCTCGTCGTCACGCCGCTCGAGCCCGTCGAACCCCCGCAGCTCCCGCCCCTCGCGTCGTCGCTGCGCGTGACGGTGACGGGTAGTGAAGCGGACGACCACCGGCTCAACGTCGTCAATGAACACGTGCTCCTCGAGTGCGGCGGGGTCTGCTACGGACCGCTGCCGCTCAGGGAGAACGCCGCGCGTCAGCTTTACGTGAACCTCTCGGCCGCCGCGCGCCGCGGCGTGGTCGAGTGCTGGCGCCGCCCGGGCGGGCCCGCCGCGATCCCGCTCGAAGTCTTCACGGGGCGCGACGCCGTGGTGTCGGTGCGCTACGCCAAGACCGCGCGCATGGAGCGGTGCGGGGCGGACCTCTGGAGCGACGACGAACTCCTCGAGCACCTTTTGCTGCGCACCCGCGGCATGAGCGCCGAAGCGCTCCTCACGTCGCTCTCGGCCGGAACCTTCGGCGACGAAGATGCGGCCGACGTCGCGCAGGAGCGCGCCGAGCGCGCCCACGCGGCCTTGGCCCGCGGGAGCTACGCCCTCGAAGTGCGCGCCGGACTCGTGGACTTCCTCGTCGAGGAGGCGCTCCCGCACGACCGCACGCTCATGCGCTCGGTGGTGGAGCGCGCGGCCTCGGACGACCGGCTCGCCCGAGCCTTCGCAGACGCCGCTCCCATCGGGCGGCGCCTCGCGGGTTTGAAGGACGAAGTCGTGCGCCTCGCCGATGAGGAGAAGACCGCCCGCGCCGCCCTCGACGAAGCCGATGCGGCCCGCACGGAGGCCGCGCGCCGGCTCGAGGCCGTGAAGGCCGAGTGCGCGGAAAAGGAAAAGCGGATCGCCTTCCTCGAGGCGAACGGCGAACGGATCGCCGCGCTCGCGGACTTCGACGCGGCGCTCGCGCGCATGAAGCGCGAGGAGACCGAACTCACGACGCTGCGCGACAAGGTTCTGGCCGCCGTCGAGGCGGCCGAGAAGAAGGCCGCGGCCCTCGGGGGCGACGTGCTCCCGGAGCGCCTCCTCAAGGCTTCGGCCGTCTGGCGCGAGTCCGTTGAGGACGAGCGCTACGCGCTCAGCGCGCGGATGCTCGGCGAACGGGCCGCGGAGCGTCGGCGCCTTGCGGCAAAGCCCCCGAAGGGGCGGGAGCTCGCCGACCTCCTCGTCTCGCGTCTGCGCGAAGTGCGCCGCTACGACCGCAACATGGTGCTCAATCTCTACCTCTCGGTCGTGCAGAACTTCCTCACGGTCTTCGCGGGCGAGCCCGGTGCGGGCAAGACCTCCGTCTGCCGGCTGATCGCCGGGTCGCTCGGCCTCACGCCCGAGCGCATGCCCGCGGACCTCGCCCAAACGGGATCCCGATTCGTCGAGGTGCCCGTCGAATACGGCTGGACCACGAAGCGCGACTTGATCGGCTACTGGAATCCGCTCTCGAACCGGTTCGAATCGCCCGACCCCGACCGGTGGTCGCTCATCCGCACGCTCGACGCCGAGGCGCGCTCTGCGTTCGGCTCCTGCTGGCCCGCGATCATGCTCCTTGACGAGGCGAACTTGTCGCCCATGGAGTACTACTGGTCCGACTGGATGCGGCTTTGCGACGAGACGGAGAAGGCGTCGGACGGCCCGGCAGCCGTGTCGCTCTGGGACAAGGGGAAGACTCTGGTGCCGCCGACCCTGAGGTTCGTCGCCACCATCAACAACGACAGCACGACCGAGCCCCTGTCGCCGCGCCTCATCGACCGCGCCGCGGTGATCACGCTCCCGCAGCTCGTCGAGTTGGACGCCAAGCGCTCCGCTCCCGCAGGGCGCCCGGAGAACGCGATGGTCACCTGGGAGGACCTCACCGAGGTCTTCGGCGCGCGCGCCCTCGGGCGCGAGGCGGGCGACGTGCGCGCGCTCCTCGAGGAGGTGGACCGCCACGCGCAGACGCTCGGCATCCGGCTTTCGCCCCGCTCCCGCCGTCAGGTGGAGGGCTACGTGGGCGCGGCGGCCGCGCTCTTTGATGCGGCGGAGAAGCCCGCCTGGGTGGATGCCGTGGACTTCGCCGTGATGCAGAAGGTCCTTCCGCGCATCTCGGGCACCGGCGGGCGCTACCGCGAGGGCTTGGACGCGCTCTTGGCGCTCCTCGCCGAGCGCGGGCTGGAGCGCTCCGCGGAGCGCCTCAGGAGCGTCGTCGCCTCGGGCGAAGACGCCATGGACTGCTACCGGTTCTTCTAAAGGCTCGGCGCGCTCATGGCCTGCGGCATCCCCACGCTTCTGATCGGCGCCCGCTCGGGCGCCGTGAGGCTCGCCCTCACGCCCGAGGAGCGTCCGGTGTGGCCCGAAGACCTCGCCTCGGGCGCGCCCGCGCTCGAGGTCGACGACCGTCCGGACTTCCTCATCGAGGGCGCGGCGGTCGAGGGGCTGTCGGGCTTTGAGGGAACCGGGCAGGTGCTCGTCAACCTCTACGTCGGGGACGAATTCGTCGCCGCCGACGTCTTCCGCACGGACGCGGGCTGGGTGATCCGGCCCGAGGCCGCCGAACGCCCCTTTGCGGACGTGGTCGGCATCGCCCGCATCTCGATTCTCTTCGCGACGCCGGGCGGCGGCCGCACGCGGCTTCATGCCGAACCCATCCAGGTGCGCCTCCCGCCCGGGCCCGCCGCCGACAACCTCCTCGCGATGAGCCGCCTCGTGGCCGAGGAGGGCTCGGAGCTCTTCGGTTCGGACGAACTCCTCTTCACGGACGTCGATGAGGAAGGGGGGCTCGAACGGCGCCTGCGGATCTTCGAAGAGACCGCGGCCCTCTATGAGCGGCAGTACGCCTACTTCCGCGAGAACGCCCGCTGCAGACTCGTGGTGGTGCCGGCGCGCCGCAGCGTCGAGGCGCTGCGCGAGCTGACGCCCGAGGGCGCGCGCTGGATCGCGACCCACCCGGACGAACTCCAGGCCGTGGGCCCCGGGCAGGGCATGCGCGCGCAGGGCCGGCGCTGGATGCCGCGCCACGCGTTGGTGATGGGCACCGAAGAAAGCCGCGAAACGATGGAGAACGCCGCCGTCACCGCCTTTCCCGGGTTCCTCGCGAACGAGGCCGGGGCGCTCGCGCGCCGGCTCAACGCCCTCGGGGCGGCGGGCGGCCGTCCGGGGGCGCCGACGGGGGCCGACGGATTCGTGCCTTCGGTCTTCGGCGCCTTCGCCGTGAGCGGGGTGCTCGAGCGCCTTCTCGCGGCCGAGCGGACCTTGAGGCGCTTGGGCGACCTCTACCGGCGCGCCGTCGGCGTCTCACCTCCGCCCTTGACGCGGCTTCCCGAAGCGACGCCCGCCTTTCTCGAGACCGCGCAGTACCGGCTGGTCTACGGACTCATGCGCGAGTGGTTCCTCCTCGAACCCCTCGACCTCGAGCGCCTCGTGCGGTGCCTCGCCGGCACGAGGGGCGCTCGGCTCTACGAATACTTTACGCTTGTGCGGCTTCTCCTCGACCTTAAAGGGGCGGGCTTCACGCAGGAGTCGCGGACAGCCTTCGCCTACACGGGCGCGGGGCCCGCGTACCACCGCAACGCGCTTGCGGCGAACTTCAACACCTTCACCTTCCGGCGCGGCGACGAGCGCGTGCGCGTCTGGTATCAGCCGGTGCTCTACGGCGCGCAACACGCCCCCGAGAACGGTCTCGGGCTCATGCGCACCACCGGGTGGTCGATCCGCACGAATGATGCGGGGGGCGCGTCGCGCCTCGAGCGCTTTGAGAGCGTCTACTACAGCCCGGACTTCGTCCTCGCCTACGACCGCGGAGGCGCCTCGGCCTGGGCCGTGGCCGACAGCAAGTATTCGAAGCTCTCGACGGTCGCCGCCCACTACGGCCTCGAGCAGGCCTTCAAGTACCTCCTCGGCCTCGGCGCCGTGCGTCCGGGAGACCGCTTCACGGGGCTCTGGCTCTTCTGCGGAAGCGTCGAGCCGGACACCGCCCCCGAAGGGTCGCTCTTTGACGCCGCGCTCCGGATGGGACTCGCCCCCATGCCCGACATGGTGCTCGCGCGCCTCAACGCCTTCAACGCCGGGGAGGCGGACGTGGGCGGACGGGTGCTCGAGCGCTTGATGGACGCGCTCGTGCGGAGCGCCTGAGGGCGAAGCCCACCCAAGCGCCCCAAAATAAAGCGCGGGCGGGCCGGAGGATTCCCTCCCGGCACGCCCGCGTCGTCTCTGCCTGGTTTTCTTTCGCGGGAGGCTTACCAAAATGAGCCGTAAAGCCCCGTCATTCATGGCAGGGATATAACCCAAAAGTCGGCTAATGCCTACTCAGAGTCTTCCGCCGGAAGGGTCTCTTCCAG
>CAJKCQ010000102.1 GCA_905198475.1 uncultured Sutterella sp. | reverse complement strand
GGGGGGGGGGGAGGTGCCGCATTTGCTCGAATTGAAGTATCTGCCCAAGAGCGCAGGAAGCGAGGCGAACGTTCAGCGGGCGGCCGAGGAATCCGTCAGACAGCTTCAGCGATATGGGCAGGTTCATCCTGCGGCATCGCTCGAGCACCTGAGAAGAACCGCCGCCGTTTTCGTCGGCTGCGAACTCCGTCTCGTGCTCGAGGCGTGATGCCGCCCGGCGGAGAATCAGGACGCCATGATCTTGCGTCCGGTCTTCTGGATGAGCCAGAGCGCGAAGACGAGCAGCAAAATGGCGCCGGCCGTGCAGAGCGTGGTGACGGCGGTGATGTGCTCGACGTCGACCACGATGTAGCGCGACACGGCCACGATCGCAAGCGCGATCGGCGTGTGGATCGGAATTTCCCGGGTGCCCAGGGACGCGCCCTTCACCATCGAAAGAATCTCGACGTAGAGGAAGAGCATCAGGAGGTCGCCGAGGCTGATGTCGCGCGCCGCGATCATTTCGTAGATCGCCTGTCCGATGCCGCCCACGGCGGCGAGCGCAATGGCGCAGAGGGCGGCCGCCTGCGCGTAGGTGAGCCAGAGGTTGAAGGTGTGGCTCGCGCGCTCGAGCTTAGGTGAGTGTTCGTCGGGGTGCGGCGCGTGGGATTCGCCCACGATGCTGCAGAGGCCGCAGGTGTTCGACTGGTCGTGCTGATCGTGCTGGTGGTTCGGGGCTTCGGAAGCCGGGTTCTTCTCGTTGGTCGGCATGGAACAGCTCTATTTATTAAATCTATCGAAAGACAGGTGTGTTTGGGGCTTCTGAATTATGGAGGGCGCACGGGTGAACGGGCGTCCACCTCAGTGGCGAACGTGCAACAGATGTTTTCGAAGGGCAGCCGTCTCCTGCGAAGGAGGGTCCCAAAGAGAGCGGCGGCGGCGACGAACGGGCCGCGGCCGGGCCGGCAGCAGAGACGCCGAAGGCCGCACGGATGCGGCCTTCGGGAGGAGTGCATGAGGCGCCCGAGGGGACGCCTCAGGGGGAATCACGTCACCCCATCACGCGTTCGGGCTGCTCGTAGACGTAGACGCGCGGAAGGTCGCCCTTCCACTTCTCCACTTCAACGAGGGCGGTCGAGGCGATGTTGCCGCAGGCGAGCGACGACGTCGGCACGTCCATCGTGAGGGTGTTGGAGTTGCCGTGCACGTCGATGCGGCGGCCGTTGACGTCCATGGGCGCAAACCACGCGCCGTGGTGCACCACGACGACGCCGGGCATCACGCGGTTGGTGACGTAGGCGCCCGCAAGGAGCGCGCCGCGCTTGTTGCTCACGAGCACGACGTCGCCCGCCTTGATGCCGCGGGCCTCGGCGTCCTGCGGATTGATCCAACAGGGCTCGCGGTCCTCGATGTTGGCGAAGTTGTGGCTCGTCGTGCCGTCCAACTGCGAGTGCATGCGGTAGCGGCTCTTGCAGGCCATGAGGGCGAGCGGCGTCGCCTTCGTCTTCGTGTTGACGCCTTCGGACGGGACGAAGTAGGCCGGGTGCCCGAGGCAGTCCTTGTAGCCGTAGCCTGCGATCTTGGGCGAGAAGAGCTGGATGAGGCCGCTTTCCGTTGAGAGCGCATGGCCCTTCGGGTCGTTCCTGAAGTCCTCGAAGGCGACGAAGTTGCGGTCCTTCTCCTTCACGTCGAAGAGGAAGTAGCCCTTCTTCCAGAAGTCGTCGAAGTCGGGAAGCGCGACGCCGATCCGATCGCCCATCTTCTTCGCGTCGCCGTAGAGGCGCTTGATCCAGCCCATCTCGTCGAGGCCCTCGGTGTAGGCGTCCTTGAAGCCGAGACGGTCGGCGAGCTCGGAGAAGATCCAGTAGTCGGGCTTGGACTCCCACTGCGGCTCGATCGCCTGCTGCATCGCAACGAGGCCGTCGTTCGAGTAGGTGCCGATGTTGGTGATGTCGTTGTGCTCGAAGACCGTGCAGGCAGGAAGCACGATGTCGGCGTGGCGCGCCGTCGCGGTCCAAACGGTGTCGGTGACCACCACCGTGTCCGGGCGCTTCCAGGCGCGCTCGAGGCGCATCGTCTCAGGCTGATGGGCGTACGGATTGCCGCCCGCCCACATCACGAGCTTCACCTCCGGATAGGTGACCTTCGTGCCGTTGAAGTCGATCGTCTTGCCCGGGTTCTCAAAGCAGTCCACGAAGCGCGCGACCGGAATGGTCTTGCTTCCCTTCCAGGGCACGGTCGGTTCCTTCACGGGCTTCACGGCGCTCGAGACGCCGCCCAGGAAGGGGCCGAACGCCATGGGCGAGCCGCCGTTCGAGTACTGATAGTTCGTGCCGATGCCGCCGCCCGGGAGACCGATCTGCCCGAGCGCGGCCGCGAGCGCAAAGCCCATCCAGTGGGACTGTTCGCCGTACTGAATGCGCTGGATGCCCCAGCCCATCATGATCATCGTGCGGTGGCTCTGGAGTTCGTGCGTGAGGCTCTTGATGCGCTCGGCCGGGACGCCGCATTCCTGCGCGGCCCATTCCGGGGTCTTTTCGACGCCGTCGGTCTTGCCCATCACGTAGTCGCGGAGCTCCGGCCAACCGTAGGTGCACTTGGCGAGGAACGCCTCGTCGGCCTTCTTCGTGACGACGAGCTCATGAATCATGCCGAGCATCATCGCGCAGTCCGTGCCCGGACGCGGGGCGATCCATTCGCTGCCGAGGAACTCGGCCGTGTCGGTTTCAATCGGGTTGATCGAGATGGTCTTCGTGCCCTTGGCCTTGAGCGCACGGAAGTAGCCGCTCGCGTTGTGCAGGGTCGTGAGCCAGTCGACGTCGTTCGTGACGAGCGGATCCGCACCCCAAAGAACCACGCGTTCGCTCTTCTCGAGAACCACGTCCCAGGACGTCGAGCGCGGGTCGCCCGTGCCCACCACATAGGGGAGAATGCGGCTGATCGCGGCGGTGGAATAACTGTTGATGCACTGGATGAAGCCGCCGCGGAGATTCAAAAGACGCTGCTGAAGATTGATGGCGGCGTTCACCTTTCCGGTGCTCATCCAGCCGTAGGAGCGGCCGAAGACGGCCGAGGGACCGTAGTTGTCGTAGACGCGGTTCATCTCCTTGGCGACGAGGTCGAGCGCCACGTCCCACGTGACGCGCACGAACTTCTCTTCGCCGCGCTTCTCACGGCTCGCGGGACCGTTCTTCAAATAGCCTTCGCGGACCATCGGGTAGCGGATGCGCGAGGGCGTGTAGGGCAGTTCGCGCAGGCCTTCGAGGTTCATCGACGGCGCATAGTCGTGCTCGAAGGGCGTGAGGTCCATGATCTTGCCGCCCATGACGTGACCGCGCACGACGCCCCAGCGGGCGGCCGTGATGAAGCGGTATTCGTTCAAGGGCGAACGGCCGAGCGAGAGCGAGTTCGTGAGCTTCAGACCTTCGGCGTCCTGAATGGGGAGAGGATTGGGCGCAAACTGCGCACCGCTCTTCGTCGCGGCGGAATAGCCCTCGCGGGCGGCCGAAGCGGCGGCCTTCTTCGCCTCAGCGGCCTGAGCCGAGGCGGCCGGGAGCACCGCGGCGGCGGTGCCGAGCGCACCGGCGGCGAGGAAGCCGCGGCGCGAAAGGGAAGTGTTCTTGAGACGGTTCATATCATTACCTCTTCAAGTGGGGTAGAACCCTCTTCTGGGGCCCTCAAACAATTGAGAGGAATTCTCAGGCAGTGGGGTCCGCCCGGGAGCGCTTGTGTTTGTTAAGAAGCCGACAACTTTCTGATTCGCGTCAGGTGGCAACTCTTTTGGATATTCCAAAAAAGAATGGCGATACCTACCAGGTGGTATGCATGCAAAGGAGGCGATGGATTCACGACGCGGTGATCTCCTCTATACGCAGCTCACGACGCATGCCACGGAACCGTCCTGACTGTTCGAGACGGAAGCGTGACGCTCCCGCGCTTTCTGGAGAAGGGTTCGTCAACGCGATTCAGGAAGACTGCGTCCCACGATGCGTTCTGCGCTGATTTCGTCGCCTTCCGTGCGGAGCGGCATGCTTGTCCGCGCTGAAAAGGAAGGAGCGCTCTGAGCTGCCGCAGGCGGCGCGGCTCGAATCGACAGAGGCCGGAGTGATGCGGCCCGAATGGATGCGCGAACTCGAAAGGCGCTCAATGGACGGGGAAATAACGCCTGAGGAGTTGCTTGCGGAAGGTAGGACTAGGAAAATGGGGTAAAGCGGCCGTACGAACGGCCAATAAAGAGACAGTGAAGGAAATGCCCATGACCGATGCCGGAAGCCCCTGCCGAAGCGACATCGGTCGGGGCTTTTCTGAAGGCATTTCTATTTTGTCGAGCGATTATAGGTTGAATGAAGGTTGATAGGGTGGAGCTTTGTGCGCTTTGACTTTGTTGAGCTCATACGAAGAAGACAACATTCCGTCCTTTAGGATTTGCTTGATCGTCAGTTCACAGTTAAGCATGTCGCCTGTGCCAAAAGTGGCTTCATGCCTCAAGACGCGAGAAATGAAGTCTTGATCTAAAACGGTAACCATGATGGATTGTCCGTTGTACAGGACGCGCCATTTCCGACCTTGTTTGAAATAGGGCGATTCAACCTGAACCCAGACGCTCACATGATTTTCCGTAAGTAATTGTTCGTCTGGTTCTTTAATGAAATCGGCAACCTCTTCGGAGGTGATGTTAAAAGCTGACTTTTTGACAGAGAGCTGTATTGAAGTAATTCCTTCATTCTTGAGAGGGCTGACAAACTCCGAGCAGTCACGCTTGACGGATGCATCCTGGAAAACGACATAAGTCGTATTGTTCACGATGATGAATTCGTTGTCGACGTAGATGGCCTTCTGTTCTTTGTCGGGCACCGGCTCTACCTTTGTCATCTCTCTGCCCTTGAGCCACTTTTTCAAAGCAAAGAGCTCCAAGAGGCAGGAGGAGATGGGTATGCCATTGCTCATCGCACTTGCGGATTTGCCGCTGAGAATATCTACGACAGTGTCGAAAATGGATGAGTCGAGAACAAGTTCCACCCCGAAGCTACCTTTTTTAAAGGTCGTTACCGACAAGGAGACCTTGGACTTGTCTGCAAATATTATTTCATTTGCCGTTTCGGCAATGCGGTTGAGGGCCGTAAGCGACTGAGCCAACGTCTGCACAGGGATTCTGTGCAGGGCGAACGCAGATTTTCGTGAATTACGACTGGCGTGACTCACGTTCCTGAA
>CAJKCQ010000101.1 GCA_905198475.1 uncultured Sutterella sp. | reverse complement strand
AGAATGCAGGTGGGAGTAGTGGTCTTCATGGGAATAGATTATTCCACAAACATTTTGGCCTCGCTAACCTCGCCCTGAAGGACGGGGCTTGTGCGAGGCCGGATTTTTGGTCAATCATTCGTCTTCTCCTTTGGAGGGTTTTTTCTGCTGGTGGTGGTCGGGGCGGCTCGGGGCCGCCCTTCTAAATGTTGCGCCCCGCAGGCCGGCTCCGTCCTCGAAGAACGGAGGGCTGCGGGGCGGATGCGGACGTCCGTTCGCGGGTTATTCGGCGCGCTCTTCGAGCACCGCGACCGCGGGGAGCTTCTTGCCTTCGAGGAACTCGAGGAAGGCGCCGCCGCCCGTCGAGATGTAGGAGATGCGGTCCTCGACGCCGAAGACGTTCACGGCCGAAACCGTGTCGCCGCCGCCCGCGATCGAGAAGGCGCCGTGGTCGGTCGCCTCGGCGATCGCATAGGCGAGCGCCTCGGTGCCCTTCGAGAAGGCCTTCATCTCAAAGACGCCCACGGGGCCGTTCCAGACGATGGTGCCGGCGCTCTTGAGTTCACGCGCGAGGTGCTCGGCCGTCTTCGGCCCCACGTCGAGGATCATCTCGTCCTCGGCGACGTCGTCCACGCTGCAGACGCGGTAGGGCGCATCGGCCGCAAAGGCCTTGGCCGCAACGACGTCCACGGGCATCGGGAGCGACGCGCCCTTGCGGCGCAGGATCTCGAGGACCTTGCGGCATTCGGGCACGAGGTCGGGCTCGGCGAGGGACTTGCCGATCGGATGGCCTTCGGCGAGCAGGAACGTGTTGAGGATGCCGCCGCCCACGATCAGGCGGTCGACCTTCTCGGCGAGGTTCGAGAGGATCGTGAGCTTCGTCGAGACCTTCGAACCCGCGACGATCGCGGCGAGCGGACGCGACGGCGCGCCGAGGGCCTTCGAGAGGGCGTCGATCTCCTTCGCCATCAGGGGGCCGGCGCAGACGACGGGCGCGAAGCGCGCGATGCCGACCGTCGTCGCCTCGGCGCGGTGGGCCGTGCCGAAGGCGTCGTTCACGTAGACGTCGCAGAGCGCGGCGTACTTCTTCGAGAGCGCCTCGTCGCACTTCTTCTCGCCCACGTTGCAGCGGCAGTTCTCAAGCAGCACCACGTCGCCGGGCTTGACGGCGACGCCCTCGGTCCAGTTCGCGACGAGCGGCACCTCGCGGCCGATGAGTTCGCCGATGTGGTCGGCGACCACCTGCAGCGAATCCTCGGGCGTGACGACGCCCTCCTTCGGGCGGCCGAGGTGGCTCGTCACCATCACCGCCGCGCCGGCGGCGAGGGCCAGACGGATCGCCGGCAGGCTCGCGACGATGCGTGCGTCGTTCGTGATGCGGCCTTCGGAGTCGCGCGGCACGTTGAGGTCGCTGCGGATGAAGACGCGCGTGCCCTGAAGAAGACCCTGGTCGGCGAGGGACTGAAGCGTTTTGACGTGCATTTCTGAAATGCTCCTTTGAGATGTTTCGCAGGCGGGGCCGCGCTCCGTTCCGGGCGCGCGTTCCCCACCAATGAAGAGAGCCGCACTTCCGCCCGCCCTGAGGAAATCCCTCCCCAGCGGGTTGAAATGCGGCTCCGGCGTTCTAGCGCATCGCGGTGCGGGAATCGGGCGGCTGAATTACTTCGCGGCCATCATCGCGCAGGCGGTGTCGAGCATGCGGTTCGAGAACCCCCACTCGTTGTCGTACCAGGCCATGACCTTGACGAGTCGGCCCGAAACCTTCGTGAGCGTCGCGTCGTAGATCGAGCTGTGCGGATCGTGGTTGAAGTCACACGAGACGAGGGGCAGGTCGTTGTAGCCGAGGATGCCATTCAACTCGCCCTCGCTCGCCTCGCGCAGGATCGAGTTGATCTCCTCGATCGAGGTGTCGCGCTTCGCGAGGAAGGTGAGGTCCACGAAGCTCACGTTGATCGTCGGGACGCGCACGGCGAAGCCGTCAAGGAGCCCGTTGAGTTCGGGGAGCACGAGGCCCACGGCCTTCGCGGCGCCCGTCTTCGTCGGGATCATCGAGTGCGTGGCGGCGCGCGCACGGCGCAGGTCCTTGTGGTAGACGTCGGTGAGGACCTGGTCGTTCGTGTAGGAGTGGATCGTCGTCATGAGGCCGCGCTCCAGGCCGATCTTCTCCTGCAGGGGCTTGACGAGCGGCGCGAGGCAGTTCGTCGTGCACGAGGCGTTCGAAACGACGACGTCCGTGGCCTTGAGCGTGTTCTGGTTCACGCCGTAGACGATCGTCGCGTCGGCGGTCTTGCCCGGAGCGGAGAGGAGGACCTTCTTCGCGCCCTGGTCGAGGTGCGGCTGCGAGAGCTCCTTGGAGTTGAAGGCGCCCGTGCACTCCATCACGACGTCGATGCCGAGGTCCTGCCAGGGAAGCTCGCGCGGATTGCGCGTGCCGAAGACGTGGATGCGGTCGCCGTCAACGATCATGTCCTTGCCGTCGACCTCGACCGTGGAGCCGAAGCGCCCGTGAACGGTGTCGTAGCGCAGGAGGTGCGCGTTCACCGTCACGTCGCCCGGGGAGTTGACGGCGACGATTTCGATGTCGTGCTTCTTGCCGTACTCGTAGTGGGCGCGGAGAACGTTGCGGCCGATGCGGCCGAAGCCATTGATGGCGACGCGGATAGTCATTGCAGTGCTTCCTTCTTGTTTGCGGTAATGAGGTTCTCGAACGGGGTGGGCCTTACTTCAGCAGGGCCTCGACCTTGGCGACGACGTTCTCGACGGTGAAGCCGAACTTCTTCCAGAGGTCCTTCGCCGGGGCGCTCTCGCCGAACGTGTCGACGCCGAGGACGTCGCCGCGGCCGGTGAAGTACTTCCACCAGAGGTCGGTGCGCGACGCCTCGATCGCGAGGACCGGCGTGCCCGGGGTGAGGACCGACTCGCGGTACTCCTTCGTCTGGCGGTCGAAGCGGTTCGTGCAGGGCATCGAAACGACGCGGACCTGGACGTTCTGGGCGGCGAGGAGGTTGCGCGCCTCCATGGCGAGCCCCACTTCGGAGCCCGTGGCGAGGATGATCGCCTGCGCTTCGCCCGCGCCCAACGGGGCTTCGGCGACGACGTAGCCGCCCTTCGTGATCGCGTCCACGTCCACTTCATCGCGGTCGATGAAGGGCACGTTCTGGCGCGAGAAGATGAGGCAGGAGGCGCCCTTCGCGCGCTCGATCGACGCAGCCCAGGCGACGACCGTCTCGACGGTGTCGCACGGACGCCAGACGTCCATGTTCGGAATGAGGCGCAGCGACGGGACGTGCTCGACCGACTGGTGGGTCGGGCCGTCCTCGCCCAGACCGATCGAGTCGTGCGTGAAGACGTTGATCGCGCGCAGGTTCATGAGCGCGGACATCCTGAGCGCGTTCCTCGAGTAGTCCGAGAACGTGAGGAAGGTCGCGCCGTAGGGGATGAAGCCGCCGAAGAGCGCGATGCCGTTGAGGATCGCCGACATGCCGAATTCGCGCACGCCGTAGCTGATGTGGCGGGCGTGGAAGTCGCCCGTGTTGAGGCTCTTCACGTCCTTCCAGTTCGTGAGGTTGGAGCCCGTGAGGTCCGCCGAGCCGCCGAGGAGCTCAGGCAGAGCGGGTGCGAGGGCGTTCAGGGCCTTCTGGCTCGCCTTGCGGGTCGCAACCGTCTCCTGAGCTTCGGCGGCGGCGCACACGGCATCCATCACCACTTCGTCCCAATTGGCGGGGAGCTCCCCGGAGAGGCGGCGCATGAGCTCGGCGGCGAGCTCCGGATAGGCCTTCTCATAGGCGGCGAACTTTTCGTTCCACTCCGCTTCAATGCGGGCGCCCTCTTCGCGGTGATCCCACGCGGCGTAGACCTCGGCGGGGATTTCGAAGGGGCCGTACTGCCAGCCGAGCGCAGCCTTGGTGGCGGCGATCTCTTCGTCGCCCAACGCCTCGCCGTGCACCTTCGCGGTGCCCTGGCGGTGGGGCGAGCCCTTGCCGATCGTGGTCTTCGCGATGATGAGGACGGGCTTGTCTTCAGACGTCTTCGCCTCGGCGATCGCGCGGTCCATCGCATCGATGTCGTGGCCGTCGACCGGACCGATCACCTTCCAGCCGTAGGCTTCGAAGCGCCCGCGCGTGTCGTCCTGGAACCAGCCGCGGACGTCGCCGTCGATCGAAATGCCGTTGTCGTCGTAGATGGCGATGAGCTTGTTGAGGTGCCAGACGCCCGCGAGCGAGCAGACCTCATGGCTGATGCCCTCCATCAGGCACCCGTCGCCGAGGAACACGTACGTGCGGTTGTCCACGACGTCGTAGCCCTCGCGGTTGAACTCCGCGGCGAGAAGCTTCTCGGCAAGCGCCATGCCGACGCCGTTGGCGATGCCCTGGCCGAGCGGGCCGGTCGTGGTCTCCACGCCCGGCGTGACGTCCACTTCGGGATGCCCCGGGGTCTTGCTTCCCAACTGACGGAAGGCCTTCAGGTCGTCCATCGAGAGGTCGTAGCCCGTGAGGTGCAAAAGCGCGTACTGCAGCATCGAGCCGTGGCCGTTCGAAAGAATGAAGCGGTCGCGGCCGAGCCACTTGGGATCGGCCGGGTTGAAGCGCAGATGGCGCGACCAAAGCGCGGTGGCGATGTCGGCCATGCCCATCGGCATGCCGGGATGACCGGACTTGGCTTTCTGGACAGCATCCATCGCGAGCGCGCGGATCGCGTTCGCCATCGTCTGGGGGGAGACCTGTGACATGTGTCTTGCTTTTGTGGAAGAGAGAAGGTGAGAGCTTGAGCGGGGAATACTCCGTCTTTAAGGAGCCCCTGCTGAAACTAAAGATTTTATCATTTAAGGGTGGTCGATTCGATGCTTAAAACAAACATGACGACCGAAGCCAATCCGGCTCAAACCATCTGACTCCGTGTCGGACCGTCCATTTCCCTCGTTCCTTCCGCTGTACTCCCCCATGCCGACGCCGCGCTTTTTCATCGACGCCCCTACTGACGCCTTCCAACTGGGCGGACGCTTTGAACTGCCTCCCAAAACCGCTCGTCATGCCGGTCGATCGCTCAGACTGGCCGCGGGTGAGATCGTTGAACTCTTTAACGGTACGGGAGCTGCCTGGTCGGGGCCCGTCGGTTTTTCGGACGCCTCGGCCTGGGTGGAGCTAGAGCACCGCACGGACCGCACAGCAGAGTCTCCCCTGGCGATAACGCTCCTTCAAAGCCTCGTTGCACCGGAAAAAGCGGACTGGATCGTCGAAAAAGCTGTTGAAGCCGGCATCTCTGAAATTAT
>CAJKCQ010000100.1 GCA_905198475.1 uncultured Sutterella sp. | reverse complement strand
CGCAAGCGGTTTCAGGAAGCTTTACTTCTGGGCAGATAATATTTGGCAGTTCCCTAAAGAACGGAAAATAAAAAAACCACCTGTCGGTAATCGGCAGGTGGTTTTTTATTGCCCGAAGAAGGCAAGGATCGGACTTCCCTGCTTAGCGCGTTGCTTGAGCGCAACAGCTAATGGGGGTGGTCGCGAGGGCATCCTCTGGTCGGTTCGGCAGGCTTTCTGTGTTCAGGCGATAATGTTTCTTGCAAGTGGTGATCTGTATGGTGGTCTGTACTTCTGAATGGACTTGGAACACCATGGAGTACGGCGTTTATAGCACTACTTCATCACATCATCAAAATGAGGTTAAGCCTATGATTTAGCTATATTTAGCACAACCCCAAACCTGTCCCCAATTACCTGTAAGCGCTCCCTTTGCGTAGTCCACAACTCGATTTTCGAAAAAGTTGCTATGCGTTACGCCAAGCATGGCGTCCAGCCAAGGCAACGGGTTTTCATCCGTACCGAAGATCGCCTTGAGGCCGAGCCCCATCAGACGGCGGTCGGCGATGTAGCGGATGTAGGCGCGCACGTCCTCGCGCGAGAGGCGCTTCATCTCGGAGACGCCGAAGGCGAGGTCGATGAACTTGTCCTCGAGGTCGACCATCACCTCGGCGATGCCGTAGATCTTGGCCTTGAGGGCATCGGTCCAGAGCTCGGGGTTCTCCTTGATGTACTCGCGGAAGATCTTCGTCATCGACTCGGTGTGCAGCGTCTCGTCGGCGATCGACCAGGCGATGATCTGCCCCATGCCCTTCATGGTGCCGTTGCGCGTGAAGTTGAGGAGCATCACGAAGGAGGAGAAGAGCTGCATGCCCTCGGTGAAGGCCGAGAAGGCGGCGATCTGCGCGGCGAGGTCGCCCTTGTCCTTTTCGACCTCGTTGAAGAAGTCGTGCTTGGCGGCCATCGCCTCGTACTGCAGGAACTCGTTGTAGATGGACTCGGGGAGCCCGAGCGTCTCAATGAGGTGCGAGTAGGCGGCGATGTGCACCGCCTCGCGCGCGGCGAAGGACGACAGCATCATGCGCACTTCGGGCTGTCGGAAGCGCGGGAGATAGGTGTTGACGTAGGCGCCCGAGACGTCGATGTCGCCCTGGGTGAAGAACCGGAGGATCTTCGTGAGGAAGTCCTTCTCGCTCTCGGAGAGCTTCTGCTGATAGTCCTTCACGTCCTCGATCATCGGGACTTCGGTCCAGAGCCAGTGCATCTGCTCGGACTGCATGAAGGCCTCGTAGGCCCAGGGGTACTGGAAGGGCTTGTAGTAGTCGCGCCCCTCGAGGAGACCGCCCGCGGCGGGCTTCTTGTCGGTCATGGTGGATTCCTTTTGTTTGACGAGCAGCGGCCTCAGCCTTCGCAGGCGAGGCAGGTCGAATCGTCCGCAACGGCGCGCATGTCGATTTCGTCCTCAATGCGGCGCCGCTCGGCCTTGACGCCGACGCGGTCGGCCTTGCGCAGCTTGTCCGAGCGGTTGTAGTAGAGCGACTTCAGGCCCTTCTTCCAGGCGAGGAAGTGGCAGGCGTGAAGGTACGGGATTGAGACGTCGGGCGGGAAGAAGAGGTTGACGCTCTGGCCCTGGTCGATGAACTTCTGCCTGTCGGCGGCGAGCTCGATGATCCAGCGCTGATCGATCTCGGGGGCGGTCTTGAAGACGTCGCGCACGTCCTTGGGGATGTCCTCACGGTGCTGCACGGAGCCGTCGTGGGCGATGATGTCGGCCCAGACGGCGTCGGTGTCGAGCCCGAGCTCTGCGAGCTTCGCCTTGAGGAAGCGGTTCTTCATGATGTAGGCGCCCGAAATCGTGTCCTGCCGGTAGATGTTCGCGCGGTAGGGTTCGATCGAGGGGCTCGTCCCGCCCATGATGAGGGACGAGGAGGCGTTGGGCGCGACGCTCATCCAGTGGGAGAAGCGGCGCGCGACGCCCGAGTCCGCGGCGTCGGGGCAGGCCCCGCGCTCGGCGCAGAGCTTCGCGTCGGCTTGGGCGCAGGCCTCGCGCATGCGGCGGAAGATCTGGATGTTGATCGACTTCGCGAGCGCGGACTCAAACGGGATCCCGTGTTTCTGCAGGTACGCGTGAAAGCCCATGGCCCCGAGCCCCACCGAGCGCTCGCGCATGGCGCAGTAGCGGGCGCGCCGGATCTGGTCGGGCGCGTGGTCGATGAAGTACTGCAGCACGTTGTCGAGGAATTCCATCGCGTCGGGGATGAACTGCGGGTCGTTCTTCCACTCGTCGTAGTGCTCGAGGTTCACCGACGAGAGGCAGCACACCGCGGTGCGCTCGGGCGACGTGGGCAGAAAGATCTCCGTGCAGAGGTTCGAGCCGTGGATCGAGAGCCCCTTGTCCTTCAACCACGACGGGAGCGCCCGGTTCGCGGTGTCGGTGAAGATGAGGTAGGGCTCGCCCGTGTGCATGCGCATCTCGAGGATGCGCTGCCACAGGTCGCGCGCGGAGACGCGCTCCACGACCTCGCCCGTCGTCGGGTGCTTGAGCTCCCACGTGTCGTCCGCGTCGGCGTCGCGCATCGAGGCTTCGATCTTCTCCATGAAGGCGTCGGGGATGTTGACGCCGTGGTGGAGGTTGAGCGCCTTCATATTTTGGTCGCCCGTGGGCTTGCGCATCTCGATGAACTGCACGATGTCGGGGTGGCTCACGTCGAGGAAGGCCGCGTAGGAGCCGCGGCGCGTGGAGCCCTGACGGTAGGCGAGGCAGGCGGCGTCGTAGACCTTGAGGTGCGGCAGCACCCCGACGGACTTTTCGTCCGCGGAGCGGATGCGCACGTGAATGCCGACGCCGCCCCCGAGCATCGAGAGCCAATTGACTTCAGAGAGCGTGTTCACCAACCCCTCGGCGCTGTCCTCCATGTAGGTGAGGAAGCACGAGATCGGCAGCCCCCGGCGGCCGCGGCCGAAGGAGAGGATCGGCGTCGAGAAGGAGAGCCAGTGGCGGCTCGCGTAGTCATAGATGCGCTGCGCGTGCGCGGGGTTCGAGGCGAAGTGTTCCGCCACGAACGCAAAGCGCTCCTGCGGGCTCTTTTCATCCGGGCGCATGTAGCTCTCGCGCAGGCGCATGAGGCCCAATTCGTCGAAGAGCGCGTCGCGCGAGGTGTCGATCTGAACGGTCATGAGGGTGAATCCTGTCGGAATCGGCGCGCAGCGCCCGCAAGTCGTTGAATCGTCTCGAAATCACTTCATATAGTGATTCTTCATCGTCAAATCAACGACGGGTAGTGGGTCGGGGGCGCGCCAAGAAAAGTGGCACGGATCTTACCGGGCCGCGCCCGGACGGGGCAATGACCCTTTCGGGGGTGCCGCGCGGGCGCTCCGGGCGCCGAGCCCGGCAGCACCGGGGAGAACGGGCTCCTCCGAGAGATGAAACAAATTGTTTTGGCTCCGCTGATAGCTTTTTGAGGCCGCCCGAAGACGACGGAAAGACGGTTCATGGAGCCGGCTGCGGCTGAACGCTCGTTCCATTATCCGAAATGGTGCAGTTCCGTTATGAAATCTTCTGCTGCGCCTCAGCCTCTGGACGCGCGCCGCATCCCTGGCGCTCCTCGCGACCTTCCTCACGATCTTCTTCATCGTGAGCGCGGAGCAGCCGTTCTCGGAGCGCGGGCTCGGGCTACGTCTACCTCGTGGGCTTCGCCGCACTCCTCTTCACCGGTGCGGCTCGTTCTCGCTCGACGGCATGCGCCGCACCGTGAAGGCCTGAGATCTGCAGGAGCGCCTGCAGAACGCTCCGCCGCGCGGTAAAGTACCCATCTCACTGCGCGGAGTACGGGTTGACCCGGAGGACGAGTGCGTCCTCCCTCCCGGGCCTGCGCGCCGACCCTTAACAGATGTCATTCGAAGGAGTCCATCTCCATGTCTGAACTCATTCACGTCAACGGCGAAACCTTTGATGCCGAAGTGCTCAAGGCCGACAAACCCGTCCTCTTCACCATCGGTGCCCCCTGGTGCGGCGACTGCCGCCGTGCGCAGCCCTTCCTTATCGCGATGGCCAAGGTCTACGGCGACCGCATGAAGTTCGTCACCGCCAATGCCGACGAATCGCCCGAGCTCAAGACCCGCTGGAACGTCGGCCACATCCCGACGATGATCATCTTCAAGAACGGCAAGGCGCTCGACGGCCAGCTTGTTGAAGTGAAGACGCCGAGCGAACTCAAGGACTTCATCGAGAAGGGCCTCGCCGCCTGATTCTCCTGCGGGTCCTTCAAACGCTCACCGCGCCCCGGGTCGGCGGGGCGGCATCCCTTCACCCTTGTGAAGGAGCCGCCCTTCCGGCCCGATCGCTTTTCTCAAAAAACACTCCTCTCCCTGCGCCCGCGCCGCCGCCATGTTCGCCAAAGGCCTCTCGACCATCGGTCTGCTTCTCGTCTCGAACGTCTTCATGACGCTCGCCTGGTACCTGCACCTCAAGCTCCAGGAGATGAAGGTGATCAGCTTCTGGCCCGTCTGGGCCGTGGTGCTCTTCTCCTGGTCGATCGCGCTCTTCGAGTACAGCTTCCAGGTGCCGGCGAACCGCATCGGGTTCGAGGGCAACGGGGGTCCCTTTTCGCTCCTCGAGCTCAAGGTGATTCAGGAGGTGATCACGCTCACCGTGTTCACCGTCTTCTCGATGACGCTCTTCGGCACGCGGCTCGCCTGGAACCACGTCGCCGCCTTCATCTGCCTCATCCTCGCCGTCTGGTTCGCGTTCCAGAAATAGGCCGCCCATAAATGACGACGGGTCTGCGGCGAAGGGTTTCGCAGCAGACCCGCTTGCGGCAATGAGGAAGGACCGGCCGGACGTCTCAATATATGGGTGATTCTGACGAGGCTCCGCCTCTCTCACCTGGAGATCGGGCGGCCGGTCGAGAATGATTTTAGCGCAGGGCCGGTACCCTCATCCGACTAGAATCTCAGGAACAACCCTCGGAGTCCGTTGATGCCTTTCAGCACCGCCTTCAAGCCCATCCTCAAGCCCCTCACCCTCTGCGCCGCCCTCCTCCTTGCGGGAAGCGCCGTCATCACTGCGGCCGAAGCCGCGCCGGTCCAGGCGTGCGCCAAGTACCAGCGGCAGAACGCCACGTGGTCCCACGGCTACAAAGTGACGGGCGAGGTGCTCTCCGGAGCCGAGATGAACGTCCACGCGAAGAAGCGCAACTACGACGCGGGCGCGCACTACTACGTGGTCTCCTGGAGGAAGGGCGGCTGGAGCGTGATGCGCCTTCCCGGCGCCGAGGTGCCCGTCGTGGAGACGTCGCTCTCGGACCAGTCCGGGAAGCCCTGGATCGTGCGGCGCGGGTGGACCGGCTGCTAGTGATCACTCTCCGGCCTGAAGGCCGGAGCTTCTTGATTCGCTGAGCCTCGCGG
>CAJKCQ010000099.1 GCA_905198475.1 uncultured Sutterella sp. | reverse complement strand
TAGGCTGGCTGAAGTAAACTTCAGGTACCAGTATTCTTGCCCGTTCGCCCTGCCCGGATGCAGGTTGATCGCCAATGGTTGGTACCATTTGTCCGATTCACGGCACGTTCCGCCCCCGGAGGTCCGTCCGCTCTACGTTGCCTTCCACATCAACAACGTTGAGGACGCGCAGAAGTTTCCGAATTTGCTCTCGCGGCTCAAGGCGCAGTCAAGGGAGACGCCCGTCGGATGCAGAGACCTCGGCACCTGGAGGTTCCTGCGCCAGGCCGGCGTCGAAAGCTACTTCTCGTCCTGCCTGACGACGACGCTCGAGCGCGGACGCTTCACGCATGCCGGGGAGCGCAGGGGCGTCGTCTTCGCGGACTTCATTCCCGACGGGCGACGCCGAGTATTCCCTCTGAACAGATTCATTGCTGATGCGCTCAATGCGCTGAGGATAAGGAGAATCGTCGGGCATTACGACGACGACGGCGTCGTTACGACCACCACCCACGAGTGTCCGCTCGCCGTGAGCCACGAGGAGCGCTTCCGGCTCGCCGAGAATCTGTTGCGGACCTATGCCGAGGCCAGGCTCGTCATCACGTCGAGAATTCATGCGGCGCTTCCCTGCCTGGCGCTCGGAACGCCCGTCATCCTGGTGACCAAATATGATGAGCGTCGATTTGAGGGGCTCGGCGACCTGCTGAACCGAGTTTATTTGGATCGTCCCGCCAAAAACAAAATCGAGCGCGACGACGCCGGCAACGTCGTGAATCCCGAGGCGTACAAGGCTTATGCGGAAAAGCTCCGGCAGGCCTGCACGGCCTACATCGGCGGAGCTTCCCGCTGAGAAGAAAGCCGCCTGAAGGAGGAAGAGCGTGGTGAGGAGCGTCTTCTCTTCAGGTGGCCGGATTTCTGCATTACCCGAAGAGGATCAGGTTGACGACGAGCGTGGTCACCATGCCGAGCACCATCGGGATCCAGGTGCGGCGCACGATCGCCATCGGGGAGACGCCCGCGGCGCCCGCCACCGCGATGATCACGCCCGCCACCGGACTCATCGCGCGGAACATGCCCGACGCAAACTGCATCGGCGTCACGAGCGCCTCGACCGTGCCGCCGAGGCCCGCCGCGACGTCCGGCGCGAGGGAGGCGAAGGACGAGTAGGCGCCGACGCCCGAGCCCGTGAGGAAGGTGACCGCCGAGACGATCGCCGTGAGGATCACCGTCATCACGCCCATGCCGGCGCCGACGCCCTGCGCGGACCCGATCAGAAGGTCGATGAGGCCCGAGGTCTGCAGGCCCGTCGCGAAGAATTCAGCGCAGATGATGAGCGCCACGATGCCGGCGAACATCTTCCCCATTGCCTGGAACATCGCCATCGCGTCCTTGAAGATCTTCTTCACGTTGCGCACGCGGATGATCTCAATCATGACCACGAGGGCCCAGACCATGAAGAGCGCGGCGACGGTGTCGAGCTTCACGCTCGAGACGACGAGCTTCGAGAAGATGATGAGGAGCGCGATCGGAAGGACCGGGAAGACGGCGTACCACTTCGGCGCGGCGGGAGCGTCCGCGGCCTTCACCTCAGCGGCGTCCGAATAGACGTCGTCCCTCTTCGCGTCGTACCAGCGTTGCACGAAGTAGTGCGCGGCGCAGCAGACGAGAAGCGTCGGAACGGCAAGCGGGAGCTGGTACTGCACGAGGTAGATGATCGGGTCGAGGTTCGCGACCTTGGCGGCGAGGTTCGCCGTGCCGGCGGTGGGCGCGAAGGTCATGCCGGCCGACGTGCCGATCACGGCGGCGGCCGCGGCCGCCGACGTCCCCACGGCCTTGAGGATCGGGAAGAGCGCCACGAGGAGCAGCATCGCGAGGCCCGCGGCCGACGGAATCACTATCACGAGGATCTGGCCCACGATGTAGCCCGCGGCGAGGACGAGGTACGGCGCGCGCAGCTTCGCGAGGGGCTTCACAGCAATGTCCACCAGGGCGCGCGCCGCGCCGATGCGGTCCATGTAGGCGGCGAAGCCGCCCGCGGTCATGATCAGGAATCCGATTCCGGAGCTCTGCTTCGTCGCGATGCTCTTCAAGGTCGCGAAGATGTCGAAGAGCCAGAAGCCCGAGGGCTTCACGCCCTTCGGGAGAAACGAGGCGTCGCCCATGAGCGCGACGCACACGAGGATCACGAGGCCCGCAAAGAAGAGCGTGAGGTGGGTCGAGTAGCGCTTCAGAAGCGCCCAACCGGCAGCCGCGGTGACGAGCACCGCAATCCAGGGAAGAAGAGAGGCCATTTTGAAAAGCTCTCCATGAAGAAATGAGATAGGGAAGGCGGGAGGAATCAGAGGAAGGCGCCAAAGTGCCGGTTGAGCTCGAGGAGCGCGGCGGCCTCCCTCGCCCTCAGCGCGTCGGCGGCGTCTTCAAAACGCTTCAATGCGGCGCGGTCCTCGGCGAGCATCGCCGAGACCTCCGCGGGCGCGGCGCTCCCCGCCGTGCGGCGGCCTTCGACGATTCGGCGGGGATCCAGGGCTTCGTGGAACTCCGCCTCGCTCATCGGAAGTTCGGGCGAGGCTTCCGGGAACTCCTCCGTGATCTCCTCGCGGTAGATGCGCTGCATCTCGGCGTAGGGGAAGTTGAGCGGGAGGACGTTGTTGGCCCGGGCCCAGGAGACCATGCGGCTCGCCATGTGGTGCCCGATGCGGAAGGGAAGGCCGTGCTCGCGCATCAGGCGGTCGGCGATCTCCTGCGAGGCGGTCCAGTCGCTGTTGAGTTCCTCGAGCGCCCGCTCAGGATTGATGCGCAGGGCGTTGAGGACCTTGAGGAGCCGCTCCATCATCGAAGTGGCGGCGGCGGACATCCGGCCGTTCTTCACCGTGCTCTTGCCGTCGGTCATGCCCGGCACCACGTTGTGCACGCGCAGGAAGACGGCGTTCATTTCGGCGACGACGTCCGAGCAGTCCGCGCGGCAGTTGTTCAGGAGGCCCGGGTTGCGCTTCTGCGGCATCGCGGACGACACGTACGTGTTGTCGCCCCCTTCGGAGAGAAGAATCCAGGGACGCGGCTCGGCGTACTGCACCATCACTTCGTTCAGGAAGCTTCCCGCATGGATCGCGGCCGACCCGACGATCGAGGCGAATTCGAGCGAGACGTCGACGGGGGCGATGCAGGTCGCGTCGAAGGCGTTGCGCACGGGGCGCGCGAAACCGAGGGCCTTCGCCATGCCGTCGCGGTTGAGGGGCCAGCCCGTGCCGTTCAGAACCGTCGCTCCCATCGAGCACATGTCGAAGCGCTCGAGGTACTGCGCCAACCGCTCGCGGTCGCGCAGCAGCCCCGCCGTGATGCCGAGAAGTTCGTGCGCCCAGCTGTTGGGCTGCGCGGCGACGCCGTTCGTGTAGTTGGGGACGATCGTGTTGCGGTGCGCGTCCGCGAGGTCGAGGAACCTGCCGATCACCGCGTCGAAGGCGGCGGCGAAGGCGAGCGCGCGTTCGCGCTGGATGGCGATGCGGGCGCTCGAGAGGATGTCCTGGCTCGAGCGGCCCGCGTGGATCGCCGTCACCTCGGGCGAGGTGGCGGCGATGAGGAGCGGCTCGTAGGCGATGTAGGAGCTCGGACGCTTCGCGCCGGGCTGCGCCATGTCCGCCTCGACCCGGGCGATGCCGCGGGCGGCGAGACGGGCGAGCGCCTCAGGGATGAGGCCGCTCTTCGATTCGACCACCACGGTCGCCTTGTTGATGGTCGAGATCCAGAAGAACTCGTCATGAAGGAGGGTTGCTGCTTCGGGCTCAATCATGTGCGCCTCTTTGAATGTGAAAAGGTTTCCCGCAGCCTGACCGTGCGGGAGGGGGAGGGTGGATGAAGTTGAGTTTCGTGCCGGCGCCCGGCCGCCGCAACGCCGTAATTCGCAAAGCTTCTTTGCGTCCGGCGCAAAATGAAGATCTTTCCAAGGCGCAGGAAGCGTAGGAAAATCAGAGGTATGAAGTGGCGCAAAGGGAGACGTCCGGTCAAGGGTTTCCCCTAAGAATGCGCCAGACGAAAATTGAGGATGCGGCGGTTGGGGCCGCCCGTCTGATGGAGGTGCAGGACGATGGCGCAGACGGACGATCTGCATGCCTGGCGGCAGTTCATCTGCTTTGCGAGGACGGGCACGCTCACTGCGGCGGCCGAGGCGCTCGAAACGACGCCTTCGAGCATCTCGAGGGCCATTGCAGGGCTGGAGAAGTCGCTCGGCTGCGAACTCGTCGGTCACAACGCGCGTCCGCTGAGGCTCACCGACGCGGGGCGCCTCGCTCTGCGGCGCATGGAGACGATCCTGCGTGCGCACGACTCGCTCATGACGACTCTCATGGACGAGACGCGCTCGCTCGAGGGTTCGATACGGCTTTCCTCCGCTCCGGGCTTCGCCTCGACGCATCTCACGGCGCTCCTCGCGCGCTTTGAGGCCGAGCACCCCGGGATCCGGATTGAGATCCTCTCGGGCCTGCGGGAGGCCGACCTCAAGAAGGGCCTCTGCGAGGTGGCGACGCTCACGGGTGAGCCCACGACGCCCGGGCTCGTCTACATGAGCCGGGGGCGGAACGTCTACCTTCCCGTCGCTTCGCCCGAGTACGTGCGCCGCCGCGGCATGCCCGTCTCGCCCGAAAACCTGCGCGGCCACAGAGGCTTCATCTACAACGGCCCCGTGCGGCCCGAAACCAAGACCCTCCACCGCGGCGGGCGGGTCGAGCCCGTGGCGTTCGGCGAGGCGGTGCGCTCCACGGACATCCTCGCCATCCGCGCGGCGCTGCTCGCCGGCCAGGGCATCGCGGTCGACATGCCGCTCGTGCAGATCACAAACGACCTGATCGAGGGGCGGCTCGTGCCGGTGCTCCCAGGGTGGTTCCGCCCGCCCGTGGAGTGCTTCATCGCCACCAACCGCGACGCCTGGCACATGAAGCGCGTGCGGATCTTTCTCGAGTGGCATGCGCGGGCGATGCAGGCGCTCTTCGCCTCCTTCGAGACCGCGGTCTCCCCGATCGTCGGTCTCCCGCCCGACGCGGATCATCCCGACCGACAGGAGGTCTTCCGCACCTAGAAGCACCTCCGATGGGGGAGCGGTCATTGCACCACGCCCGGCGCATCCTGTAGCATCAGGCCCGCCCGTTCGCCCCACCGCGGTGCCGGCGGGCGTGAAACTCCCAACTCCCTCACGGCCGGGCATCCGGGCGCGGACGCGTCCCGTCTCTTTCTCCCGGCCGGTTCCGCGTCCCGCCGCGTCCTGCTCGTCCCGAGCGCTGCGGCGGGCCGCCGCTTTGCGCTTCCCGTTGCGGAGCAAACGGACCGGGCGGCTCCGCCTCCCGCTGAGCCCCTTCCCGGCCCGCATGGAACAGATTCCAGAAGGAACGACCAAGAACATGACCGACAATCGCGCGCTTTTTGCGGCCTTCCAGAAGGTCCGGGCGGATGTGGATCAGGCGCTCGTCGAGACGCGCCGCAAGGAGGCCGAGGCCCGCGAGGCCGAAGAGAAGAAGCGCCTCGCCGAACGCCGCGCGAAGCGCGCGGGTGGGGCGGCGAAGGCCCTTCAGACGCCGCCCGCGAAGACGGCGGCTGCGCCCGAACCCGCTCAGCGAGCGCCGGCGCCC
>CAJKCQ010000098.1 GCA_905198475.1 uncultured Sutterella sp. | reverse complement strand
GCAGCGCCGCTGATCGGGGGGAAGTTTCCGGAAGGGGACTTCTCCCTTTTTTTGCGCCGTTTACAAGTGCCTGATGTTAGGCGCTTTCCTCGAGCTTAAAGAAACGTACCTCCAATGAAACGGCTCAGCTACGGTTGCGGGGCGATTCACTCCCGCAGGCTCTGATGCTTCTACGGCGCATGCGCGCCGTAAGGTATCGGAACGCCAACCGTTGGGTGGCGGGCACCATAACAAAAAAGCAGCGTGATGTTCTCACGCTGCTTGGTCTGCCGCTCCCTCCGAAGATCCTCTCCTGTTAGGGATCGGCTAACCCGAAGTTTGGGATAAATGCGGTTATCTGAAGGACTGCTGGAAGATGCTTACAGTGTCCTCAAAGGTGAGCGCCACCGGATCCTGCTCGAAGAGCGCGCCGCCGGCGTGGCGGGCCTTCTCGGCGAGGGCCGGGATCTCCTCGGGCGTCGCGCCGTAGTCGCTCATGCGCAGATCGTCCACGCCGCAGGCGACCTGCAGGTCGTGGAGCGCCCGCAGGAAGTCGTTCGGGTGAACGGCGTCGCGCACGCCGAGCGCGCGGGCGAGTTCGACGAAGCGGTCGCTGCGCGCCCCCATCTGGATCATGTGGCCGAAGTAGGCGAGCGAGAGCATGATGAGACCCGCGCCGTGCGGCAGGTTCTGATGGAAGGCCGAGAGGGCGTGCTCCATCGAGTGCTGGCTCGTGAGGCGGCAGCAGGCCATGACGTAGCCGGACATGGTGTTGGCGATCGAGACGTGCTCGCGCGCCTCCAGGTCGCTGCCGTCCTTCACCGCGCGGGCGAGACCCGCGGCGATGTGGCGTACGGCGGCGAGCGCGTACATGTCGGAGAGGTAGGTCGGGCGCTTCGTGAGGTAGCCTTCGACCGCGTGGAAGAGCGCGTCGAAGCCCTGGTAGGCGGTGAGAAGCGGCGGAACCGTGAGCGTGAGCTCGGGGTCCACGATCGCGAGCTTCGGATAGAGGCCGGGATGGCCGCCGAAGCCGCATTTCTCCTGCGTGCCCGGGTTGGTGATGACGCCGCCGCCGTCCACTTCGGAACCGGTGCCGGCGGTGGTCGTGATCGCGACGATCGGAAGGGGCGCGACGGCGATCGCCTTGCGGCCGCCCTGACCCTGCTGGATGTAGTCCCAGAAGTCGCCGGGATTGGTCGTCATCATGGCCACGGCCTTCGCGCAGTCCATCACCGAGCCGCCGCCGAGGCCGATCACGAAGTCGCATGCTTCGTCGCGGGTGCGCTTCGCGGCCGTCATCACGGTCGTGACGAGGGGATTGGGCTCGACGATCGGCATGTGGACGTAGTCGACGCCCGCCTCCTCAAGCATCGAGGTGACGCGAGCGAGCGTGCCCGTGCGCTCCACCGAGCGGCCGCGGGACGTGAGGAGCAGCGCCTTTTTGCCGGGGAGCGCCTCATCGCGCAGACTGTCGAGCCTGCCCGGACCGAAGATCAGCTTGGTGGGCGTCTGAAAAGTGAACTGCATGCGGGGCTCCTTTCTGAGATGAATTTTTCTTCAAGCGCCGGACGCACGAGGCGTCCGGGCCGGTGAGGCAAATTCTAGAGAAGACGGCCGCGGGCGGCGCCGTCCTAAGGGAGAACCCCAAGACCTCTACGCGGGATCGACGGCGGCCCAGTCCGCCGCACCGCTCGACTGCACGGTTTCTTCGCCGCCCTCGAGCGAGCGCCATTCGAAGCGCACCGCGCCGCCGAGGTCGGCGAATCCCTCGGGGAGGTCGATCACGAGCCGTAGCTTCATGCCGGGCTTCGTCAGGGCGCGGAACTTGAGCTGCCGCACCGTGCGGGGGGCGAGCCCTTCGATTCCGGGCAAGACCTCGCGGAGCGCGCGCTCGACGAGCACGAGCTGCGCGACGCCCGGAAGAATCGGCATCCCGGGGAAATGCCCCTCGAACCAACGGAGGGTCGGCGACGCCTCGAAGCGCAGCGCAAGCCGCCGGCCCTTTGCGGTCTTTTCGTCCGACTCCACCAACCATTCCGGCCGACGCGGGTCGAAGAGCGCCGTCAGCGCCCGCGCGGTGGTCTTGCCCTGGGCGTTCGCGGGGAGCTCGTCCACAAAGCGCCAGCGGCGCGGGAGCGCCATCGCGGGGAGGCCTTCCCTCAGGAGCGCGCGCAGGCGGCGCACGAGGGTGGCCTTCCCCTCGGCAAAGAGGAGTTCGCGGCAGCGGGGCGAAGGTTCGGCGACGGCGGCGAGCGCCTCGCGGGCGCCTTCGGCCGTTGCCTCGGGGAGCGGGAGCACCCGCACGCGGTCGACGAGTCCGGTTTTTTCTATGGCGGCCTCAACTTCGGGGAGCGACACGCGCTTGCCTTCGATCTTCACGATGCGGTCGGCGCGCCCGAGGAGCGTGAAGCCGCTCGCGTCGAGCCGGATGCGGTCCGAGCCGTCGATCCACCCCGCGCGCTCAAGGTGGCGCCCGGAAAGGGTCACGAGCCCTTCGCCTTCGGAGAGGACGTCGCCCGCGTCCGTGCGAACGGCGGCGGTGATGCCTTGAACCGTGCGCCAGGGCGGGGTCGAGAGCGTTCCGTCCGCCGAGGGAGTGCGCCGCCGCCAGGCGATGCCGCCCGTTTCGGTGGAGCCGAGCACCTCGATGGGGAAGTGCCCGAGGGCGGCCGCGGCATGGCGCGCGCCCGCTTCGTCAAGGGGCCCCGTGGAGGAGAAGATCACCGCGACGGCGTCGCGGACGCTTGAAAAGAGTTCGGGATGGATGAAGCGCTTCAGGTGCGCCGGGGCGGCCACGACCACGGCGCGCCGGCCGCGGGCCTTCGCGGCGGCGAGCGCTTCGACGAGCGATTCGGGAAAGTGCCGGCGAGGCCCGGCGATCAGGGCGTTGCCGCTCATCAGGGGCCAGAGCACGCGGAAGAGAAGCCCGTAGATGTGCTGCGCGCTCACGGTGCCGATCACCTCGACGGGCCCGAGCGCGTCGGTGCCGCCGGGGAGTCCTGCGTCGATCGCCTCGGGCTCCCAGAAGGCCTGCTCGAGGCGCTTGCGCACGGGCTTCGCTTCGCCCGTGCTGCCGCTCGTGAGGAGCGAGAGGAGCTCCGCCCGGTCGTCGAGGAGCGGAAGGTCCGGCGGGACGGCCATGGTGTTGAGGGTCTCCGCGTTCGCTTCAATCCCGGGGAGGCGCGCCGACCGGCCGCCCCCGGCAAGCCCCGCCGCCTCCAGAGCCAGGACGGTTTCATCGAGCTCTACGCCCCCCGCTTCGAGGCGCTCGAGCGTCCCGGAGAGCAGGTCGCCCGGGAGCACCACGTGCACGCCCGCGGCCCAGAGGCCGAAGAGCGCGGGGGCGAGCTTCACGGCGTCCTCGTCGTAGAGCACCGCGGTGCGGCGGCGCTCCTCGGGGAGCTTGAGCACGGCGTCGCGCCAGAGGCCGACCGCGGCGAGAAAGCCCCGGAAGGTGAGGACCGCGCCGGAGGCGTCCACCCCGACGGGGCGGTTGAGCGGCGTGGAGGGGGCGGGGCGCAGAAGTCGGGAGAGGCGGGTGGCGGTGGGCATGGTCGGCGGAAACCTCGGGGGAAGGTGGGCGGGAGTGACGGATGGTCGGAAGGGCGGGTGGAGTCCTCAAGTCTAGCCGCGGGCGCGGCGCTTCATCACGAGGCGCCGCAGCAGGAATTCCCCCGCGAAGAGAAGGCCGATCAGCACGTAGGAGATGCAGCCGTTCCAGAGCATCCAGAGGCTGCGGTCGCCCGAGAGGACGGTGGCGAGCGCGGTGAGTCCGTTCAGGATGAAGAATCCGCACCAGACCTCGGTCACGCCCCGGCACCAGCGCACGCCCTCGGGGGGGAGGTTCTTCTCCTTGAGCCGCGCGAGGCGCTCGACCACGGGCGTTCCCCGGAGGGAGGAGCCGAAGAGCCAGAGGAGGAAGACGTTGACGAGGACCGGGTAGAGGAGCATCGGCTCCTCGACGTCGAGGAGAAGCGAGGTGAGGGCAAGGAGCGAGGCCGTCGCGAAGAACCCCCAGGACTCGAGGTCGCGCTTCAGGGCGGCGCGCACGAGCATCACGAGGGCGAGGGCCGCGGCGACGGGAAGGACGCCCCAGTGGCGCAGCCCCCACCATGCCCAGAGCGGATAAAGGCCCGCCGCGAGCGCGGCGAGCCCTCTCAAAAGCGGCCGGATCCAGCGGGAGGCCGGCACGGAGCTACTTCGCTTCCGAGGGATCGGGTTCGTCCATGATCTTCGCGATCACGCGGACGACGTCCTCGAACGTGCGGACCTGCTTGAAGGCCTCCGGGGAGACGCGGCGGCCGCCCAGGAGGGGCTTGAGCTGCACGATCATGTCCACGGCGTCGATGGAGTCGATGTCGAGGTCCTCGTAGAGGCGCGCCTCCGGCTTGATCTTGTCGGCCGGGATCTCGAACTCATTGACGAGGATGTCGGAGAGGACGTCGTAGACCTTCTGCTCCTGAGGGTTGAATTCAGTCATTTGTCAGTTCTGTTTGTGGGTTTCGATGTAGGCGGCGAGCGAGCGGACGTTCTTGAAGACGCTGCGGGCTTCCTCGCTCTCGGCGGTGAGGGTCACGCCCCAGCGCTTCTTGAGGGCGAGGCCGAGTTCAAGGGCGTCGATGCTGTCGAGCCCGAGGCCTTCGCCGAAGAGCGGTTCGTCGGGGTTGATGTCTTCGGGCTGAATGTCCTCGAGGCCGAGCGAGGAGATGATGAGCGCCTGGATTTCGGGGATGAGGGTGTTTTCCATCGTCGTCTCAGTGTGCGTTGGTGGTGGGCCGCTCGAAGAGCAGCCGGCCGAGGTCCTGGGTGAGCCGGCGCGCGGCTCTGCGGGCGTCGGAATTATAAAGAGTGAGGTAGGGTTCAACCTCAATTTCGGGGAGCGCCTCGAAGGTGAGGGTCATCGGCTCCTCGGGGAGGTGCCACCAGCCGCGGTCCTTCGTGAGCCATCGCGGGTGCGCGGTGATCCGCACCGGCGTGATCGGCCGCCCGGTGTGGAGCGCGAGCTGCGCCGCACCGCGGTGGAGCCGCGGAATTTCGCCCGCGGGAAGGTCCGAGGGCGTTCTCGTGCCTTCGGGAAAGATCACGAAGGCGGCGCCCGAGGCGAGATCTTCGGCGAGGGCGGGAAGCGCCGCCGGACCCGCGTCGTTCGCGGCGTAGCCCGCCGCGCGGATGGGCGCCCGCGTGAACCAGTTCCTGAGGAGCGACGCCTTCACGATTGTGGTCGCCTCCGGCACGATCGAGATGAGGCAGACCACGTCGATCAGCGACGGATGGTTCGCCGTGAAGACGGCGCCCGGCTTCATGAACGCCTCGGGGTTCTTCACGCGCACCCGCACGAGGCCGAGGCGTTCGATCACGGCGACGAAGCGCCCGAACCACCAGCGCACGATGCGGCGCGCCCGGCGCCGGCGCTGCGCCGCCGACCCGCTCGTCGCGGCGAGCACGGGCGTCACGAGAAGCCCGAAGCCCGCGCCGCCGAGCCCGAAGAGCGCGAACGCGAAGGCCGTGAAGGCGAGCCGGAAGGGAGCCGTGAGGACGTGCTTCAAGGACGGGGCTGACGTGGCGGAGGGCATGAATGCGGGAAAAGCGGGAGAAGTCTGAAGATTGTGATCACTCTCCGGCCTGAAGGCCGGAGCTTCTTGATTCGCTGAGCCTCGCGGC
>CAJKCQ010000097.1 GCA_905198475.1 uncultured Sutterella sp. | reverse complement strand
CTCTGGGTTGGCTGAAGTAAACTTCAGGTACCAGTATTCTTGCCCGTTCGCCCTGGCTCGCAGGGCGACGGACGCCCTGGGTGCGGCCGCCTCGAGGGGACTACTGCGCCGCGGCCCGGCGGAAGACCTCGCGCACGCGCTCGAGGTCCGCCTCGGTGTCCACGCCCGCGGGGAGCGCCGCGTCGAGAACGAGGACGGCGATTTTCTCGCCGTTCCAGAGCGCGCGGAGCTGCTCGAGGCTCTCGGCCTCTTCAATGGGCGCGGGCGGGAGTGTCGGGAACTTCTCGAGAAAGGCGACGCGGTAGGCGTAGAGCCCGAGGTGGTGGAGCGCGCGGAACCCTTCGGGCAGCTTCGTGGGGTCGGCGCGGAAGGCGTCGCGCGGCCACGGGATCGGGGCGCGCGAGAACGTGAGGGCGTTGCCGCAGTGGTCGAGCTCGACCTTCACGACGTTGGGACTCATGAAGTCCTCGACCGAGTGGATCGTGTGCGCGGCGGTCGCGATGGCGCATTCGGGGCGGCGGGCGAGAAGCTCCGCTGCGTCGTTGACGACGTCGGCGGGCATGAGCGGCTCGTCGCCCTGCACGTTCACGACGATCTCGTCGGGGCCGAGCCCGAGGAGGCGCGCCGCCTCGGCGAGGCGGTCCGTGCCGGTGGGGTGGTCGGGCGAGGTCATCACGCACTCGACGCCCGCCGCGCGGCACGCTTCGAGGATGGCCTCGTGGTCGGTCGCGACGGCGATGCGGGAGGCCTTCGTGCGGCGCGCCGCTTCGGCGACGCGCACGATCATGGGCTTGCCGAGGATGTCCTTGAGGGGCTTTTCAGGCAGCCGCGTGGACTTCATGCGCGCGGGGATGATGATCGTGAAGCTCATTGACTATTTCCTTCGTCGTTGGGTCGGGGGGCGGCGCCCGAGAGGCGCTTCGCCTTGAGGCGCCACGCTTCGGCCTCCGCCTCCGGGAGGGTGCGCGCGTCGTGCGGCACCATCATCGGAATGTGGTCGAGCACCGCGAAGCCGAGGCCGCAGGCGGGACAGACGAGCTCCTCCAAGGCGCCCGAGCCCTCTTCGGTCGTGCGGGCGAGGAGTCGCCCGCGGCAACACGGGCAGACGAGAAAATCAGGAATGCGCTGGTTCATATTGGACTCCTTCGGCCGCAGGAGGGCCTCAGTCGATGCGGTCGTTGTGCGCTTCCGGATGGCGCCCGAGCCGGCGCGCGGCTTCAGCCGTGCGCTCGTCCACGAGGTCCACAAGATAGGGGTCGAGCTCCACCTCGAGCCCCACCACCCAGATGCGCGGATCGTTGTGGATTTCCGGAATGCGCGCGCACTTCACGGCGTCCTTGCCTGTGATGAGAATCACGTCCTCGGTGCGCCCGGCGAAGGGGTTCTTCGAGAAGTCGAAGTGGTCGCCCAATTCGAGCTCCGCGCAGTCGATGTCGTGGCCGCGCACCATCGCGAAGAAGCGCCCCGGGCTCGCGATGCCCGCGGCGGCGAGCGCCCGGCCCTTCGATTCGCGCAGCTCCTCGGAGATCGTGTCGATGTCCTTCACCGCGTCGGTGGCGAGTTGCCGGCAGGGGCCGAAGCAGCTCGAGGCGGCAAAGCGCGGCGTGCGCGATTCGACCACCACGTCGGTCGTGGTGTTGAGGATGATGGCGTCGACGTCGTCGAGCCGCGAGACGGGTTCGCGCAGCGGCCCCGCAGGAAGAAGCCACCCGTTGCCGAGTCCGCGCGCGCCGATCACGGCGAGCTCGACGTCGCGCGCGAGCGCGGTGTGCTGCAGGCCGTCGTCCGAGAGGATGACGTTCACGCCCGGGTGTTCGCGCAGGAGTTCAAGCCCCGCCTTCACGCGTTCGCGGCCGACCGCCACGGGGGCGAGCGACTCGCGGGCGATGAGCAGCGGCTCGTCGCCCACTTCCGAGGCGTCGGAGTCGGGGGTGACAAGACGCACGCCGTCCTCGGCGCGGCCGAAGCCGCGCGAGATGACGCCCGGCGTCCAGCCGCGGGCGCGCAGCGCGCGCACGAGGGCGATCGTCACGGGGGTCTTTCCGGTGCCGCCCACGTAGATGTTGCCCACGACCACCACCGGCACGGGCAGATGGTTCGGGACGGTGCGGCGGCGCCGCGCGGCGCTCACGGCCCAGTAGATGAGCGAGAGCGGATAGAGAAGGCAGGCGGTGGGGCCCCGGCGGGACCAGACGCCGTGCACCCAGGATTCAAGCCGGGGATGGTTGCTCATGTGGCGGCGCTCGTCGAGAAGTTCGTGTGAAGAAGGATCCCGGTGAGGGCCGCGGATCTTCGCGGTGGTTTGTCGTCAGACATATGCGGAGGAGATGGTGCGGCGGCGGGGCGTCGGACGCTCCTGCCGCCGCGGAAGTGCAGTGCAGAAAAATAATGATAGCCGCCCCCCGGGGCGGCGTGTGCGGCCGGCGCTCGGAAGCGCCGCCGCGCCTTTCCCCGAGGGCCTCCGGAAAGGGTTGTGCGGCCTGTGTACAACTCTGTGGATAGAATGGGGAGAAGGGACGGTTTTCCGCGGCAAATCCTCGGGATGCCACCGGCATGATCCGGAGGTGAAGCCCCGGACTCCCTGCGGCAGTAACCGCTTCGGTGCAAATAGGGGGCCGGAATGATCCTCGGGACCGCGGGGGCGCCGTGCGGCCTCGGCGCGCCTCCCGCTGTGGACAAGGCGGAGAGGCGGCGGGCGTGCGCTTCTCCCCTGTATCCGTGGAAAGACATGTGGACAACTTTGGGAGAATAGGTGTAATCACCTATAACGCCTTGAAAATTTCCCACTGCCTAAATTTTATGCAGTTGTGCATTTTTCCCGCACGGGCTGTGGATGAGTGAGTGCTTCTCTACTTGTGAAGCCCGCCGTCATGGGGATTGCGGGCGTGGCGCCCTGAAGGCGCGGCCTGTGGAAAACCGCGCTGGCTTGTCCACAAGCGTCGCAGGGGCCTGCGGCGCGGGCGATAATCCCGCACCGAACGCTCATTTCCTCCTGAGGATCCACGCCATGCCGAGACGCACTGCGCCCCGTTCGCCCGCCGCCTTTCCCGACGCCGGAGCGGACGACGCCTTCTTCGAAGGGCTTTTTGCCGAAGCCGAACGCGAAGCCGGCCGCGGCGCGGGAGCGGCGTTTTCCAAACCGGCTCCGAAGTCCGTTCAAAAGCCCGCGCCGGCGCCCGCCCGGAAGGCCGCCGCGCAGTCCTTCACCGCCGCGCCCGCGCCCTCGCGGAGTTCGTCGAGCCTGCGGCGCCCGGGCTTCATGCCGCCGCCCCCCGCAGGCGATGGGGCGTGGACTTATCCGACCGTCGGCCGCACGCCCGCCTTCCGCGGTACGGCGGCGCTCCTCGAGCCCGCTCCCCGACGCGCCCCGTGGGACGCTCAAGGGGGGCGGGGGGAACCGGACGAAGGGGACGGGCAGGGCGCCCGGGCCCTTGAGCGCCCGGCCCTTCGGCGGGAGAAGCCCCTCACGGTCTCCGAGACGCTCGAGCGTCTCCGGGACGCGCTCACGGGCGTCGTGGACGGACTCTGGCTCGCGGGCGAGGTGGCGCAGGTGAAGCCCTCAGCCCAGGGGCACCTCTACTTCAGCCTCAAGGACGAGCGGGGCTTCATCGAATGCGTGCAGTTCGGCGGCGCCCGCGGAGCGGGGCGGCTCTTCGCGCTGGGCGAGAGGATTGAGGTGCGCGGGCGCGCCGACATCTATCCCGCCCGCGGGCGGCTGCAGTTCGTCGCGGACTCCTGGCGTCCGGCCGGGCAGGGCGGGCTCTATGAGGCCTTTCTCGCCCTCAAGGCGAAGCTCGAGGCCGAGGGGCTCTTCCGCGCCGAGAGAAAGAAGCCGCTTCCCGTCTTCGTGCGCCGCGTCGCCGTCGTGACGAGCGCGGCGGCCGCGGCCTGGAGCGACGTGGAGCGGACGTTGCGGCGCCGCACGCCCTGGGTGGAGTGCATCCTCTTCGAGTCGCCCGTCCAGGGGCCCGACGCCCCGGCCGCGCTCGTGCGGGCGCTCCGCTGCGCCGACCGGGCGGGCTGCGACGTGGTGCTCCTCGTGCGCGGGGGCGGCGCCTATGAGGACCTCCAGGCCTACAACGACGAGACGCTCGCGCGCACCCTCGCCGCAATGCGCACGCCGGTCGTGACCGGCGTCGGCCACGAGTCCGACGTGACGATCGCCGACCTCACGGCCGACCTCAGGGCCTCGACCCCGACGGCGGCGGCCGAGTCGATCGGACCGGATCTCGTGCATTGGCTGAAGCGCCTCGAGAAGTCCCGCGAGGCGCTCGAGCGCGCGTCGCGCCGCCAGATGGAGGACCTCGCGCGGCGGCTCGACACGGCCGCGGACCACCTGTCCGATCCTCTGGCGCGCATCGAGGCGCTTGCCGCACGGCTCGCGCTTCTCGGCGACAACTTCACGCCGGCCGAGCAGTTCCTCGCGCCCCGCATCGAGCGCGTCCATCGCGCCGCGCGCTTCATGGGCGACCCCGAACAGGTCCTCTCCTCGCAGAAGAAGAGGCTCGAGACGCTCTTCACCCGCCTTGAAGGCCTCTCGCTTGAAGGACTCGAGCGCCGGGAGCGCATGCTCGCGGGGCCCGCGCAGCGGCTTCCCGCCGCGGTCGCGCGCGTTCTCGCCGACGCCGCCCGGTCGCTCGAGCTCGCGGCGCTCCGCCGCCCCGATCCCGCGGTGAAGACCGACCTCCTCGAGGCGCGGCTCAATTCCGCCGCCTCGGCCTTTGCGCTCTCCGATCCGGATCGGCCGCTGCGCGCGGGCTACGTGCGCGTGCGCCGCAGGGACGGACTCGCCACGTCGGCGGCGATGCTCTCGGCGGGCGATCAGGTCGAACTCGTCTTCGCCGACGGTACGGCCGCAGCCGACGTCCGTGCGGTGAACCTGCGGCCGGCCGCGCCCGGAGAGACAGTGGAGCTATCAAAAGAATAGCGACGATAAATTAGACTTATTTCGCAACAATTTTCCAGAGCCCTGATGCAGTTGGCTCGAAGGGGGCGGGTAATCCCGATGTTATGATCATCGGCACCAAAGATCCCATAAAAGGAGACCAAAATGATCGAATTCCAACTGCCCGAGCTCCCCTTCGCGAATGACGCCCTCGCCCCCGCGATGAGCGCCGAGACGATCGAGTATCACTGGGGCAAGCATCACCGCTCCTACGTCGCGAACCTCAACAACCTCGTGAAGGGCACCGAGTGGGAAGGGAAGTCCCTCGAAGAGATCATCCGCGGTTCTTCGGGCGGGCTCTTCAACAACGCCGCCCAGCACTTCAACCACTCCTTCTTCTGGCAGTGCCTCACCCCCAACGGCGGCGGCCGTCCGGAAGGGGCGCTTCTCGCCGCGATCGAAAAGACCTGGGGCTCCTATGAAGCCTTCGTCGAAGCCTTCTCCAAGCAGGCCGCGGGCAACTTCGGCTCCGGCTGGACCTGGCTCGTGAAGAAGCCCGACGGATCGCTCGCGATCCAGAACACCTCGAACGCCGGCACGCCCGTTGCAGAGGGCTTCAAGCCCCTCCTTACGCTCGACGTGTGGGAGCACGCCTACTACATCGACTTCCGCAACGCCCGTCCGAAGTTCATCGAGACCTTCTTCACGAAGCTCGTGAACTGGAAGTTCGCCGAGGCGCAGTTCGCCTAATCTGCCGATGACGCGGACGCGCCCTGAGGGGCGCGCGCGAAAGGGCGGTTCTCTGGAAGAGGCCGCCCTTTTTTCGTGCGCGCCTAAGATTTACCAAACCGAGCCGTAAAGCCCCGTCATTCATGGCGGGGATATAAGGCG
>CAJKCQ010000096.1 GCA_905198475.1 uncultured Sutterella sp. | reverse complement strand
CAAATTGAGTGGCATGTCAGGCGAGTATAGAAATTCCCCCGGGAACTCAGGATTATCGCCCGCTCTCCTCGCCGGCATCCGCAGACATTCCCGCGACGGTCATGGGGACGCCGCGGCCCGCGGCGAAGTGCTCCCAGAGCGCGCGCCGGGCGGCGAGGCGCTCCTGCGCGCCAGAGAAGCGCCGCCTAAGCGCACAGAAGTCGAGGAAGAGCCGGAGGCTGCGGGTCTTCGCCCGCAGCGCGTCGATGAGGGCGCCGTGCACCTCGTCCTCGGGCGTCTGCACCGGATCGAGCGCAAGGACGACGGAGTCCGAGGGACCGATTTTGATCGCGGCAAGGTCGGGGAAGTCGGGTGCGCTCCAGACGTCCACCACGCGTCGCTCGACGAGGGCGCCGTCCTCTGCGGCGGGGCCTTCGGCGTCCGCCGAGCCGAGGATCACGAGCGTGCGGCTGCTCGAGAGGGGAGCGGCCTCCCGCTCAAGGCGGGCGAGCCGGCCGGCGTCGAAGGAGAGGCGCAGCGTGCGGGCGGCGCGCCCGGCCTTGAAGAGTGCGGCCCAGACGAGGAGCGCACGCGGAATCATCACGATCAGAACGATGAGCCAGATCATCCGGGCGAGCCAGGGCGCACCCGGAGCGGCCGCACCCGTTGTGAGGTCCATCGCGGCGAGCTCCTGCGCGCCGGGGAGTGCCTCCAGACCGGGGAGCGCCGCCGGGATCCAGCCGTAGAGCACGTGGAGGATGCCCGCGACGACGTCGGGTCGTCCGGCGAACCAGGTGCTCTCCCAACCGGCCGTGTAGGCCGTGCCGACGCCGCGCACGAGAAGGCTCACGGCCACGCCGACGCCGAAGGCGAGCGCGGCCAAATGGAGCGTCGCGCGCACGCGCCAGGCGAGCGCGGGGATGAGAAGCGGCAGCCACGCCTTCGTAAAGGCGCTCTTTGCGGAATTGGCGGAGAGCCGCAGAGAGGCGGCCGAGGAGAGCGTGCGGGCTGCGGCGAGCGACAGCCCAGACTCCAGCGCGTCCGGGCGGCAGAGCGCCCAGAGGGCGAGCAGCACTACCACGACGTTCCAGAGAAGAAGCCCGAGGAACGGAGGCGAGAGGAGGTTCAGTACGGCGCCCGAGCTCGAGAGCTGATCGGTGACGGCGCCCGTGAAGAAGCCGAGGAAGACCACGACCGCGGCGAGCCCCTTGAGGAGCGGTTCGGGGACGGCGGGCGCATTGAAGGCCGCGCGTTTGCGCGCGGCGGCGGAACCCTCCGCCATGCGCGAGAGCACGAGCCGCGCGCGCGTCGTGAGAAACGCCTCGGGTGCGGCCTTGTCGCCCGCTACGGCGAGCGCGTCGCGGGAGGCGGCGGCCGCGTCCGCCGCGCGCCAGCCTTCGGGCGGATCGGCCTCGAGGGCTTCGGCCTTGAGGAGCGCCTCGGCCTCGGCGGGAGCAAGGGAGAGGAGCGTTGGGGAGGCGGCGTCGGGAGAGGTCATGTCGGCTGCGGGTGGTTCAAAAGTCACTTCGATTCTATCGACGGGGCGCGGGCGGGAGGCATCGTCGGGTCTCGGGCGCCGAGTATGGGGGGCGTCCATTGGTAGCGGCCAGAGGTGAACACCTCCCGCTCATCCTCGCCCCGCCAGTGGATGCCGGCGAGCGAGAGAAGGAGCGGACTCAGCCGGTCGGTCCGGAAGGGCTTCTCCTCCAAAGCCTTGAAGACGCCGCCCGCGGCGGACCACATCAGCATCGGCACGCGGTAGCCCGCCGGCGTCGCCGTCGAGTGGCCCGCGCGGTTGATCGTCTCGCCCGTCTCCTGGCCATGGTCGGAGAGGTAGAGCCACTCGGTTTCGACGCCGGAGTCGTCCGCACGGCGCCGCGTGAGGTCGAGGAGCTTCGCGACCACCTCGTCCTGGTAGCGCATCGCCGCGTCGTACTGATTCCGCGAGATCACGACCCAGGGGGAGCGCCCGAGCGCCCAAAGATGGGCCTTCACCGGATCGTCGCCCCAGTCGGGGGCGAGGCGCCTGGGATACCTCAGCGAATAGTGCGGATGGGCGCCGATCAGGTGGACCACGATCAGCTTCCTCGGCGCCGGATTGGAGAGCGCGCGCTCGAAATGGGGTAGGAGAGCGCCGTCGAGCGACACGCTCGTGCGCCCGGTCATGCGGTTGAGGAACATGGAGTCGGTCGCCCAGCCCGCGTAGCGGGAGTTGATCGCACGGTCGTCCTGATTGGAGAGCCATTCGATCCGCCAGCCGGCCGCGGCGAAGAAGGCGAGCACGTTGCCGCCCTCCATGCCGTCCGCCGGGGCGTTGCGCCTGCGTGCGGCGATGCCCGGGTCGGATACGGGGAACGTGAGCATGGAGTGGAAGGCCCCGACCGTCGCGGCGTCGACGGACCAAGCACGCCGCACGACGGCAAGGCCCGGATCGGTCCGCGCCGCCTCTTCGAGCCGCGGGGTCGTCGCCCGCGCGTAGCCGTAGAGGCTCCAGTTGTCCCGGCAGGTGCTCTCGCCCAAAACAAGCACGATCGTCTGCGGCTCGTGCGAGACGTCCGCAAGCAGCGCCTGCGCCGTCGCGAGCTCGCGGCGCTTCGCTGCTTCGGCGCTCCGCCAGTCGGCCTGAAGCTCGGCCGTCTCCCGCACCCAGTGGGGCCAGAACCAGAAGGGAAGGTGGCCGCGCCAGGTGGGTTTGGCGAGCGCCAGAAGGAGGGCGGTGAAGAGAACGAGCAGCAGGGCGCGCCACGACCAACGGAGGGCAGGGCGCATCGGCGCCGCAGGCGCCGTCCTCATGACGAGGAGCGCCTCCAGCGCGAACGCGGCGGCCGAAACGCCCGCCCAGAGGAGGAGCGCCGGCCATTGGGCGGCGAAGAAGCCGAGGGCTTCTCCGGCGGACGTGTTCGCCGCCGCCTCGAGCACGAAGGTCGACATCGGCTCGGCGACGTAGACCCACTTCAAAAAGTCCCGCACGCCCGCGTCGAGCGTGAGGACGAGAAATCCCAACAGCGCGAAGGCGCGCAGGCTCCAACGGAGGAGGCCGGAGGCGCCCGGGGCGGCAAGAGCCGCCGCGGCGAAGGGGAGCGCAAGGACGCTGATCTGCAGCGCGCGCTTCACGTCGCCCGAAAGAAGGTAGAGCCCGGTGGGGAGGACGATGAGGGCGAGGCCCGCGAGCGCGGCGCGCCCCGAAGGCGAAAGGAGGCCGGCGGCCGGCGTCATCCGCGGGGGACTCCAGCGAGGAACTGCGCGAGAAGCGCCCGGGCGGCGGCCTTCGGATCGGACCGTCCGCAGACGGCGGAGATGACCGCGGCGCCGTCTACGCCCGTCCGGGCGACGTCGGCGGCGTTCTCGAGATGAATGCCGCCGATCGCGACGCAGGGCTTCCCCCACGCATGTGCGGCCTCGACCACCTGCCTGAGGCCCCCGAGCCCGATGGCGTCGCCCGCGTCCTTCTTCGTCTGAGTCGAGTAGACCGCGCCCACGCCGTAGTAGTCGACCAACGCCGCAGGGGCGCTCCCGAGCTCCTCCAGGCTCCCCGCGGAAAGCCCGAGGATCCGCTGCGCGCCGATCAGCCGCCGGGCGTCCTCGACCGGGAGGTCGTCCTGGCCGACGTGAAGTCCGTCGGCGCCCGCCGCGAGCATCACGTCCGCGTGGTCGTCGATGATGAGGGGCGTGGGCGGAAGCGCCGAGGCCTCGGCGAGCGCCTTTTTGAGCGCCCGCGCGGCCTCGACGAAGCGGCGCTTCTTCCAGGCTGGGGCGCGCAGCTGCAGGATGGACGCACCGCCGCGGACGGCGGCGAGCGCCGTCGGGATGAGGCCGCCCGAGCGTTCCGAGAGGTCCGGGTCGAGCACGACGTAGAGCGTGAGGGAGGGAAGCCGCATCAGAGCGCCTCTCCGAGGAAGTCGGCGGGCTGGATCGCGTAGAGCGCATCGAGGTATTCGTTGTGGAAGCTCCCCGGGCCCTTGGCGGTGCGGGCGGCGAGGGAGGCCGCGCGCTTGGCGAGCGCACAGGCCGCGACGGCGGCGAGCGTGCGGTCGGATTCAACCGCCGCGAAGGCGGCGACCAGAGCCGAGAGCGAGCACCCGGTGCCCACTACGAGCGTCGTCATGACGCTGCCGCCCGAGACGGAGAGTACCCGGCTGCCGTCGGTGGCGTAGTCGGTTTCGCCCGTGACGCAGACGACCGAGCCCGTTCGGCGGGCGAGTTCGCGGGCGGAGTCGACGGCCGCGGCGCTCGAATCCGTGCTGTCCACGCCCTTGCCGCCCTTGCCGGCGCCGGCGAGCGCGAGGATTTCGCTTGCGTTCCCGCGGATCACCGCGGGCTTGAGCGCGAGGAGCCTGCGGATCTCGCCGTCGCGCCAGGGCATCACGCCCGCGGCGACGGGGTCGAGCACCCAGGGGCGGCCGGCTTCGTTCGCGGCTTCGGCGCAGGCCTGCATCACGGCGAGGCGCTCCGGCACGGGGGTGCCCACGTTGACGAGAACGCCGCCCGCGATGCGCGCAAACCCGGGTGCTTCGTCCATCGCCACGACCATCGCGGGCGAGGCACCCGCGGCGAGGAGCACGTTGGCGGTTATCTCCTGCACGACTTCATTCGTGAGGCAGTGCACCAGGGGGCGCGCGGCGCGCATTTTTTCAAGCGTGCGGGCGAGCGCTTCAGGAGTGACGGGCGTGATCTGCATGGTCGTGGACGGGTCCTTGTGGGCGGGCGGCGGAGCCGCCCGGTTTTTGGGAAAAAGCGTCCTACAGTAGCACAGCGCCCGAACCCCGCGGCAGCGCTCGGAAACACCCGGAAAAGCACGCTCGGGGCGCGCTCCGGCGGAGGCCCCGGCGCCCGCCGCTAGAATGACTCCTCCCTGAAGAACCGCCCGGCCGTCCGGCCTGCGCCGCCGGCGGCGGGCGCCTTGCCGCGCACCTCCACCTCCACGAACCCCCGTCATGCTCATCCACCCCCAGTTCGATCCGATCGCCGTTGCGGTCGGCCCCGTCGGCGTCCATTGGTACGGCCTCATGTACCTTCTGGGCTTCCTCGCCTTCTGGCTCCTCGGGCGCCGGCGTGCGCTCGACGACTGGCGCGGCGTCACGCAGAACGACGTCGAGAACATGCTCTTCTGGGGCGTCTTCGGCGTCGTGTTGGGCGGTAGGCTCGGCTACTGCCTCTTCTATCAGCCCGACTACTACGCCGCGCACCCCGCGGAGATCCTGCAGATGTGGCACGGCGGCATGAGCGCGCACGGCGGGTTGATCGGCGTCCTCATCGTGATGTTCCTCTACGGGCGCAGGAAGGGGATCGGCTTCTGGCGCGTGGCGGACTTCGTCGCGCCCCTCGTCCCCCTGGGGCTTTTCTTCGGGCGCCTCGGGAACTTCATCAACGGGGAGCTTTGGGGGCGGCCCGCCTCACCCGATCTTCCCTGGGCGATGATCTTCCCGCAGGCCGAGGACGGCGGCGTGCCGCGCCACCCCTCGCAGCTCTATGAGGCCGGACTTGAAGGACTGGCGCTCTTCATCCTGCTCTGGCTCTACTCCAGAAAGCCCAGGCCCGTCGGCAGAACGGCCGCGCTCTTTGCCGTCGGCTACGGCGTTGCGCGCTTCGCGAGCGAATTCTTCCGCGAACCCGATGCGTTCCTCGGGCTCCAGGCCTTCGGGCTTTCGCGCGGCCAGTGGCTCACGCTCCCGCTCTTCATCGTTGGTGCGGCGGTCTGGATCTGGGCCGGACGGCGGGCGAAGAGCCCGGACGCAGGGTAGTTCGGCAAGGGGGAACGGCGGGGTGCGCCCCTGCGGGCGCATTCAGACAAATCGGGCCG
>CAJKCQ010000095.1 GCA_905198475.1 uncultured Sutterella sp. | reverse complement strand
CGTCGCCTTATATCCCCGCCATGAATGACGGGGCTTTACGGCTCGGTTTGGTAAAACAAAACGGCGGACCTCCCGTTTGATGGGAGCGTCCGCCGTTCTTTTGGAAGTGCGCGGGGCTTGGAAGGGCTACTGCGCCTCGTCCTTCGCGGGCACGGCGTGGAGCTTGAGCGCCGCCTCGTGCTCGGCGCGCTTCTTCCTCGCGATCAGCCAGCCCACGAGCACCACCAGCACGGCGCCGGCGATGCAGGCCGGGTAGTGCGCCATGAAGCTCATCTCGGGCCAGTGCGAGACCACGTAGCCGTCCGACACGATCATGCCGCCGGCGATCCAGCCGAGGAGGCCGCCACCGAAGTAGATGATGATCGGGAAGCGGTCGAGGAGCTTCAGGACCACCTGACTGCCGAAGACGATGAAGGGCACGGAGACGATGAGGCCGAAGATCACGAGCAGCGTCTGGTGCGCCTCGTGCGCCTGCTGCGCCGCGCCGGCGATGGCGATCACGTTGTCGAAGGACATCACAAAGTCCGCGACGATGATCGTCTTGATGGCGCCGAGGAGCTTCTGGCTGCCCTCGATCTTCTCATGCGACTCGTATTCCGGAATGAGGAGCTTCACGCCGATCCAGAGGAGGAGGAGCGCGCCCACCACCTTGAGGAACGGAAGGTCGAGCAGCATCACCGCAAAGGTGATGAGCACGACGCGCAGCGCGATTGCGCCCGCCGTACCCCAGAAGATGCCCTTCGCACGCTGTTCATGCGGCAGGTTGCGGCACGCCATGGCGATCACAACCGCATTGTCGCCGCCCAGCAGAATGTCGATCAGGATGATCTGCCCGACCGCGGCCCAGTGCAGGTTGACCAGCAGGTCCCAGAGGTACTCCACTTCTTTCTCCCGGAATGATTTGTAAGGAGTGATTGTTGAACGTCAAATTCTAGCCGCCGCTTTTCCTTCCTGAGGGTGGCGGCGGCGAAAAAATTTCTTCACCAAAATCAGTACTGCTCCTCCGACAGCTCCACTTCTCCGCGGATCACCTTCTGGATCGCCGACATGCCGAAGCCGCGCGCGGCGAGGTAGCGCACCATCTTTTCGCGCTCCTTCCAGTTCTCCGGAGGCTCGCTCCAACGGCGGCTCCAGATGCGCCAGGCACGGACCTCCTCGGGCTCCTCGACTTCGGCGAGCGCATTCTCGATCGCCTCGGCCGAAACACCGCTCATGCGGAGCTCCCGGCGCAGCCGCAGGTCGCCCATGCGGCCCGCCGACGCGCGCACCTTCATTTCGGCGTAGCGCTCGTCGGAGAGGAGCCCGAGCTGCTCCAGGCGGTCGAGCGCCTCGACGACCTCCTCGCGCGTCTCGCCCTCGGCGAGGTTTTGCAGGAGCTTGCGCCCAAGGTCGCGCCGCGAATACTCGCGCCTAGAAAGCGCGTCCACCGCGCGCGTCATGATGCTGCGCGGCTGCTTCGCGCCGCGGCCGCGCCGGCGGCGCTCGGCCTCAAACACCTCCGGATCCGCGCAGGTGTCCGCATCGACCGCGAGCACCGTGCCGTCCTCGCGCAGCACGTCGAAGGCGTCGAGATCCTCGGGGGAGCGGATCACCTTGGCGCCGCCGAAGCGGTCCTCCGCGGGCTCCTGCGCGAGGGGCGCCGGCGTCGCTTCGGCGGGGGCGGGCGCCTCACGGACGGCCTTCGACACGGCCGCCCCGCGCGTCTTGCGAGCCTTCTGCGACTTCTGCACAGACCGGGGTCGGCGCGCCCGATCGGGCGCTTCGGCCGGCACGGGCAATTCGGGCGACACGAGCGCTTCAAACGCCCCGGTCGCCTCCGCGGGGACGGGCAGCGCCGCCGCCCTGGCGGGAGGCGGCGCTCCGAAGGGGTTCACCGGCGCGGGCGCGAAGACCGGTTCGAGGCCCAGAGCCTCCTCGAGGTCGCCGAAGAGCGAGCCCTCGGCCGGCGCCTGCGGCGCGGGGCGGGGCGCATTCTTCCGGGGCGCCGCGGGGGCGGCATGCGTCTGCTCATGAGGATCTGGAACGGAAACGGGTTCGAGATCCTCCTCGCTGAAGAGAACTTCCATGGTGCTCCAGTTCGCGCGGAAGGCCCCCGGCTTCTCAGAAGCGCCGGAGGCCTTGTTCAGAGTGGGGGCGTCAGCCGCAGAGGATCACAGATCGTCGTCCACTTCGGGCATCGGGGGCTCCTCCTCCCGGTCGACGGGCGCCATGTCGAGCGCCTCCATGTCCTCGTCGTCCACCGAGGTGATGCTCGAGAGGTGCACGCCCTTGAGCTCGCGGATCTTGCGTTCGATCTCGTCCTGCAGCGCCTGATTCTCCTTGAGCAGGTCGCGCACCTTCTCCTTGCCCTGGCCGAGCTTCTGGCCGTTGTAGGAGTACCAGGCGCCCGACTTCTCGATTACGTTGAGCTCGGTGCCGATGTCGATGATCTCGCCGAGGCGCGAGATGCCCTGGCCGTAGAGGATGTCGAACTTCACCTGCTTGAAGGGAGGCGCGACCTTGTTCTTCACGACCTTCACCTTCGTCTCGTTGCCGATCACCTCGTCGCCCTTCTTGATGGCGCCGACGCGGCGGATGTCGAGGCGCACGGAGCTGTAGAACTTCAGCGCGTTGCCGCCTGCGGTCGTCTCGGGGTTGCCGTAGCCGCCGATCTTCATGCGGATCTGGTTGATGAAAATCACGATGCACTTCGTGCGCGAGACGTTCGTAGTGAGCTTGCGCAGCGCCTGCGACATCAGTCGGGCCTGCAGGCCGGGGAGCGAGTCGCCCATGACGCCTTCAATTTCATTCTTCGGCGTGAGCGCGGCGACCGAGTCCACCACGATGAGGTCCACGGAGCCGGAGCGCACGAGGGCGTCCACGATCTCGAGGGCCTGCTCGCCCGTGTCGGGCTGCGAGAGGAGCAGGTCGGCCATCTGCACGCCGAGGCGCTGCGCGTAGCCCGTGTCGAGCGCGTGCTCGGCGTCGATGAAGGCGCAGGTGCCGCCCGTCTTCTGCATCTCGGCGATCACCTGCAGCGAGAGCGTCGTCTTGCCCGAAGACTCCGGCCCGAAGATCTCGATGATGCGGCCCTTGGGGAGGCCGCCCACGCCGAGCGCAAGGTCGAGCGAGAGCGACCCGGTCGAGCAGACCTCGATGTCCTGGGATTCGGCGTTCTCACCCATGCGCATGATCGCGCCCTTGCCGAACTGCTTTTCAATGCTCGCGAGGGCGATCGAGAGCGCCTTTTTGCGCTCTTCGCCTTCCTTTCGTTCCGCGGGCTTCGTGCGGGCGTTGCTCTTGGCTGCCATGGTTCTTCTCCTTTTGAAGAGAATCCGCTCCATTCGAACAGGCGCATGGGCGCCGTGGGTTCAAAAGAGCAGGTAGAAGATCAAATAGTGCATCTGTTGATCAAAATTGATCTTCTACTCTATTGATAATCCGATAAAATTGCTTCGCAGTGATTCTGCGACAAGCGAACAATAGCACCCTTTCCTCCGTTTTCGCAATGGTATCAGTTGTTGGTGTTTACCCTAACAAAAGAGACTGGCCGAGATCTGCGGGAAACCGCTCCGGAAAACTTTTTTCTCCGCTCGAGAAAAAGGCCTTGACAAGCGTCCACAGGTGGTGCAGAATTCGCTTCCTCAACGAACGCTCCTGTGCGGCTAGAGCCCGGCACGATTGGGTCGTTAGCTCAGCTGGTAGAGCAGCGGACTTTTAATCCGTTGGTCGTGGGTTCGAATCCCGCACGACCCACCAAAAGCAGGATGTTCGTAAAGTTGGGAACGTAGCTCAGTTGGTAGAGCAGCGGACTCTTAATCCGTCGGTCCAGGGTTCGAATCCCTGCGTTCCCACCAATTCGAAAGCCCGCCGATGCATTGTCGGCGGGCTTTTCTTTTGCCCTCAGTCCGCGCGGTAATACCTCAAGGAAGCACGAGACTGCGCCCCGGAGGGAGAGACGGCCCGCCCGCCGCGCCGATAGACTGCCTCAACCTCCATCTCGCCGTTCCGCCTGCCCCCTCGGCAGCCGCCGCGGCTGAAAGAACGCCTTCGACGCACATGATCAAACTAGAACACATAACCCAGACCTACGTCGGTCCCGACGGCAAGGTCTTCGAGGCTCTCAAAGACGTCTCGATCGAAATCAAGCCCGGAGAAATCTTCGGCATCATCGGCCGCTCGGGCGCGGGCAAGAGCACGCTCGTGCGCTGCATCAACCTGCTCAACCGTCCGACCAAGGGCGCCGTGATCGTGGACGGCCGCGACCTCACGAAGCTCGGCGACGCGGAGCTGCGCGACGTGCGCCGCTCGATCGGCATGATCTTCCAGCACTTCAACCTGCTGAGCTCCCGCACGGTCTACGACAACATCGCGCTGCCGCTCGAGCTCATCGGAACGCCGAAGGAGCAGATCCGCAGCAAGATCGAGCCCCTGATCGAGCTCGTGGGCCTCACCGAGCATGTGAACAAATACCCCTCGCAGCTCTCGGGCGGCCAGAAGCAGCGCGTCGGCATCGCCCGCGCGCTCGCAAACGACCCGAAGGTGCTCCTCTCGGACGAGGCCACCTCTGCGCTCGACCCGGAGACGACCGTCGCCACGCTGCAGCTCCTGCAGCGCATCAACGAGAAGTTGGGCGTCACGATCGTGATGATCACCCATGAGATGAACGTCGTGAAGCAGATCTGCAGCCGCGTCGTCGTCATGAACAAGGGCGAGATCGTCGAGCAGGGCGACGTGATCGACATCTTTGCGCGCCCGCAGTCCGAAACGACCCGCGCGCTCATCGGCCAGGTGATGGACCGCGATCTGCCGCAGTCGATCGTCAACACCGTCAACGCCGCCCGCGAAAAGCACGGCCGCGACAACGTGCACCTGTTGCACCTCTCCTTCATCGGCGAAGAGGTGGCCGAGCCCGTCATCTCGCTCGCCTCGCGCGAATTCAACATCGACTTCAGCATCCTGCGCGGCACCGTGGACGACCTGCAGGGCCGCACCCTCGGCACGCTGACGCTGCTCGTCGTCGCCCCCACCTCCGTCTACAAGCAGGCCGTGGACTTCATCCGCAACCGCGGCGTCCTCCTCGAGGAGATCACCAATGTCTAGCGTACTCGTCGATATGATCTCGGCCTCGTTCCTCGAGACCATCATCATGGTGCTGATCTCGGGGGGCATCGGCTCCGCGCTCGGCATCCCGCTCGGCATCCTGCTCTTCATCACCGACCGGAAGTCGTTCCTCCCGATGCCCGCCTTCCACTTCGTGCTCGCGACGGTGATCAACGCGCTGCGCTCGGTGCCCTTCATCATCCTGCTCGTGGCGATCATCCCGTTCACCCGCCTTGTGGTGGGCTCCTCGATCGGCACGGCCGCCGCGATCGTGCCGCTCACGATCTCCGTGGCGCCCTTCATCGCCCGCATCGTCGAGACGAGCCTGCGTGAAGTGGACAAGGGCCTCGTCGAAGCCGCCCAGGCGATGGGCGCGACGAACCTGCAGATCGTCCTCAAGGTGCTCCTCCCTGAAGCCCGGCCGGGCATCCTCGCCGGCCTCACGATCGCCTCGGTGAGTCTGATCGGCTACTCGGCCATGGCGGGCGTCGTGGGCGGCGGCGGCCTCGGCGACCTCGGCATCCGCTACGGCTACCAGCGCTTCATGCCCGAAGTGATGTGGCCCGTCGTGCTCGTGCTGATCTTCCTCGTTCAGGGCATCCAGTCGCTCGGCGACTACTTCGTGCGGCGTCTCTCCCACAAGTAGTCCCTCCGGCCTCCGGAAAGGCATTCCCCTAAGGGCGCTCCCGCAGCTGCAGGAGCGCCCTTTTTCCACGAAAACCGGCCGAGGGAGCCCACGAATTTATTCGTTGGGAGGAATCGGTCGAAAGGTCGTTGAGATATATCAAGTTC
>CAJKCQ010000094.1 GCA_905198475.1 uncultured Sutterella sp. | reverse complement strand
GAGCGTTGGTCAAGTGGAGAATCCCCGTCCTTCAGGGCGGGGAGTGCGTCAAGGCACACCTGCCCTCCAACCTCCCCGTGGGCGCCAAGGCCCCGAAGGTCGGCTGGTGCGCGCACCTCGACACGGTGGACGCGGGCCTGTCGCCCGAAATCCATCCGCAGGTGATCCACGGCTACCAGGGCGGCGACATCTGCCTCAACAAGGAGAAGGACCTCTGGATGCGCGTCAAGGAGCATCCCGAGGTCGAACGCTACGTGGGCGACGACCTCGTCGTGACGGACGGCACGTCGGTCTTGGGCGCCGACAACAAGTCCGCCGTCGCCAACATCATGACGGCGCTCCACATCATCCAGGACGAAGCGCGCCCGCACGGCGACATCTACGTCGCTTTCGTGCCCGACGAAGAGATCGGCCTGTGCGGTGCGAAGAAGATCTACTTCTCGAAGTTCCCGGTGGACTTCGCCTACACGATCGACTCGTGCGAATTGGGCGAGATCGTCTGGCAGACCTTCAACGCCGGCAGTGCGCGGCTCGACATCCAGGGCGTCACCGCGCACCCGATGAGCTCCAAGGGCGTGCTCGTCAACCCCATCCTCGCCGCGCACGACTTCATCGGCATGCTCGAGCGCACCGAGACGCCGGAATGCACCGCCGGCACCGAAGGCTTCGTCTGGGTGAACGGCATCTCGGGCGGCCCCTCAAAGTGCTCCGTCTCGATGAAGATCCGCGACCACAACCTCGAGGGCTACAAGGCGAAGAAGGCCTTGATCGCGGCGGCCGCCGAGTACCTCAAGACCCGCTACCCGCGCGCGAAGATCGCCCTCGCGTTTGAGGACGTCTACGGCAACATCGCCGACGCGATCAAGCCCGAGAACCGCGCCTGCGTCGACCTCCTCGAGGAGGCGATGGGGCTCGAGGGCGTCAAGCCGATCAACCTCGCGATGCGCGGCGGCAAGGACGACTCCTTCATCTCCACGCAGGGCATCCCGACCCCGAACTACTTCACCGGCGCGCACAACTTCCACAGCTCGTGCGAATTCATGCCGATGAGCTCGTGGCTGAAGAGCCTTGCGGTGACGCTACGTCTGGTCGCCCTCACGGCGGGCGGGCGCTGATTTCCGCTTTGAAGGGGGCCGTTGCGGGGCCTCCGGATCTCCAACAGACGAAGAAGGGCGGCCCCCCTCAGCGGGAGCCGCCCTTCTTCTCCTTCTTGGGTGCGTTCAGAACGCACCCTTCAGCCGCGGATTATTCCGCGTGGCCGTAGTGCTTCGCGAGGTAGGCCTGCGAGTCCACCGCGCGGCCGTTCTTCGGCGGCGTGATGCGCTCGTAGATGCCGTCGGAGTGGAGCACCCAGCACTGCGTGTTGTCGGCGAGCTGCAGGTCGAGGGTCGCCTTGATGCGGTTGCGGATCCCGTGGTCGAGGACCGGGGTGAGGACTTCAATGCGCCCGTCGAGGTTGCGCGGCATGAGGTCGGCGGACCCGATCAGCATGAAGGGATCGCCGCCGTGCCGGAAGTAGTACGCGCGCGCATGCTCGAGGAAGCGCCCCACGATGCTGCGCACCGAGATGTTCTCGCTCACGCCGGGGATGCCCGGACGCAGGCAGCAGATGCCGCGCACGATGATCGAGATCTTCACGCCCGCTTGGCTCGCGGCGTAGAGCGACTTGATCACCGCGCGGTCCACGAGCTGGTTGCACTTGAGGATGATTTCGCCCTTGCCGGACTTGCGGTGGCATTCGATCTCGCGCTCGATGTGGGCGATGATCGAGGAGCGGGTGCTGTGGGGCGACACGACGAGCTCGCGGTAGGCGGTCTGGTTGGAGTAGCCCGTCATCACGTTGAAGAGGTCCGAGACGTCCGCGCAGATGTCCGGGTTCGCCGTGAAGAGCGCGTAGTCCGTGTAGATCTTCGCCGTGCTCGGGTTGTAGTTGCCCGTCGAGATGTGCACGTACCGGCACATGCCTTCGGACTCGCGGCGCACGACGAGGCAGAGCTTGGCGTGGATCTTGAGGCCGACGAAGCCGTAGACCACGTTTACGCCCGCCTTCTCCATCTCCTCGGCCCAGTTGATGTTGCGCTCTTCGTCAAAGCGCGCCTTGAGCTCCACGACGGCAGTCACCTGCTTGCCGCGGCGGCGCGCGTCGATGAGCGCGGCCACGATCGGGCTGTTCGAGCCGCAGCGGTAGAGCGTCTGCTTGATCGCGACCACCTGCGGGTCGGCCGCGGCCTGGCGGATGAACTCGAGCACGCCGTTGAAGCTCTCGTACGGGTGGTAGAGGAAGACGTCGCGGCTCTTGATGGTCGGGAAGACGTCGCCTTCGGCGATGAAGGCGGGTTCAAGCCCCTTGTAGGGCGGATCCTTCAGGGCCGGGCGGTCGAGGCCGATGAGCGGCATGAACTCGTTCATCGCGAGCGGGCCGCGGATGCGGAAGATCTGGAAGGGCAGGAGCTCGAGCTTCTCAGTGAGGAAGCTCGTGAGCGCCTGGTCCGAACCGTATTCGAGCTCGAGGCGGATCACGTCGCCGAAGCGCCGTTGGTCGATGAAGTCCTTGACGGCGGCCAAGAGGTCGTCGGCCTCGTCCTCTTCAATTTCGAGGTCGGTGTTGCGCGTGATGCGAAAGAGCATCGACTTGCGGACCTTGTGGCCCGGGAAGAGCTTTCCGAGGTGCTCGCGGATCAGGTCTTCGAGCAGGATGATGTCGTCGTCGCGCCCGTTCGGGTTGAAGCCGAGCTCGGCGTAGGCGGACTCCTTCGTGCGCGGCACGAAGATGAAGCGCGGCATGTTGTTCGGGGACTTGAGGCGGGCGTAGCGCACGCTTCCGTCGGGGCCCTCGAGCTCAACGAGGAAGTTGAGCGAGATGTTCGAGATCGTCGGGAAGGGATGCCCCGCGTCAATCGCCTGCGGCGTGAGGATCGGATAGATCTCGTTGAGGAAGTACCCCTCGAGGAAGCTCTTCTGCTTCTCCGTGAGGTCCTTGTAGCGCACGATCGAGATGCCATTCTTCGCGAGTTCGGGGACGAGCTCCTTCCAGTGGTTCTGCGCGCGCGCGAGCATGCCGAGGACGCGGCGGCGGATCTCGGCGAGCTGCTTCACCGGGGCGAGGCCGTCCGCGGAGCACGAGGGCGCGCCGATCTTGAACTGTCGAATGATGTTCGACACGCGCACCATGAAAAATTCGTCGAGGTTGTTGTGGAAGATCGAGAGGAACTTGAGCTGCTCAAGGAGCGGCGTCTTCGCGTCGCACGCTTCGTCGAGGACCTTGCGGTCGAATTCAATCCAGTTGAGTTCGCGGTTGATGTAGAGGAGCGGATCGTCGAGATCAGGCACGCCCGTGACGGGCGGCAGCGGCGCGGGAGCGTCCTCGGTCGTCTGAGCGGCCTTCGCCTTCGGGGCGGCGCGCTTCTTCGCGGGTTTGGTCGTCTTGACGGCCTTCGCCGCAGCGCGCTTCTTTGGCGCGGGCTTCTGCTCTTCGGCAACCGCGGGCGTCGCCGCGGCTGCGGCCTTCACGGTCTCTTCAGGCTTTTCCGCCGCAAGGGGCGCTGCGGGAGCGTCCGCCTTTGCGGGAGCCTTCATTTCGGACGCCTTTGCGGCGGGAACGGCTGCGGGGGCCGCTGCGGGCGCAGCGGCCGCTTCCGGCGTCGTCGTAGGGGAAACCGGGGTCTTAACGTCTTCTTTGAGAGTCATTGCCGTCACTTTGTCCTGAGAAAGGACAGGGAGGAAAAACATGAAATCCTCCTTTCAGTCTACTTCCCCAAGTGTGACGGAATCGTGACGAAGCAGCGACGACTCGGGCGGCCGGCCGAGTCGCCATAGGTAGTTCGAAAGACGCAGAGGCGCGCTTCAGTGGTCTTCGCGCGCGAGGCGCTCCTCGTGGCGCTTCTGCAGCCACTTGGCCGCGAGGCCGACGAACACCGGCCCCATCACCGCGGCGACGATGCCGAGGAGCAGGATCTTCGAGAGGTTCTGCTGAATGAAGGGGATGTTGCCGAAGAGGTAGCCCGCCCCCACGATCGATACGGCCCAGAGCACGGCGCCCGCGCCCGAGAAGAGCTCAAAGCGCAGGCCGTCCATCTTCGCCGCGCCGGCGATCAGGGGCGCGAAGGCGCGCACGATCGGCACGAAGCGCGCGAGAAGAATGGTCTTGCCGCCGTGGGAGACGTAGAAGGCGCGGGCGTGCTGGAGCTTGTCGGCGTTGATCCACCGGATGGAGCCGTCGTAGATCTTGTTGCCCAACCACTTGCCCGTCGAGAAGCCGACGGAGTTGCCGAAGACGGCACCGAGGATCACCGAGAGCATGATCGCCCAGGGGCTCGCGGTGCCGGCCGCGGCGACGGTGCCCGCGACGAAGAGCAGCGAGTCGCCCGGGAGAAACGACATCACGACGCAGCCCGTCTCGAGAAAGAAGATGATGAACATCGCGAGGTAGATGAGCCAGCCGTAGTTCGTCGCAAGCGAGACGAGGAAGTGGTCGGCGTTGGTGAAGAGCTCGACGATGAGTCCGAAGATGTCCATGACGGGCGGGGCCTATGAGAAGAAGTGTCGGAAGGCCGCGGAGAGGACGATCCGCGTGCGGGGCCGGGAGTGGCGGGAGGAATTCTCGTTCTCCTCCCGGTCCGGCCCCCTATCATAGCGGCAGAGGTGCGTCGCGCCCCTCATCCGCACGGACGCCCGCTGGGGCGAAGGGGCCTTCCGGAAGCGCCGCTACCGCCTTCCGCCGCGGGCGCGCCCGCAGCGGAGCCCGTCACACTCCTCAACCATTTGTTTCGATTCATGCCGCGCCGTCCCATTGCCGAACTCTCCAGCCAGCTCATCAGTCAGATCGCCGCGGGCGAAGTGATCGAGCGGCCCGCCTCCGTCGTGAAGGAGCTTGTTGAAAACGCCGTGGACGCGGGCGCGGACCGCATCGAGGTGCGCATCGACCAGGGCGGCCTCTCGCGGATCGTCGTCACCGACAACGGCTGCGGGATTCCGAAGGAGGAGCTGCCGCTCGCACTCAAGCGCCACGCGACGAGCAAGGTGAAGAACCTCAACGAGCTCGAGCACGTCGCTACTCTGGGATTCCGCGGCGAGGCGCTCGCGTCGGTCGATTCCGTCGCCGACCTTTCGATCCGCTCGCGCACGCCCGGGAGCGCCGAGGCGTGGGAGATCGCCGGGGGCGTGGTCGAGCCCGCGCCCGGGATGGAGCCCGGGACGCGCGTCGAGGTGTGCGGGCTCTTCTACAAGACGCCGGCGCGGCGCAAGTTCATGAAGACGGAGAGCACGGAGGCCGCGCACGTCGTGACGCAGCTCGAGCGCATCGCGCTCCCGAATCCGCAGGTCGCCCTTTCCCTTTTCGTGAACGGCCGCCCCGGCCTCAGGCTCGCGGTCGAATCGCCCGCGAGCCGCATCACCGCGCTCATGCCGCGCGACTTCAAGGGGGCCTGCCGCGAGGTGGACGCCGAATCGGGCGGCTGGCGGCTCACCGGGCTCGTGGGCCTGCCCACGGTCTCGCGCACCCGCACCGAGGCGCAGTACCTCTTCGTGAACGGCCGCTTCATCCGCGACCGCGTCGCCGCGCACGCCGTGCGCTTGGCCTACGAGGACGTGCTCCACGGGCAGGCGCAGCCGATGTACTGCCTCTTTCTCACGCTGCCGCCCGAAGAGGTGGACGTGAACGTGCACCCGACGAAGACCGAGGTGCGTTTCCGCGAGAGCGGTCGTGTGCACCGCTTCATCTCCGACGCGGTGCGCGCGGTGATCGCGTCGCCGCTCGCCGGTGCGGACGGCCGGGCGACCATCGCCGACCAGTTGGCCGCAGGATCCGTCCCGGCGAGCCGTGAAGCGGCGCTCTTCCGGGACGCCCTCAAGGCGGAGACGGACTCCACGGCGCATTGCGCGCCCGATGCCGCGCCGTCGCCCAGGGCCGCCGCCGCCGTCGCGGCCGTCCGGCCAGATCCCTTTGCGCGCGCAGCAGAAGCGCCCGCGCCCGCCC
>CAJKCQ010000093.1 GCA_905198475.1 uncultured Sutterella sp. | reverse complement strand
GACGGCGCTTCCTCCCCTGTCTGAAGACAGAGGTTTCCGCGCCGATTTTCTATGAAGCTTCTCTTCGACCTCTTCCCCGTCATCCTCTTCTTCGCCGCCTTCAAGGGGGCGGAGCACTTCCCCGCGGACGCGCTCGCGCTCGCCGAGCGCCTGTTGGGCGACGGCGTCACCGCCACGACCGCCCCCGTCTTCCTCGCGACCGTGACGGCGATCGCCGCAACCTTCCTGCAGATCGGGTGGCTCAAGATGAAGCGCGCGAAGATCGAGCCGATGCTCTGGATCTCGCTCGCCGTGATCGTGGTCTTCGGCGGTCTCACGCTCTGGCTGCGCAACGAGATGTTCATCAAGTGGAAGCCCACGATCCTCTACTGGATCTTCTCGTCGATCCTCCTCTGGGGGAGCTTCACGGGGCGCAACTTCATCCGCATCCTGATGAAGAACGCCGTCGAGATGCCCGACGCCGCCTGGTCTAAGCTCCAGACGATGTGGATCGTCTTCTTCATCGTCGTGGGCGTCCTCAACCTCATCGTCGCCTACTCCTTCCCGACCGAAATCTGGGTGAACTTCAAGCTATTCGGACTCATCAGCTTGACATTGATTTTTACAATTGGCGCCGCGGTGTGGATGACAAAGCAGAGCACCCCTCGGCAGAATTGACCGATCCCTTTGCACCTGCTGCGACCACCGCCGGCATCGAGCCGTCCGGGGCAGCGGGCCTTTCTAAGCATTTGATGTTTGACATGATCATGAACAAGAAAGCGATTGCTCTCGGCGCAGCCATCCTTCTCGCCGCCGGAGCCTCCCAGGCGGAGCTCAAGGCCTTCAAGGTCAACGGTGAGACGGTCTCCGTCGAGGAGCAGAAGGCCCTCTACGACCGCGCGGTCGCGTCCGGCCAGCCCGCCGGCGAGCAGCTCGAGCGTCAGGTGAAGAACATCCTGATCCAACAGACCGTTCTGCTCCAGCAAGCCAAGAAGGCGAAGATCGCCAACGATCCGGACGTGAAGCGCGCCATCGAGGCTTCGCGCGACCAGATCCTCATCCAGGGTCTCGCCCAGGACTGGGCCAAGAAGAACCCGGTCTCCGAAGCCGACCTCAAGGCCGCCTACGACCAGGACAAGGCCGGGTACGGCGACACCGAATACCAGGTCCGCCACATCCTCGTGAAGACCGAGGACCAGGCGAAGAACCTCATCCAGCGCATCAACAAGGGCGCCGACTTCGGCAAGCTCGCGCAGGAATTCTCCGAAGACACCGGCAACAAGGGCCAGGGCGGCCTTCTCGGCTGGGTCGTCCCACGCTCCTTCGTTCCGGCCTTCGGCGCCTCCTTCAAGGTCCTCAAGCCCGGTGAAGTCGCTCAGGAGCCGGTGCGCACGCAGTTCGGCTTCCACGTCGTGAAGCTCGAAGCGAAGCGCAAGGCCGAGCTCTATCCCTCCTTTGAGAGCCAGAAGCCGGTGATCCGCAACGCCCTCGCGAACCAGAAGGTGCAGCAGCACTTCCAGGAGCTCATCAAGAAGGCCAACGTGCAGTGAGCTGAACTGAGCTTCAATTCACAGACGCCCGGGAACGGCAGTTTCCGGGCGTCTTTTCTTTGCCCGGGCGGTGCGGCCGCCAATACAAATCAGGCGCCCGGGTGAATGCGGCGGACCTCACGAAGTCCGTTCGTCAGACCGCCGCACGGAAGGCCCTTGGAGCGTCCTCCATCACATCCTGCCCGGCTCCGGGTCGAGCGCGGCGAGGGACTTGAGGACGTCGGCGACCGAGGTCTTCTCAGCAGCCGCGAGCTCGTCGGCCGTAAGCGAATGGCCGAGGATGCGCGCGTCGGCGGCGGCGTTCCGGTCCGCCTCCCAACCCTTCTCCTCGACGGGCTTCGCCGCGGCCTGGATGAGGACGTAGGCGGCCTGGAGGTTCTTCGGCGCGCCTTCGCCGCTCTTCAGAAGATCACCCAGAGCGCGCAGCCCTTCGGGGTAGCCCCCCTTCGCGGCGCGGTAGTACCACTTCGCCGCCTCCTTGGCGTCGATCTCGACGCCGTTGCCCGTCGCGAAGTAGTCGCCGATGTTCTTCATCGCGACGATCGAGCCCGCGCGGGCGGCCTCACGGTCCCAGAGAAGCGCCTGGCGCGGCTCGACGCGCACGCCCACGCCGTTGCGGTAGGCCATCGAGAGCGCAAGCTGGCACTTCTCGCTCCCGAGGTAGGCGCCCTTCTCCCACCAGTCGGTCGCCTGGAGCGGAATGCTCTTCTGCCCGAGGCCCTGATTCACCATGTCGCCGATGTAGAAGAAGGCGTCGGGAACGTCCTTGGCGGCTTCGGCCTTGAAGACCTTCATCGCCTCGGGGTACTTGCCCGCCTTGAGGTAGGCGACGCCGTCGTCGATGGGCGCGGCGCACGCGGCGCTCCCGAAGGCGAGGAGTTCCGCGGCGAGAAGCGCGCCCGCAGCGGCGCGCAGGATCTGGGTCTTCATCATGTTCTTGGCCTCCCGGTGTGTAAACGCTTCCATGAGCGGGCGCAGCTCCCACGGGGGCGCCGCACCGCCATGATTTTTGTATGGAGACTTTAGCCCGCGAACCTTAAGCGAGGCTCAATAGCTGCATCGCGCCGGCGGCTCCCGGCCTCCGGGATTACCCGGCGGCGCACCCGGGCTTGGGGAGGTCCGCGTCGAGAAGCTTCGAGAGGGGCGCGTCCACGACGCCCGTGTTGGCGAAGCTCTCAAACCAGTCGTGGAGCGCCCCGGCGGGCTTCTTCGCGGCCGGGCGCTCGGGCGCCACGAGGCTGTTCTTCGGGTCCACGAGGAGCGCGCAGACCGCGTCGCGCAGGGTCTTTTGGCCGGGGTCGCAGAGGAGCGCCCAACCCATCGAACCGCGCCGTTCGTCGAGCACGACGGGCGCGCAGTAGCCGTATTCGGAGAGGCGCAGCAGGAGCCGCTCGATCGCCTGCGGCCAGCTGTCCACGGCCGCGGCGAGGGCGTCCTCGGAGACGACCGCATGGCCTGCGGCGTGCGCGGCGGTGAGCGCGCGCAGGAGCGCCGCCCCCGTCAGAAAGTCGTTTCCGCGCAGATACGTGTCGGAGAAGCGCCCGGAGGTGAGCTGCGGAATCGCCGCGGTGATCGCCGCCCCGGCGAAGACGAGCATCCAGGCGATGTAGAGCCAGAGGAGGAAGACGGGGAACGCCACGAAGGCGCCGTAGATCGAGGAGAGCGTGCCCGCGGTGATGTAGTACTCGAAGCCGATCTTGACCACCTGGCTCGCGAGCGAAACCGTGAAGCCCCCGATCAGGGCGTGCGAAAAAGCGACGCGGCAGTTGGGGACGAGCTTGAAGAGGAGCGCGTAGCCGAAGGTCTGCAGCAGGATCTGGAAGAGCCCGAGCGTCCACCCCGGGATCACCCCGTCGCCCGAGCCCACGGCGATGCGGATCGCCTGCGTGGTGAGCGTGATCGAGAGCGCGATCCCGAGCGGCCCGAGCGTGAGGAGCGCCCAGTAGATCATCGCGCGCTGCGTCCACGGACGCATGCGGCGCACGTTGAAGATGCGGTTCACCGTCACGAAGAACTTGTCGATCATCAGGAGCGCCGTCATCGAAAGGCCGATCAGACCGAAGGCGCCGAGCCCCGAAGCGTGGTCGCTGAAGAGCTTCAGGTACTTCATGATCACTTCGCTGTACTGCAGCGGCAGGAAGCTGTTGAAGACCGCGTCCTCCAAGGCCTTCCGGGTTTCGGCGAAGCTCGGGAAGGCGGCGAAGACGGCGAGCGAGACGGCGAGGAGCGGCACGAGCGAAAGAAGCGTCGTGAGGGTCATCGAGCTCGCCACCTCCTGCAGATGCGCCTCGCGCATGCGCGCCGCGGCGAAGCCGAAGAGCGAGCGGAGCGTATCGGTGAGGCGGTGGCGGCGGAGCGCCCTGAGGAGTGCTGAAGTCTGCATAGGTGGTTTCGGGAGATGACTGCGCCGGGAGGAGGAGGTCTCAGACCATTCTAGCGGCGGGCCGCTCATGCTCCCTTGAAGACGCCATTAGGCCCGGCCTTCACCAACGGAAGACCGGGCCTAAGGGCGATGGCGGGGAAGCCGACGGAAGGGACTACTTCTCGAGCGTCACGACGCGGTTGGCGTCGATCACCTGGAAGCGACCGCCCTCCTTAACGAGGCCGCGCACGTCGGTGAGATCGGCCGGAAGCCCCCAGGCCGCCTCGACCGATTCGTCGGCGATGTTGATCACGACGAGCACGTTCCAGTTCTTCGAGACGGCGTAGAGACGCCCGTCTTCATAAACCATGCCCGTGACGTAGAGCTCGCCGAGGGACCGGTCCTTCTTGAGGAGCTTCGACTCGGGCTTGAATTCGCCCGAAAGCTGCCAGTCCTTCTGCAGGGTCTTCGAGATCACGAAGGTGGTCTTGCTCTTGTTGTCCGGGACGGTGGCGGTGTAGACGTACCGGCCGTCGGTCGCCGAGGAGTGGATGTAGAACATCTTCGCGCGCTCGGTGTCGATGCGGGCGCGGCCGAGGCCGCCCACGGCCTCGACGTGGTCGCGGCCGGCGGTGAAGTTCGCCCACCCCTTGACGTCGTCGGCCTGCGGGTTCTGGCGGATGCGCAGGATCGACTTGTTCGTGCCCATGAGAACGTAGGCGTCTTCGCCCAAGGGCGTCACGCCGACGATGTCGAGCACGTTCGCGGAGAACCAGGGATCCATCGCGGCGTGGAACTTCGTCGTGAGGTCGGCGTTGAGGAACCAGAAGTCGTACTTCGAAGCGACGACGTACTCGCCGCGGATCTTCGAGAGCGTGTTGAGCTTCGCGTCGATTCCGGGCACGGGCTTCACGTCCGTGACGCGTAGCATGCCGGAGATCTCGACGGGCGCCTTCGCGGCGTCGTGCTCAAACGTGATGCCGAGCTTCTTCGCGTTGGGCGCGTAGGCGAAGTCCGGAACCTTCACGTCGCGCCGACCGAGGAAGTTGAAGCTCCCGAACATGCCCTGCCAGGAGTCGGCCGACCAGGTGACGTACTTCGGATTCCAGGAGAAGCGCCACGGATCGCCCTGGCCCCAGTTGGGCGGCAGCCCCGTGGTCCAGGCGGCCTGGAAGGCGTTCGAGGCGATGATGAAGGACACCACGGCGAAGGAGAGCTTCATGAAGCCCGTCGCCGGACGCCAGGGACGGCCCTTCAGCTCCGCGATGAGCGCATCGAAGCGCGGCGCGAGGAAGCACGCCAGACCGAAGAGCATCACGACGCACCAGAAGACGATCTCGGCCCACATCTGGGTGTGAAGCCCGAGGATCTCGAGGCCGAAGCCCTGGCCGACGTCGCGCGCGGCGTGGTTGCCGAGGTGGCGGAAGGATGAGTAGAGGCCCGCGGCCGCCATCACGAGCATCATCGCGAGGTACTTGGGCTTGAAGCCGTAGCGGACCATGAAGAGCGCGACGACGCCGATGAAGGCCATCTGTTCGCGCTGGCCCCAGCAGAGCGTGCAGGGCGAGTCGCCGAGCATGTAGCCGAGAACGAGGTTCGCAATGCCCACCGGGAGCAGAACGATGAGGAGGCCGCCCCAACAGACGATGTCGTACCAGGTCTTGGCCTTGCGGATGTCCGAATCCAGAATCGGCTTGCTGTAGTCATTCATTTCTGCACTCCGCTCAAAGATTCAGGCTGCCGAGAACGGCGTGGGAGACGTGGCCGACGTACATGAGCACGACCATCAGCCAACCGGCGATGGTGAGGCGCCAGGCGAGCTTCTCGCTCTGCGGCTTCAACCAGATGAGAAGCACGGCGACGAGGAGCATGACGAGTTGGAGAAACTCCATATGCTTTCCTTTGGAGGGGGTTGTTCATTATTTCGGCCGGGTGCGCTTCAAGGCGCGGCCCGGCCGTTGGAGGAGAGCGGATTCTGCCGGGCGGGCGCCCGCCGCCGCCGAGCAGCTCTGATTTGTTCTACCTAACTATTGCGATAAGTCATCAGTTTAACTAGGGTTTACCAAACCGAGCCGTAAAGCCCCGTCATTCATGGCGGGGATATAAGGCGAC
>CAJKCQ010000092.1 GCA_905198475.1 uncultured Sutterella sp. | reverse complement strand
GGGAAAAGCTGAGCGTTGGTCAAGTGGAGAATCCCCGTCCTTCAGGGCGGGGAGTACGTCAACAACTTCTCCCCGCGCCGCGCACGCCCAGTTTCTTCCACGGCGGGAATTCCCGGGATGAGCCCGCGTCGGCTATTTCTCTTCGTCCGTAATCTCGATGAAGCTCGACTTCGGATGCCCGCAGTCCGGGCAGATGAAGGTGTCGGGGAGATCGCGGAAGTCCGTTCCCGGCGGAATCGACTCCTCGGGGCAGCCCTCCGCCGGATCATAGACGTGCCAGCAGACGCGGCACTGCATGCGCGCGCCCGCGGGCACGCGCTCGCGCTCCAACCGGTCAAGAAGCGACTGGATCTCCGCGCCGCTCGTGAACTTCACGTTTCCCGATTCTTCAGGCATGCTTCACCCCTGCGGCGGGAGCGCCCAAAGCGCCGCGCTCGAGGTCGCCCCGCACCCATTCGATGAGATCATCGCACTTCGTCAATGCGTCCTTGAACTCCTCGGGGGAGACGGGCACCTCGGGCGGCACGCGCGCGACGATGAAGGCGTCGAGCAGCGTCTTGCCGCCGTTGTTGATGATGCGGCTCCGCCAGAGGTTCTTCACCCGCGTGCGGGTGAAGCGCGAGTGCCCGAAGCCCTGGAGCTCCACCTCGACGTCGCCCGTGCCGAGGGTGGAGAGGAGCGCGGTCATGTCGCCGGGCGAAAGGGGCTGGCGCTGCAGCTCCACCATGAAGGCGGGCGTGTCGATCAGGCCTTTGAACCGGCCTTGGGCCGCCTCGAGCTCGAGCTCGTGCTGGAGTTCATTCAAAATTGCAGGGGCCGCGAAGACGTCCGCGCTCGGATTGACGAGCTCGGGGACCCGGTCGAGCCCCCGGTCGCCGACCACGAGCACCGCGCGCGGCAGACGCCCGAGCACGAAGCTGTTCATCGCGCCGTCCGCCCCCGTCTGAACGCGCCAGAGGCCGGGGATGCCCATGTCGCCCGCCTTCGCCTCGCCCCCGAAGAGCGTGATGCGCACTTCGCCTTCGCCCAAGGTGGCGAGCAGGAAGTCGATGTGCTTTGGGTTGAAGGACGAGAAGTCCCAGACCTCATGAAGGTCCATGCCGCTCGGATCGGCGAGCCCAGTCTCCATGCGCTTCATGTGTTGAGAGAGGCGTGCCTTCACGTCCTCGAGAAAGGCGATCGTGGTGAGCGCGGCGTCTCGCTCCGTCTCCGGATCGAGCTGCGGAGCGTTGAGCCAACGCTTGGCGGCGTCGAGCGCCGAATAAGTCTGAAGGGCCATGTCTTTCTTCCTCTCGCTGAGTTTCCCGCTACGGGCCGCCGCGCTGCTCACATCCTTCTGTGGAGACGAAGCGCCGCGGGGCCGCGCCGGACTTGTGTTTTTCGCTTGGGGCGGGGGCGTCGGGTTCCGCGGCGGGGATCCTCCTCGTCGGCAAGGCGCCGCGTCCCTTTGTCATACAGATATTTTGAACTCTTTCTTCAGGCGCCCGCCTCAGTGCCCGCAACCCGATTCCTCTGCCGCAGGGGCGAGGATGGCGATGGTGCGCTTCGGCGCGGCGGTGCGCCCGGCGATCTCCGCCAACTTCGCGAGGTATCCGTCCCAACCGTCCAACCCCTCGGCGGCGCCGAGGAAGACGCCGTCGCGGAAGAACGCGAGCGCGGGGAGCTTCCTCACGCCCCAACGGGCGGCGAGCGCGCGGCCCTCGGCCGGATCGGTGCACCAGGCGCTTTGGGCGATCTTCGAGACGGTCTTCCAGATCTCGGGCCCGATCACGACGATGTCCATCGTCTCCTTCTGCAGGTTCGGGTCCGCGCAGAAGATCACGAACTTCAGTCCGGGCGAGGCGAGAAAGGCCTCGAGCCCGGCTTCATCGAGCCGGTTGAACTTCGCCTCATTCCAGAGCCGGTTGAAGAGCGGGTGCGTGGCGGGATCAATTTCGGCGACGCGGGTGAATTTGGCCATGACACGTTTTTCCTTCTGAGGAGGTTCGGAGAGCCGGCGGGCGGATTCAGGACTACTCGAGCCGGCGGCCCACCTGCGCGCGCAGGTGGGGCGGCAGTTCGGGCTCGCGGTCGATCAGGTCGCCGAAGCCCGCGCGGATCGCGGCCTCGTCGGCCTCGCCCGTCATGGCGAGCGCCGTTGCGCCGAGGGCCGCCTCGATCTCCGCGGCCTCTTCGGCCGAAACCGCGCGTATGGCGCGCTCCTGGAAGACGAGAAGCCACTCGTCGGCGGCGGGCGGATCGATCATCGAGCAGTCCACCTCCATGCGGCGGCCGCTGCGCTCGCAGAGCGCCTTCATCTCCTCAACCTTGAGCACCTTCATCGGCAGTGCGATGCACATCGCTCCCTCACTCCCCTACTCGTTGAATCTTCAGCTTCGCCGCTCCCGCGGGACGCAGTCCGCCTTCCCAACGGAACGCTGCGGCTACCCCCCGTGAGGCGGCCAATTCCAATCAGCCGCGCTCGAGCGCGTCGGGCACGGCCCGCCCGCCCCCGCGCACGAGGAAGCGTTCGTCCCCGGTGCGGCAGGCCTCCTCCTCGCTCGGTCGGCCCGCCTCGTAGGCGTCCATCTCCAGAATGCGGAAGGTGAGCGGCTCGACCTTTTCACCTTCGGGCCGCGCTTCGAGCGACCAGCCCCATTCGGCGAGCACCGTCCGGGCGGCTTCGACCGCCTCGGGGACGCGCGCGCGCAGCGTGGGCGTGAGGCTCCCGCCGTAGTCGTCGAGGAGCTCGGGCTGCACGCCCACGACCGCGAGGTCCTCAGGCTCCTCGCCCATGAGCGCGGCAGTGGCGAGCAGATCGTTGAAGCCCGTCTGATGGGGCGAAATCTTCGTCGAGGCCCAGATGCGGATCTCGTCGCGGCGCAGCACGCGCAACGTGCCCGGCGCGGCCTTGAGGTCGCAGCAGTCGAAGACGAGGAGCCGGCGCGAAGCGCAGATCTCGTTGACGAGCCAGCTGCCGAGCGTTCCGCCGTCCATGACGTCCACCCCTTCGGGCGTGCGGTACTTCTGGTGGAGCGCCTCCGCGGCGCGCGGGCCGAATCCTTCGTCGGCCCAGAGGATGTTGCCGATGCCGAGGACGAGCACCCCGCGCTTGCCCGCATTCGGGGCAGCCGGGGCGTCCAGAGCGTCCGCCGCGCCTGCAGGCGGCGAAAGGCCGGAGTCGTTTCGGGTCATGATGTTCTTTCTTCCTTCGCTTGAGCGCCGCGCCGCTCCTCCGTAGGCCGGGGAGGCGGGCGGGCCGGAGGGGCGCTTACTTCGGCGGGCCCTCTCGTTTATGTTCTTCGACTATATCCCGCACCGAGCGCGCCGAAAATCCGCCGAAGGTTGAAGCGGCATCCTCCGCCCGCCTCAGAAAGAAATACCCGTTCATCCCTTTCGGAATAGCTCGACGGTAGCTTTCCTGTGTATACAATGTTGTTTTTAATGTACACTTGCGTGTTGACCACGCTTGTTTTTCCCTGCCTTTTATAGGTATATACCCCCAATTTGTGCTATTTTACGCGCCCATCGCTTGCACAAACCTTTGATTGTGCAATACAGTTAGTACGAGGGAACAAGAATTCTTAGTGGTTTACTTGACAAGAAGGAACCCGATATGCCTCCAACGAAATCCGACCTCATCAAGGCGGTGAAGCCCTGCAAGCCGCTCTCGAAGAAGCGCGCCAAGCACCCCGGCTGGGGCGGCGCACGCGCGGGTTCAGGCCGAAAGCCTTTGGGCGCCAAGGCTCTGGACTCGACGATGGTGATTCGTCTCTCCGAAGCGCAGAAAGCCTTCTTCCTCTCTCAGGGCGGCAGTCCCTGGATCCGCCAGGTGATCGAAGCCTGCCGTCAGCGTCAGACCTCCGAAACAGTGGTCGCCGCCGACACCCCCTTCGGCAACCTCAATGAGGAGGAGATCGCCGAAGCCACCAAGCCGCTGAAGCCCCGTTCGCGCCCCGTGTAGCGCAAGTTCCCCACGGACCCTTCATGCTGACTGAGTAGCAAAGGGCGTCCCCGTTCAAAGGGGGGCGCCCTTTTTTGCATTGCCTGCGCCGCGCCCTCTTGAGTACGCCTTCGGCAGGAGCGCGGCCCTGCCGGCCTTCGTTTCGATAATGACCAGAAAACCGGCCTCGCGCAAGCCCCGTCCTTCAGGGCGGAGAGGATGTCAAGCTCCCTTTGTCCTGGGTTTTGGATCCACGTGAAATTGCGTAGATTGCGCGCCAATCTAAACGGATCCATCCGGACCGGCGGTCCCAACGCCCGTTTTTCCAGGGTGCTCTACCTAAGAACGAGCCCGCATCCACCCTTTCGGAGGAGCCGCCGCGTCCCCGAAGGGAGGCGGCGGGAGACATGGACTTCAGTGAAAGAGATGGGTGACGCTCGTCACGACGCCCTTCACCTCGAACTGCTCGCCCGGACGGGGACGGAGCACCGTGTAGCGCGCCTCGGCGTTTTCGGAGTGGAGTTCGGGGCGGCCGTCGCGGATGCGCAGGCGCTTGATCATGAAGCTGCCGTCGTAGAGGACGAGCACGATCGAGCCGCTTCTCGCCTCGCAGCTCAAGTCCACGACGACGAGGTCGCCCTCGAAGATCCCGGCGTCGATCATCGAATCGCCGGAAGTCTCCACGAGGATCGAGCTCTCGGGATTGGGCACGAGGAGCTCGGAGAGGTCCACGGACTCGCTCTCGGGTTCGGAGGCCGGAGCGGGCCAGCCGCACATCGCGCGCAGGTCGATGCGGTCCACGTTCGCGGCGGCGGGACCGCCCGCGAGCGGGCGCGCAGTCTTCACGTCCACGTTGGAGCCCGTCGGCGCGGGCGTCTGCTCCGCATTCGGATCGGCGGGCAGCGTGATGCGGCCGGCCGCGGCAGCCTCAAGCAGACTACGCACCCAGGAGACGCCGCCGTGGTTCTGCGCGAAGTCGAAGGTGTCCGGACGGAGCCGGATCTTGAACTGCGCGATCAGAGGATCCTCAATGCGAGGGCGCCCCGGACGGCGCTTCGGGGGAACGGGCGGTTCAGGGGACGGGGGCGTGATGAGCTTCGGCATGGAAAACCCTTTCTTCTTTGGATGCTTAGGGACGCGGTCGCGTCGGACGCGTAGTTGGTACCTCCCGTAATGATAGCCCGGGTATCCGAATATTGCCCGAAGTTCTTTTTCGTACTGCCGCAAATATTCCTCGCCCGGCATCCAAGTACTGGATGGAGGAGACCGCACGCATCATCCTCACGTCCGCCGGCATCAACCCAGAGGACGGCACGGCCGTCATCGCCCGCATCGAGGAGATCAAGCGGACGCCGAAACTCCGCTGCGTCGCGGTGATTCTCGGGCTCCTGCCGGCCGAGGAGCCCGGAGACAGCCGCACGATGATCCAGGAGGCGCAGAACAACCCGATTCTCTGGGCGATTCCGTCGCCCGAGTAGCTCAAGGTCTGCTTCGAGCGCGCGCGGCTCACCGTCTGGTGCCTCTCGGGTTTCATGCCGGAGCTCACGCCCGAGGAGCGCGAAGCGGCCGCGCGCCTTCACGTCGACCAAAACCCCTTTGGGGCTGCGCATGACCTCCTCACGACCCCGCTCGACGAGGATCCCGCATCCCGGGTGAATGAGAAGACGCCGCCCGCGCGCCGAAACGAACCTCATGACGCCGCCTGGATCCGGGAGTTCACGAAGCTCATCACACTCGTTCCGGAATCGGAGTACGCCGCGGCCGAAGCCAAGGTGGCGGCGCTCTTCGCCGACGGGCTCCCGATAACGGCTTCCCGCTACCTCGCGTGCGAAAGGCTGGAAAAGGAGCGCCGGGCGGGACTCGTCGTAACTGAAGAGCTCGCGGTGCGCGGCGCTGAATTGCCCGGAACCGCCGCGGCCCCAGGAAGCGCCCAGGCCCGGAAAACTTGGGTCGAACGCCGTTTTTCAGCCGCAATGCGGCTCTGAGGAATGTCGAAGCCCATTTCGTCTCCTCGTCGGAAGAAGGCCTGCCGGAGGAGATTGGCCGGCGGCGATGGACGTTCAGAGCAGGCGTTCATCGTGCCCGGGGCCCAAAACCTGAACTTCCCAGGAGAAAGTGCACTCAAGCCCTAAATCTGAGCTGACATTGCA
>CAJKCQ010000091.1 GCA_905198475.1 uncultured Sutterella sp. | reverse complement strand
CTGCAGCGCGCGCACCTTCGGGTTGTCGGAATAGGCGAGGTCCGCGCGGCCGGCTTCGGCCGCGGCGAAGGCGCTCGCGCGCGAGGCCTGTTCGGCGCGGCGGCGGTAGTCGCGCTCCTCTTCGGCCGCTTCGGCAATGGCGCGCTCGAGCTCCGTGCGGCGCCCGAGGAGCGCGCGCAGCTGCTCGAGCCCCGCGCCCGAGGCGCCGAGCTCCATGAGGCGCGCCTTGGTGCGCTCGAGCTCGAGGTCGAGGAAGTCGCGCCTCAATTCAATCCGCGCGGCCTCTTCGGGCGTCTCGAGCGTGAGCTCCCCGGCGAGGAGCGACTCGTAGTGCGCCGCGTCGGGGGATTCCGCAAGGCGCATCAGAAGTGCGGCGGGGTTCGCCACTGCGCCCTCTTCGTCCGCACCCGCGCGCCACACCTCGACGATGCGGTTCGCCGCCGGGCTCGGGCTCGTAACGAACTCCTCTTCGATCTGCGGGCTGAATTCCGCGAGGAGCTTCGGATAGGCGAGGAAGCACTGCAGCATGCGCTCGCGCACGTCGGGCACGCCGATCCGGGGTTCGGGCGCGGGGCGGCGGCGCCAGGACCCGCTCCAGGCGCCCTGCCGCCCCCAGCGGCCGGGGGCGCGCGGGCCGAATCCCGGCAGTGCTGCGGGCGCTGCGGGACGCGCGGGCGCGGGAGCGGCGACGCCCCACTGTCGCTCGAGGTCCTCGAACTGCAGGCGCGCGATCGCCGCGATCTCCTTCATGAGGGCAAGGCGCAACATCGGCGCGTTCTTGAGGCCGAGGATCAGGGGCTTCGCCTCGGCGCAGAGCTTCGCGCGCTCTTCGGCGTACATGAGGGACTTTCCTTCAAGAAGGAGGCTCTTCAAGAACTCCGTAAGCGGCAGCGCCTTCTCGAGCTCGCGCTCGTAGCCCGCAGCCCCCTCGGCCTTGATGAGGCTGTCGGGGTCGTGCTCGGGCGGCAGCAGCACGAAGTGCGCCGCCTGCTCGTCGCCGATCACCGGCACGGCTGCCTCGAGCGCCCGACGCGCGGCCTTGCGGCCGGCGGAGTCGCCGTCAAACGAGAAGTAGACCGAGTCGGTGAGCTTGAAGAGCTTCTTCACGTGCTCGGGCGTGATGGAGGTGCCGAGCGCCGCGACGGCCTCGCGGAACCCCGCCTGCGAGAGCTGGATCACGTCCATGTAGCCTTCGCAGACGATCGCGCGGCCCTTGTCGATCACGGCGGCGCGGCCTTCGTAGAGACCGTAGAGTTCGCTGCCCTTGTGGTAGATCGGCGTCTCGGGGCTGTTGAGGTACTTCGGCTGCTCGTCGCCCTTCATCGTGCGCGCGCCGAACCCGATCACCGTGCCCTTGGGCGAGCGGATCGGGAACATGATGCGGTCGCGGAAGGCGTCGTAGCGCCTGCCGTTCTTCTCGAGGACGAGCCCGGTGGTGAGGAGTTCCGGTGCGCCGTAGCGCTCGCCGGGGAAGACCGCCTGCAGGCCGTGCCAGCCGTCGGGCGAATAGCCGAGGCCGAAGCGCGCGGCGGTCTCGCCCGTGATCTCGCGGGCCTTGAGGTAGTCCACGGCCTTCGTGGACTTCTTCAGGTTCTCCGTGTAAAAGTCCGCCGCCTCCTTCATGTAGTCCGAGAGCGCCTTCGCCTTGGCGCGCTGCTCGAGCCGGCGCGGCGACCGGTCCTCGGGGACCTCGAGGCCGTAGATGCCCGCGAGCCGGCGCACGGCCTCGGGGAAGTCGATCCGCTCGATGTCCATCAGGAAGCCAATGGCGTTGCCGGCCTTGCCGCAGCCGAAGCACTTGAAGATTTGCTTCGAGGGGCTCACCGAGAACGAAGGCGTCTTCTCCTTGTGGAAGGGGCAGCACGCCATGAAGTTGCGGCCCTGCTTCTTGAGCGTCACGTAGCGGCCAACCACGTCGACGATGTCGGCGCGGTCGAGCAGACTGGTGATGAAGCCCTCGGGAATCATGGCGGTGCGGTTGGAAGTGTCTGACGGATGGGAGGCGTACGAGCCCTTCATGATAGGGCACGCCGTGCGGGCCGAATAAGCCGGTAGAGCCCGGCGCGGAGGAAGGTCTCCAGTCGGAACTCCGCACAAAATGGAAAAACCTGCAGACCTCATGCCGAGGCGCTGCAGGTTTCCAATTGACCCGGCGGCTGCCGCACTTCAGGCGGGCCCGCCGGCCGATATGAAGCCCGAAGGCTCTCCGCCCCGAGTGTCGAACGCGGGACGGTGAGCGCCCTCAGGCGCGGTCGAGAGACCTCAGGCCGTGAGGCGGGCCTTCACCAGGGCGGAGACCTTGCCGAGATCGGCGCGGCCCGTCACCTTGGCCTTGACGGCACCCATCACGCGGCCCATGGCGGCCATGCCGGAGACGCCCGCAGCAGCAACGGCTTCGTCGATGATCGCGAGGATCTCGTCCTCGGAGAGCTGCTTCGGGAGGTAGCCCGAGAGCACATCGATTTCCGCCTGCTCCTTCTGAGCGAGGTCTTCACGGCCGCCAGCGCGGTACTGTTCGACCGAGTCGCGGCGCTGCTTGACCATCTTGGTGATGATCTCCATCACCTGGTCGTCCGTCGCATCGATCTTTTCATCGATTTCCCGCTGCTTCACGGCAGCGAGAAGGAGACGAATCGTGCTCAGACGGTCGGCGTCGTGCTCGCGCATCGCGGCCTTCATATCTTCGCGGATTCTGTCCTTAATCATCACCATCCTTGAGGGAATCAGAGATTCTTCAGAAGCCCCGCCGGAACGTCCGGAGGGCGTCGGAGGAAAAAAGAGAAGTGGGCTCGAAGATTAGTAGAGCTTCTTCGGGAGCATCATGCTGCGAAGGCGCTTGTAGTGGCGCTTGATCGCGGCGGCCTTCTTGCGCTTACGCTCGGCCGTGGGCTTTTCGTAGAATTCGCGCGCACGAAGCTCGGTGAGCAGGCCGGCCTTTTCGATGGTGCGCTTGAAACGGCGCATGGCGACTTCGAAGGGTTCGTTCTCTTTAACGCGGATAGTAGGCATTCGACACCAAAGTTGTGATGACCCGGAAATGTATTGAAAAACCCAGCCTGCGTCTGGTTCCGGGGCAAGAGGCGGCTGAGTACGAAGCGCGCATTTTCTCATAAAACGCGTGCGGACTCAAACGAAAGCGGCGATTTTTTCGCCCCCGTCCGCTCCGCCGGACCTCTTCACCGGGGCCGCGCGCCTGCAGGCGCCGCAGGCCTCTTTTAGAATGCGGACCACTATGCTAGTTCTCGGTATTGAATCCTCCTGCGACGAAACCGGCGCCGCGCTCATCTCCGACACGGAGGGGCTGCTCGCCGACGCGCTCCACACCCAGATCGACATGCACCGCGCCTACGGCGGCGTGGTGCCCGAGCTCGCGAGCCGCGACCACATCCGCCGCGTGGTCGCCCTCACCGACGAAGTCCTCGCCAAGGCGGGCAGAAGCCGCTCGGACATCACGGCGATCGCCGTGACCGAGGGCCCCGGGCTCGCGGGCGCCCTGCTCGCGGGCAACGCCGTCGCCCACGCGATGGGCTTCGCCCTCGGCATTCCGGTGGTGGGCGTGCATCACCTCGAGGGACACCTCCTCGCGGCGCGCCTCGCCGATCCGGCGCCGGAATTTCCCTTCCTCGCGCTCCTCGTTTCGGGCGGGCACACGCAGATCCTCAAGGTCGAGTCCTTCGGGAGCTACGAACTCCTCGGCGAGACGCTCGACGACGCCGCGGGCGAAGCCTTCGACAAGACCGCGCAGCTCCTCGGCCTCTCCTATCCCGGCGGTCCCGCCGTGTCGGCGCTCGCCGAAAAGGGCGTTCCGGGCGCGATCGAGCTCGCCCGCCCCATGATCCACGCGCCCAACCTGATGATGAGCTTCTCGGGCCTCAAGACCTCGGTGCTCACCGCGGTGACGAACGCCCCAGACCCGAAGGACGAGACGTTCCGCGCGAACCTCGCCCGCGGGTTCGTGGACGCCCTCGTGGACGTGCTCGCCGCGAAGCTCGTGCGCGCGATCAAGACGACGCGCCTCAACCACGTCGTGGTGGCGGGCGGCGTCTCCGCCAACAAGCAGCTCCGTGCGCGGCTCACTCAGGAAGTGGAGCGCCGCCGCGGGAAGATCTACTTCCCGCCGATGCGGCTCTGCACGGACAACGGCGCGATGATCGCCGCCGCGGGCATCGCGCGGCTCGAGTCGATGACCCAAGCCGAGCGCGACGCGCTCCTCTCGAAGCTCGCCTTCGGCGTGCGTCCGCGCTGGCCGCTCGAGATTCTCCCGAAGGCCGCGCTCCCCGAGGCCCTCACGGTCTGACCGGGCACTCTGCGGCGACAAAAACGCCCCGGCGGGAGATCCCGTGCGGGGCGTTTTCATGAGCTACGGACGCCAAAAAGCCCGACGGGAGCGAATCCACATCGGGCCTTCCGCCAGCTCCTGCAGCCGGAGGCGCACCGTCCGCTCCCGAAGGAGCCTGAGGCGACGCCGCATCAGCTGCGGGCCGGGAGCCTGAGCTCAAATTACTTGAGCTTCGTCTCCTTGTAGATCACGTGCTTGCGGGCCACCGGATCGTACTTGGAGATTTCCATCTTGCCAGACTGGGTCTTGCGGTTCTTCGTCGTGGTGTAGAAGTGACCCGTGCCGGCCGTGGAGGCGAGCTTGATCTTGTCGCGAGCGCTTTTCGCCATGGTGAACTCCTAAATTAGATTTCGCCGCGGGCGCGAAGATCCGCGAGAACGGCATCAATGCCGACCTTGTCAACCGTGCGCAGGCCCGCATTCGTCAGACGAAGACGAACCCAACGGTTTTCGCTCTCAACCCAGAAACGGCGATACTGCAGATTCGGCATGAAGCGACGCTTGGTCTTGTTATTCGCGTGCGAGACCTGATGGCCGACCATCGGCGCCTTACCGGTGACTTGACACACTCGTGCCATCTTTAACTCCAAAAATAAAAAACGTCTCGCAGGCCCCCGCCCTGCTCCTCAAAGAGAAGGGGCGGCACCAAACGAGCGCAGAAAGTTGATGATTCTACGTCAATCTCCGATTGCGACGCCACCAGCGACGCAGCCAACTACAGGCGCGGACCGGCTTGGCTCCCCACAGTGTCAGTACAGGGCTCCAGGCGGCGCGGAGAATTTGACAGGGAGCGAATTGTACTCGGTTCGTGAGCGTGCGTGTGCGCAAAACCCCATTTTTCTTTAACCTAGCGGCACCAGACCCATCAACCGAGACTCCCATGCAGGTTCTTCTCGCCCAGCCGCGCGGCTTCTGCGCCGGCGTCACGCGCGCCATCGCCATCGTCGAGCGGGCGCTCGCCATCTACGGCGCCCCCATCTACGTCCGTCACGAGATCGTGCACAACCGCACGGTCGTCGAAAACCTCCGCGCCCGCGGCGCGCTCTTCGTGGACGACCTCTCCGAGGTGCCCGAGGGCGCCACCGTGGTCTTCTCCGCCCACGGCGTTCCGAAGGCCGTCGCGCGCGAAGCGCAGGCGCGGGGCCTGAGGGTCTTCGACGCCACCTGCCCGCTCGTCACCAAGGTCCACAAGGAGGTGGGCCGCATGCGCCGCGAGGGCCGCACGATCCTGATGATCGGCCACGCCGGGCACCCCGAGGTCGAGGGGACCATGGGGCAGGTCGAGGACGGCATCCGCCTCATTGAAAAGCCCGCGGACGTCGCCGAGCTCCCCTGCGCCAACTCCGATCAGCTCGCGTACGTCACGCAGACCACGATCAGCGCGGACGACTCGAGAAGCGTGATCGAGGCCCTGAAGGCGCGCTACCCGTCGATTCTCGAGCCCAAGCGCCAGGACATCTGCTACGCGACGCAGAACCGCCAGGAGGCGGTGAAGAAGCTCGCGCAGGCGGGCGTGGACTGCGTCCTCGTGATCGGTTCGGCGACGAGCTCCAATTCGAACCGCCTGCGCGAGGTGGCCGAGCGCGAGGGCGTGCGCGCCTGGCTCGTGGATTCGGCCGAGCACGTCGATCCCGCGTGGCTCGAAGGCGTGAAGACGGTCGGCATCACCGCCGGCGCCTCCGCTCCGGAGTCCCTCGTGCAGGGCGTCGTCGAATGGCTGCGCGCCCACGCCGGGGCCGACCGCGTCACGACGCTCAAGGGCGAGGAGGAGAACGTCGCCTTCCCGCTTCCGAAGGGCCTTTGGGAGAGCGACCTCGAAGCGGCGCGGACTGCGCGCGGCGGCTGACCGTCCGCAGCGGTAGTACTATCCCCTACGACATTTTTCTTGAATTCCTGCGGCCCCGAGGGGAGCCAAGAGCGCTCCGCCTGGGGCCGCGGCAAAGACGATGGATGACGCCCATGTCGAAGTCCCAGCATCAGAGCCTCACGCCCGCCACGCAGTGGCTCAAGGCGCACAAGATTCCCTTTGAAGAGAAGTCCTACGAGTACGAGGAGCACGGCGGCACGGCGCTCGCCGCCTCGGCCTGCGGGCTCGACCATCACCACGTGATCAAGACGCTCGTGATGGAGGACGAGAACGCCAAGCCCCTGATCATCCTCATGCACGGCGACTGCGAGGTGTCCACGAAGAACCTCGCGCGCCAGATCGGCGTAAAGCACGTCGCCCCATGCAAGCCCGAGCAGGCGCAGCGCAATTCGGGCTACTTCGTGGGCGGCACGAGCCCCTTCGGCACGAAGAAGCGCATGCCCGTCTACGTCGAAGCTTCGATCCTTGATCTCGACAGAATCTTCATCAACGGCGGGCGGCGCGGCTACCAGGTCGGCATCGACCCGAAGGTGCTCACCGAAGTCCTGGGCGCGAAGCCCGTGAACTGCGCCAACCCCTCTTGACATCCTCTCCGCCCTGAAGGACGGAGATTCCCTACTGAGTCCTTACGCG
>CAJKCQ010000090.1 GCA_905198475.1 uncultured Sutterella sp. | reverse complement strand
TACGGTGGTGTGGGAGGACGGCATGGGAATTAATCCCATGCCTCCTACCCGATTCTGCAGGGTGCAGCGCCGCACCTTTTCCGGGCTTTGGGGCGTGCTTGCGGTGCAATTTTTGGCATACGGATTGCTGCATATCCCTGAAGCACGCGGCGGTCCCCGCACGGAACGAGGGACTGCGGTGCTCTCAAAGAAAAAAACAAACGGACGCACCCCTTGAACACATCCCCGTCACCGGCAGCACCCGGCAACAAGGGCGGCGCTTCTCCGGCAGCAAGGAAGCCGGGAGAGCGCCCGCATGACCGGACGGACGCGGACGGCAATCCTTCCACGGAGGAACACACCATGCGCCTGAGCTTCAGGAAGCCCTTCGCGGCCGCGGCCGCAGCAGCGGCGCTCGCCGCAACGTTCGTCTCGCCCGCCTGGGCCGACGTCGTCCTCAAGGTCGTGCCGCATGCCGACCTCAAGATTCTCGACCCGGTGTGGACCACCGCGTTCGTGACGCGCCACCACGGCTACATGATCTACGACACGCTCTTCGGCCTCACGCAGAAGGGCGAGATCAAGCCTCAGCTGGTGGACTCCTGGAACGCCTCGCCCGACAACCTGCACTTCAGCTTCACGCTGCGCGAGGGACTGAAGTTCTCCGACGGCTCGGACCTCACGACGATGGACGTGCTGCAGTCGATCCGCCGTTGGGGCGCCCGCGACAACCTGGGCGCCAAGCTCCTCGCGGCCCTCGACAAGATGGAGGCGAAGGACGCGCGCACCTTCACGCTCGATTTCAAGACGCCCTTCGGCATGGTGCTCGATGCCTTCAGCAAGCCTTCGTCGATTCCGCTCTTCATCATGCCCGAGCGCGTGGCGAAGACCGATCCCTTCACGCAGATCACCGACATGACGGGTTCGGGCCCGTATGCGTTCGCGGCCGACCGCTACCGGCCCGGTGAGCGCGTGGTGTACCTGAAGAACAAGTTCTACAAACCGAGGAACGAGCCCGCCGACGGCCTCGCGGGCGGCAAGGTGGTCAATGTCGACGAACTCGACTGGGTCATCCTGCGCGACAGCCAGACCGTCGCCAACGCCATCAAGAAGGGCGAGGTGGACGTGGTTGAAATGGTCCCGAACGAGCAGTACCCGATCCTCAAGGCCGACCCCAACATCCGGCTAGAAAACCAGACGGGCAAGCAGTCGGCGATGCTGCACCTCAACCACGCGATTGCGCCCTTCAACAACCCCAAGGCCGCGCAGGCCGCGCTCATGGCGATCAACCAGGCGGCGCTCCAGCGCGCGCAGATCGTCTACAAGGAGCTCTACAACACCTGCACCTCGATCTACCCGTGCGGGTCGACCTACGCGAGCGGCAACACGGCGTACTTCACCGGCAAACCGCAGTTCGCCAAAGCGAAGGAACTGTTGAAGGAGGCGGGCTACAAGGGCGAGCCCATCGTGCTGATGCTCCCCGCGGACATGCCGAGCCTCAACAAGTACCCGCCCGTGATGGCCGAGCTCCTGCGGCGCGCCGGGTTCACCGTGGACCTGCAGTCGATGGACTGGGCGAGCCTCGTTACCCGCCGCACCAAGAGTTCGCCCACGTCCGAGGGCGGTTGGAACGCCTTCATCACGTTCTGGAATCAGGCCGACACCTTCAATCCCTTGTTCTTCGCGCCTCTCACGGGCAACGGCCTCAAGGGCTGGTTCGGGTGGACGACCGACCCGGAGCTCGAGAAGCTGAAGGACGACTTCGTGAAGACCTCCGACCCGGCGGAACGCAAAAAGATCGCCGAAGGCATTCAGCTGCGCGTGATGCTCTCGGGCGTCTACGGCATGTTGGGTGAGGCGAAGCCCATGGTGGCGCTGCGCAGCAACATCTCGGGCCTCGTTCCCGCCCCGGTCAGCGTCTTCTGGGGGCTCAGCAAGAACTGACGCGCCAAAAGAGCGTCAACCCAGGCGCATCGGCAGAAGCCTGGTGCGGGCGGCCCCCCGACGGTACGCCGCCCGCGCCGACTCAAGGGATCCGCCCTTTGAAGGTCTCCGCCAAGGCGGCGCACCCGGCGGACTGCGCCGCCTTCTCACCGTCACCCCCGAAGCCGGGAGGTCCACATGTTCATTCTGCGAAGGCTCCTCGCCTTCATTCCGGTCATGATCATCGTCGCGCTGATCGTGTTCTTGATGCTCCACCTGTCACCGGGCGATCCGGCGGCGGCGATTGCGGGCGACTCCGCGACGGCCGAAGACCTTGCGCGCATCCGCAGGGAGCTCGGACTCGACGACCCGATCGTGCTGCAGTTCTGGAACTGGATCACGGCGCTCTGCCAGGGCGACCTCGGGAATTCGTACTTCCTCAATCGCCCGGTTGCGCAGTTGATCGCCGACCGCGTGGGGCCGACCCTCTCGCTCGCGGGCTTCACGATCGTCCTCACGGTCGCGCTCTCGGTGCCGCTCGGCACCTACGCGGCCTACCGTCAGGGCGGCTGGGTGGACCGCGCGCTCATGGCCTTCTCGGTCCTCGGGTTCTCGATTCCCTCGTTCGTCCTGGGCTACTGCTTCGTGTGGTACTTCGGCCTCCACCTCAACGTCTTTCTCACTCAAGGGTACGTGCGCTACGACGAGAGCATCGAGGGGTGGATCGCGCACCTGATCCTCCCGGCCGTCACGCTCTCGTGCATCTACATCGCGCTCATTGCGCGCGTCACGCGCGCGTCGGTGGCCGAGGCTTTGTCGGAGGACTTCATCCGCACGGCCCGCGCAAAGGGCATCACCGAGATCGAGGTGCTGCTGCGCCACGGGCTCGCGAACGCCGCAGTGCCGATCGTCACGGTGATCGGCGTCGGGATCGCGATCCTGATCGGCGGCGTCGTCGTCACCGAGATCGTCTTCGCCATTCCGGGTCTCGGGAGCCTCACGATCGACGCGGTGATGTCGCGCGACTACCCGCTCATCCAGGGCATCACGCTCTTCTTCTCGATGCTCTACATGTTCATCAACCTCCTGATCGACCTGAGCTACACGCTCTTCGATCCGCGGATCCGCTACTGACGGGAAGGAAGGAAGCCATGCTGCGCAAAGTACTCGCCAAGGTGTTCGCCAACTGGTCCGTGCGGATCGGGGGCGGCGTGCTCCTTCTCCTCATCGCGCTCTCGGCCTTCGCGCCGTGGCTCGGCACGATCGACCCCACGATGCTCGATCCGGGGAGCCAGAACCTCCTGCCGCTCTCCACGAACGTTTTCATGACGCTCGACGGCGACGAGTTCGAACCCTTCTTTCTGATGGGGTCCGATTCCCTCGGCCGCGACATCTGGAGCCGCGCGCTCTACGGCGGGCGCGTCTCGATCACGCTCGGGATCTCCGTGGCGGTTCTGGCCGTCCTCTTCGGCACGCTCTTCGGGCTCCTTTCGGGCTACTTCCGCCCGGTCGACGCCGTCGTGATGCGCGTGATGGACGGCTTCATGTCGATCCCGGCGATCCTCTTCGCGATCAGCCTGATCGCGATGTTCGGCAACAAGCTCCCGGTCGTGATCACCGCGATCGCGGTGCCGAGCATCCCCCGCATCGCGCGCCTCGTGCGCTCGGTGGTGCTCTCGGTCCGTGAGGAGCCCTACGTCGAGGCCGCGGTGGCGCTCGACACCCCCGTCTGGAAGATCCTCTGGCGGCACATTCTCCCCAACGCCACGGCGCCCCTGATCGTGCAGGGCACCTACGTCTGCGCCGAGGCGATCCTCGTGGAGGCAATTCTTTCCTTCCTCGGCGTCGGCATGCCGGTTGAGGCCGCGACCTGGGGAAACATCATGGCCGAGGGCAGAAGCCAGTTCAACGCCTTCCCGCACATGGTGCTGCTGCCGGGCGTCTTCCTGGTGCTCACCATTCTGTCCGTCAATGTTTTGGGCGACGGTCTGCGCGACACGCTCGATCCGAAGTTCTCGAAGAGGAGCGACAAATGAGCATGAGCATCTTCCCCCGCAATACCCGCCGGGAGCTGCGCCGCGAAGAGGCCCGCGCCGCGCTTGACCCGCACCGCGTGGTGCTCGAGGTCGAGGACCTCGCCGTGTCGCTCCCGCCCGGAGGCGACCGCCCGAGGGCCGTCGAACACGTCTCCTTCACCGTCCGCGCGGGCGAGGTGACGTGCCTGATCGGCGAATCGGGGTCGGGAAAGTCGGTGATCGCCTCGACCGTGATGGGGCTGCTCCCAAAGGGCCTCGCCCCGTGCGCGGGGTCCGTCAAGCTGAACGGCGGGGAGCTCATCGGCCTCCCGGCGCAGGCCTTTCGGAAGCTGCGCGGCGAGCACATGGCGATGGTCTTTCAGGAGCCGATGACCGCGCTCAATCCCGTGATGACCTGCGGCGCCCAGTTGGACGAGATGTTGAAGGCCCACGTCGAGATGCTTCCCTATGAGCGCCGCGTGCGGATCCTCGACATCCTCGAGCAGGTGAACCTTCCGGATCCCCCGCGCATCTACCGCTCCTACCCGCATCAGCTCTCGGGCGGACAGAGGCAGCGCATCGTGATCGCCATGGCGCTCATTCTGAAGCCCGACCTTCTGATCTGCGACGAACCGACGACAGCGCTCGACGTCACGACCCAGGCGGGCATCCTGAAGCTCATCCTCGAGCTCCAGCAGAAGAACGGCACGGCGGTGCTCTTCATCACGCACGACTTCGGCGTCGTTTCCGAGATCGCCGACCAGGTGGTCGTGCTCGAGCTCGGCCGCCAGATTGAAACCGGCACGGCCGAAGCCGTGCTCCAGCGCCCGCAGGAGCCCTACACCCAGAAGCTCATCAATGCGGTGCCCGAACTGAAGCCCCGCGAACGGCCGCCCGTGGACCACGGCCAGGTGCTCCTCGAAGCCGTCCGCGTCGTGAAGACCTATCGGCTCGGGGGCTTCTTCACGGGCTACGTGACGGTCGAAGCCTTGAAGGGCATTTCCTGCAGACTCTCCAAGGGCGAAACGATCGGCATCGTCGGCGAGTCGGGGTCGGGGAAGTCCACCTTCGCGCGCTCGATCGCGAGGCTCATTGAACCGACCTCGGGAGCCGTGATCGTGGGCGACGAAGACGTGGCGAGGCTCCCCCCGAGGCTGCTCCACGGCTACCGACGGAAGGTGCAGGTGGTCTTCCAGGACCCGTACCGGTCGCTCGACCCGCGCATGACGGTGGGCGAATCCATCATCGAGGGGCCGGTCAACTTCGGCGTCCCCCGCGAAGAGGCCTGGCGCGAGGCCGAGCGTCTGATGAAGGTGATCCGCCTCTCGCCCGACGCCCTGAACCGCTACCCGAATCAGTTTTCGGGCGGGCAGCGCCAGCGCATTTCGATCGCGCGGGCGCTCGCCTGCAGGCCCGAGATCCTTGTCGCCGACGAAGCCGTCTCGGCGCTTGACGTTTCGGTCCAGGCCGACATCCTGAAGCTCCTCGAAGAGGTGCAGCGCAAGTTGGGGCTCGGCATCCTCTTCGTCACCCACGACCTGCGCGTCGCGAGTCAGATCTGCGACGAGGTGATCGTCGTGCGCCGCGGCGCCTGCGTCGAGTCGGGGCTCGTGAAGGACGTGTTCTTCAACCCGCAGAACGACTACACGCGCTCGCTCATTGCCGCCGCTCCGGGAAAGAACTATCCCTTCGGGCGCACGGCGCACCTCTTCTGACGCGCCGGAGACCGCGGGCGGGGCGCCTCTCCCCGCGCCGCCCGCGGGTCCGAAGGCGCAGCCGTTTCTCCCGCATCCCCATGCATGCATCCATCCCGGGCCGGAGGCCCCTTGAGACATGACCACCATTCTTCACGACCTTGAACAAAACGCCGCCCGCTATGCCCAGTGGCGCCGCGACTTCCATGAACACCCCGAGCTCGGCCTCGAGGAGGTCCGCACCGCCGGCATCGTCGCCCAACGCCTGAGAAGCTGGGGCGTCGAGGTGACCGAGCACGTCGGCCGCACGGGCGTCGTGGGCGTCGTGCGGGGCGAGCTAGGCCCCGGACGCACGGTGGGACTGCGCTGCGACATGGACGCCCTTCCGATGACGGAGACCGGGAGCTGCCCCTACCGCTCGAAGACCCCGGGAAAGATGCACGCCTGCGGCCACGACGGCCACACGACGATGCTTCTCGCGGCGGCGGAATACACGGCCGCCCACCGCGATTTCCATGGATCCGTGGTCTTCATCTTCCAGCCCGCGGAAGAGGGTTCGGGTGGGGCGCTCGAGATGATCAAGGACGGGCTCTTCGAGCGCTTCCCCATGGACGAGATCTACGGCATGCACAACTGGACGGACGTCGCTCCGGGCACCGTGAAGGGCCGCAAGGGTGCGGCCATGGCGGGCTCGGACTTCTTCACGATCCGCGTGAAGGGCCGCGGCGCCCACGGCTCCGCCCCGCAGCTCTCGGCCGATGCGGCCCTGGCCGCCGCCCTGATCACGACGTCCCTGCAGCAGATCGTCGCGCGCAACGTTGCGCCTCTGGATTCCGCGGTGGTTTCGGTGACGAAGATCCACACGGGTTCGGCGAACAACATCATCCCGGAGACGGCGGAGTTGGGCGGCTGCACGCGCTTCTTCTCGGACGAGACGGGACGGCTGCTGCGCTCGCGGATCGAAACGGTCGCGAAGGCGGTCGGCGCGTCTGTAGGCTGCGCGGTTGACGTCGAATTCGAGGCGATCTACGCGGTGCTCGAGAACGTCCCTGAGCTCACCGACGCGATGCTCGACGCCGCACGCGACGTGCTCGGAGCGGACTTGGTCTCCTATGCGCAGCTCCCGCAGATGGGAAGCGAGGACTTCTCGTTCTTCCTCCGCCACGTGCCGGGCCAGGGCGAACGCATCAACCAGGCCTAGCTCAAATGTAAATATCTGAGCCGGCCT
>CAJKCQ010000089.1 GCA_905198475.1 uncultured Sutterella sp. | reverse complement strand
GCATGATCCTCAGCATGGATTTGTTGCAATTTCATCGGGTGCGCCGCATTCCTCCTCATGAATGAATTCAGGGGCTTCCTGCGGCGAATTTCGTGAGGAGCGTCTCTCTCAGAGACTATAAGGAGCGCGGGGACTCTTCGAGGAGCTCCGCGCAGTGCGTGAACCGCCGCGCCCGGCCGTCGAAGACGAGGGCCGCGCGCATGATGCGCCTCTCCGAAAGATGGCCGGCGCCATACCGACGGCTGCGGATCTGCTCGAGCGCATCGTCAAGCTGCCGTTGCGCTGCGCTCGCTCCCGTCGCGAATTTGAGTTCGAAGATCCAGTGGCGGTCGCCAGCCTCCACCTCCAGGTCGCTGCGGCCGTGGGCGTTGGAGAACTCCGCGGTCGTCACCATGGCGGCGCCGAGCAGCAGGACGTGCAGAAAGGCACGGCAGGCGTGTTCGCTCGTCACCGGATAGTCCTGGTAGTTGACGGCTTCGAACGCCGTGTTGAAAAGCGCCACGATTTCCTCCAAGGTACCGTTGGCGAGGATTTTGGGCAGGCGGGCCAACTTCAGCCTGGATTCCGAGGCGTTGCGCAGCAGTTCGTCGCAATAGAGCTGCGCCATGGCGGTGGCGACCTCCTTGTTGGGATACCCGAGCGTGAAGACGTCGTTTTCAAAGTGTTTGAGCGTCAGGTAGCCGGTTTGAACAAGCAGGGTCGTCTCGTCAATGTTTTCGTAGTTCTGCGTGGCGGCTAATGAACGATAACTCGCGATCTTTGGGGAGTCATAGTACTCAGGATGAGAAAGCGCGTGATGGGTCAAGAACTTCAAGAGTACGGCGGGCTGTCCTGCGGAATCATACCAATAGGGCTTGAATCCTCGGGACGGCGTTTTGAAGAAGCTCAGAACGGACCAAGGCGTAAAGACGTGTTGGGTGCATGTTTCCTCAAAGCAATAGCCGTCATAATGCTTTCGCATCAATTCCATGAGCTCGTGTTCCGTCAGGCCGAGAGTCTTCATAGATGCCTCGAGGTATTCGGGAAAGAACCTTTTGATCTCCGAGTCGGTATACCCGAGAAGAGCGCCGTAGTCTTTCTGTAGCGTCAGGTCCTGCAGGTTGTTGAATTCGGAAAAAATGCTGGTCCCCTGGAACTTTGTTATTCCAGTGATGAATACAAAGCGAAATGCCTGATCGGCGGATTTGATGATGCCGTAGAACTGCGCCAAAAGCTGTTTGATGGTGCTGAAGACGTCGGAATCATCTATGTGCGCGGTAAGCGGAGCATCGTATTCGTCGACGAGCAGCACGAGGGAGGCGTTCTTGAGCGAGAGCAGCCATGATTCGAGCGCATCGAAGAACAGGATTCCGGATTCTGGACGATAGTCGAAGCCTGCACGTGCAAAAGCTGATCTGATCCGACTTTCGAGTTGAGTCTGAAAGTCGGAATAGGATCGATAAATCTTGAGCGGAGAGAAGTCGATGCGGACTACTTGATAAGTTTGGTCATTCCAGATTTTCTCCGCCTCGAGCCCCGCAAAGTATTTGAGGCCGTCTTGGAAAAGTGATTCAAAGGTGGAGAGGAGGAGGGATTTGCCGAACCGACGCGGCCGGACAAGAAAGAGCCTTTGGTTCTCGGCCGCCAGGCCGCAGATGAGCTTCGTCTTGTCCACGTAGACGGTGTTCGAAAGGCGCAGCGACGGGAAGTTGGAGAGACCGATCGGAAGAAAAGGCGGCATGAGGGAATGGAGGCTCTAGAAGTGAATGGAATCCTCTGCTCGGATGCCGCCCGGGAGATGAGACGCAGGTCCGCTTCGGACGGGCGGCTGAGGGCGAAGGATTCCGCTGCGGGAATTCTAGCCGCCGCAGCCGCGAAGGATGATGTGTCGATCCTTCGCGGACGTCTGGTGTGAGGCTAGCTCACGGGCAGCAGGCGCTTGTAGATCTCCACGCCGCGCTCGAGCACCGCCTCATCGAAGTTGAAGCGGTCGGAGTGGAGCGGGATCCCCGTGCCGGTGCCGAGGAGCATGAAGAGGCCGGGGAGGGTCTTCTGGTAGAAGGCGAAGTCCTCGGCGATGAGGAGGGGCTTCTCGAGCACCTCAAGTTCCGGAATGCGGCGACGGGCGTCCTCAAAGAGCGAGGCATCGTTGATGACGGGGGGATAGCCCGCGGATCCCGTGATCGTGATCTTCACGCCGAGTTCGGTTGAGATCTCGCCTGCGATCTCGTGAAGCCGCGCCCAGGCCTTCTCATAGGCCGCGTCGCTGAAGACTCTGAGCGACCCTTCGAGGTGCCCGTGGGCGGCGATGGCGTTGCGCACCGTGCCCGACGTGAGCTTGCCGAACTTGAGCGTGCACCAGGGGCCTTCCTCTGCGCGCAGCCCCGCGAGCATGAGGTCGGCCTGCACCACGAACTTCGCGGCCGCAAGGAGCGCGTCCGCGCCGTCCTCGGACTTCGCGATGTGGGTGCTCCTGCCCTCGAAGTCCACGGTGATTTCGTTCGCGCGCGCGAGAAGCGGCCCCGGACGGGTCGCGACAGCGCCCATCGGCAGATCGGGCCAGAGGTGGAAGCCGTAGATCGCCTTGACGTTCCTCTCGCCGAAGACCCCGGACTCGCAGATGAGGCGCGCGCCGCCCGTCGTCTCTTCGGCGGGCTGGAAGACGAGGAGGACGTTCTTCGTGAGGCGGTCCTTCACCGCGGCGATCTGGTGCGCGAGCTCGAGCACCATCGCCATGTGGCCGTCGTGACCGCAGGCGTGCATCTTTCCGGCATGCTTGGAAGCGAAGGGAACGCCCGTCACTTCGCAGATCGGGAGCGCGTCCATGTCGGAGCGGAAGGCGACGGCCTCCGTCTTCCCGGCGTCGAACCAGGCGCACAGCCCGTGGCCGTCGGGCGAGAAGACCTCGCAGGGGAGCGTTTCGAGAACGCGCCGCACGTAGCGGGTGGTTTCGGGAAGATCGAAGTCGAGCTCGGGGATCTGGTGCAGATCGCGGCGCAAGCGCTGAAGACGTTCAAGCATGGCGGTGTCGGACGCGCATCCTGCAGGGGGCGGAGAGCCTGAGCGGGGTGCGGCGTGTGAAAGAGAAGGAGCGCCGGCCCGGGAAATGTCGGGCGGCGCTCCCCTTCGGTGCGTCGGAGATGGAGGTGGAAGGGCTTAGAGCGAGCGGAGCGCGTCCTCGAGGACGGTCTTCTGCGTCGTGCCCGCATCCTTCTTTTCCTTGAGGATGCGCGCGGGGACGCCGGCGACCACGGCGCCCGCCGGGACGTCGTTGATCACGACGGAGCCGGCGGCCACGACCGCACCTTCGCCCACGTGGATGCCTTCGATCACGACGGCGTTGGCGCCCACGAAGCAGTTGTCCTCAATGATCACGGGCTTGGCGGAGGCGGGCTCCACGACGCCCGCGAGCACGGTGCCCGCGCCGATGTGGCAGTGCTTGCCCACCGTCGCGCGGCCGCCCATCACGACGCCCATGTCGATCATCGTGCCTTCGCCGATCACGGCGCCGATGTTGATGATCGCGCCCATCATCACGACCGCGCCGTCGCCGATCGTCACCTGGTCGCGGATCACCGCACCCGGCTCGATGCGCGCGTTGATGTTCTTGAGGTCGAGGAGCGGGATCGCCGAGTTGCGGCAGTCGTTCTCGATCACCATGTCGTCGATCTTCTCCTTGTTCGCTTCAAGGATCGGGCCGAGGTGCTTCCAGTCGCCGAAAACGATCTTGTCGCCGCAGCCGAAGACCTGCGCGTTGCCGTAGTCGATCGGGGCCTTCTCGCGGATCGTTATCTTCACGGGCGTCTTCTTTTCGGCCGTGGCGATGTAGTGAATGATTTCCTGTGCGTTCATCATGATGGTTCGGTTCTCGGGTGAGTGTGAATTCTGGTGCGGGCTGGAGTTCTCTCAGCCTTCGCGGAAGAGGAGTTCGTCGAGGGTGTAGAAGCCCTTCTCGCGGCCGGCGAGAAGCCCCGCGGCGCGCAGCGCCCCGAGAGCGAAGATGCGGCGGGATTCGGCGCGGTGCGTGAGCGAAAGCTCTTCATCCTCGCCGAAGAAGGAGACGGTGTGCACGCCCGCGACGGTGCCGCCGCGCACGGCGTGCACGCCGATTTCGCCCGGCGTGCGCTTCATCATGCCTTCGCGCCCGTAGACGACGGTGCGTTCGCCCGCCGGGTCGATCGCCTTAAGGAGCATCTTCGCGGTGCCCGAGGGCGCGTCGGCCTTCATGCGGTGGTGCGTCTCGACGATCTCGATGTCCCAGTCCTCGCCGAGGAGCGGCGCGGCGAGGGCGGCGAGGCGCTTCAACACGGCGACGCCCACCGAATAGTTGGCGCTCTGGATCACCGGGGCGCGGGCCGAGAGGGCGCGCACGCGCTCAGCTTCGTCGGCCGTGTAACCGGTCGTGCCCGAGACGAGCGCGGCGCCCGTGCGGCGCACGTAGGCTTCGACGGCTCCGAGCGAGGCCGGAGCGGAGAAGTCGATGAGGGCGTCCACGACGGGGAGTTCGGCGAGCGCGTCGATGTTCGCGGCGTCGAATTCGCCCGCCACTTCAATCCCGCGGGCTTCGGCGCATTCCTTGATCATGCGGCCCATGCGGCCCATGCCGACGAGTGCGATCTGCATGCTGGTTCTCTCTCTTTTGCTGCGTTCGTTTCTTTTTTAGTGGATGAAGCCCGCGGCGCGCATGGAGGCGGCGAGCGTCTCGCGGTGCGCCTCGCTCATGCGGGTGAGCGGGAGCCGGTAGCCGCCGACGGCCTTGCCCATGAGGTTGAGCGCCTCCTTCACCGGCACGGGGTTCACCTCGATGAAGAGGTTGTTCGTCACTTCGAGGAGGCGCAGCTGCGCCTCGCGCGCGGCGGCGACGTCGCCCTCGAGGAAGTCCATGACCATCTTGTGCGTCTCGCGCGGCGCGATGTTGGCGAGGACCGAAATGACGCCCGAAGCGCCCAGGGAGAGCATCGGCACGATCATGTCGTCGTTGCCCGAGTACATGGCAAAGTCGGGCGAGAGGTAGCGGGCGATCTTGGCGGCGTAGCTGATGTTGCCCGAGGCCTCCTTGATGCCGATGATGTTGGGGTGCTTCGAGAGGCGCGCGACGTTCGCCTCCGAGATCGAGCAGCCCGTGCGGCCCGGCACGTTGTAGAGGATGCAGGGGATCTTCACCGCGTCGGCGACCGTCTTGAAATGCAGGTACATGCCCTCTTCGTTGGTCTTGTTGTAGTAGGGCGTGATGAGCAACAGCCCGTCCGCGCCGAGGCGCTCGAAGGAGAGCGACTTCTCGAGCATCGTCTCGGTGGAGTTCGACCCCGAGCCGCAGATCACGGGTATGCGGCCGGCGACGCGCTTCACGGTGAATTCGCAGACGGTGTCGTCCTCCTCGTGGCTCATCGTCGAGGATTCGCCGGTGGTGCCGAGGATCACGAGGGCGTCGGTCTCATGGGCGAGGTGGAAGTCGATCAATTCGCCGAGCTTCTCGAAGTTCACCGAGCCGTCTTCATGGAAGGGTGTGATGAGGGCGACCAACGAGCCGCGGATGGTGGGATGGGACATTTGGAGGTGCTCCGTTCTTTGTGTTTTGAAGTCTGGGCAGAGTTTGACTGTCGCGTCAACGGCGGAGGTCCGCTCCTCGGGGCGCGCATACGAAAAAGCGCCGGCAGGCGCATCAAGCCCTTCCGGCGCAGACGAATGAACGCGGACTTCCGTCTCGTTGGAGAGATGCGGAGGGTCCCGTCCGGTCATCCAGACCTCAAAGGATAGCGCAACTGCCGAGGGATCCCGCAGCGCTTCAGACTCCGCGTGCGGCCTCCCTTCCGAAGGGCAGACAGTTCCGCAGGTCTCTCCTGCGTTCCCACCCGCGCGCCGTGCCCGGCGGTGCGGATTCGGCGGCCTCGCCTCCTCCCGGGATCCCTGCCTGCCGGCTCCCCCGGAACTCCTCTCGGCCGCTCCTCTATCGTTCGACCCCAATACCTTAACAGATCGCCCGCGGCCGGGAAGACCGAGGGCGGTAGATGAAACGCCTTATGGAGCTCGATCAGGCGCAAGAGCCCGGGCCGACTCACTCCTTGAGGAGCGCGGCGGGCGGCTCGCGGTCGAACCACTTCTTGTAGATCGCCGTGAATTCGCCGCTCTTCTTGATCTTGGCGAGTCCCGAGTCGATGTGCGCGAGGAGCGCCGTATTGTCCTTCTTCACGGCGATGCCGAGATCTTCGGCGGTGAGGGCGACGGGAAGCGACTTCACCTTGCCCCTGCCCGCCTGCGCGGCGTAGTAGTCGTTCGTCGGGATGTCGTTTACGACGGCGTCCACGCCGCCGTTGCGCAGTTCCAGGTAGCACTCGTTCAACTGGTTGAAGACGCGGATCTTCGCGTCCTTGATCTTGCGCGCGGCCTCTTCGCCCGTGGAGCCGATCGAGACGGCGAGGCGCTTGCCTTCGAGGTCCTTGGCCGTGCGGATCGTCGTGTTGTCGATGTTGACGACGATCCCGAGGCCCGCGATGTAGTAGCGCTTCGAGAAGGCGACGTTCTTGGCGCGCTCAGGCGTGATCGTGATGTCGTTGATCGCGATGTCGATCGTGCCGGTCTTCAGGGCCGGGATGAGGCCGTCGAAGGCGAGGTTGTGCACCTCAACGTCGAACCCTTCGGCGCGGCCGATCGCCTTGATCACGTCCACGTCGAAGCCCACGTACTCGCCCGTTTTGGAGTCGCGCGAGCCGAAGGGCGGGTAGGCCGCATCCATGCCGGCGCTCAGGCGGCGGCCCGGGTGGGCGGTCGTCTGGGCGAGAAGAGGTCGGGCGGCGGCAAGGCCGAGAAGGGCGCTGGCCGACAGCAGAAGAGTGCGCTTTTGCATGATGCATGCGGGACTGCGGCGTCCCGGGAGTTTTCGAGATGGGCTAAGGATAGCCGCAGGGCGGGGGCGCGGTGCGCCGGAGCCCGAGGTATTACGACGGAGGTCAATGGTGGATGCGCCCTCGGGCTGAGGCGTGGGTGTTGGGACTGCACGGATGCGCGGCAGGTGTTGGCCCAAGCGCTTCAGTAAACTGCATGCGTGAAGCACCGGGCCGAGGGCCGCCGAGCATTCATTTCCGGCGGTTTCCCTCATAGGCGCTGGCATTGCGCAGGCTGCCCGCGGTCCACTTCTCATTTGGCTGCGAGCAGTCGAGCGCTGAGGATTTTTGATGAGTACGCATTATCGTCGTCTGCCCTACGGTCTCTCCTCCTTTCGCGAAGTTCGAAAGGGAGACTTCGCGTTTGTCGACAAGACGCGCCTGATCGAGGTGCTCGAGCGGATGGCGGTCCGCTTCCCGCTCTTTCTGCGGCCGCGGCGCTTCGGCAAGACGCTCGTCACGACGATGTTGATGGAGTATTACCAAACCGAGCCGTAAAGCCCCGTCATTCATGGCGGGGGTATAAGGCGACGC
>CAJKCQ010000088.1 GCA_905198475.1 uncultured Sutterella sp. | reverse complement strand
GAAATATTCAGCTCCGCCCCGAGCGCCGAGTGTACCCGTCTGAGAGAAATTCACGCTGAAGACAGAGGTTTCCGCGCCGATTTTCTATGATTTTCAGGTTTTAAGTTTGGAGCTTTCGGTGCTGCCCGCCGGTCAGTTGCCGCGGCCGCCGAGGAGCGCCGCCACCGGGCGGCGCCTTTCATTGCGCTCGAGGTACATGGGTTCGGCGGGCTTCTTCGTCGCGTCGGCCGAGCGCTCGATGTAGGGCATGTCGAAGATCGGGTCGCGGTGGCGCTGCGAGGGCGGCACGTAGGCGCGGGCGCGCTCGCGCGCGGCGCGTTCGTCTTCGGGCGTGTCCACGCGCTCGGTCCAGACGCCCGGGCGCCCTTCGGAGCGGCGCTGCGGACCGGCGCCGCGGCGGCTGCGCGGCATCGGAGTCACGGCGATCGGTTTGAAGGCCTGGTTGGTGAGCTTCTCGATCGCCTGCACGAGACGCGAGTCCTCGGGCGTGGCGAGCATCGTCGCGACGCCCTTGGCGCCTGCGCGGCCCGTGCGGCCGATGCGGTGCACGTAGTCCTCGGCGCTGTAGGGCACGTCGTAGTTGATGACGAAGGGCAGCTCCTTGATGTCGAGGCCGCGCGCGGCGACGTCGGTCGCGACGAGCACGTGGATCGCGCCCGTGCGGAAGCCTTCGAGCGCCACCTGGCGCTCCTCCTGCGTCTTGTCGCCGTGAATGGCGTCGGCGTTGATGCCGACGCGCTCGAGCGTGCGCGCGAGGCGCCGGCAGGTGATCTTGGCGTTCACGAAGACGAGGACCTGCGTGAGGGGGGCGCCCTCGGGACCGCGGGTCTTGAGCATGTCGATCAGGACGTCGGTCTTGTCGCGGTCGGAGACCGTGAAGAGCTCCTGCGTCACCGTCTCGGCGGTGGAGTTCTCGCGGGCCACCTCGATCACCGTCGGGCTGCTCTTGAGGAAGTTCTTCGCGAGCTTCTTGATTTCAGGCGAGAAGGTCGCCGAGAAGAGGAGGCTCTGGCGGTTCGCGGGCAGGAGCTGCAGGATGCGCGAGATGTCGGGCAGAAACCCCATGTCGAGCATGCGGTCGGCTTCGTCGAGCACGACGATCTCGACCTGCGAGAGGTTCACGGCCTTCTGCGAAACATGATCGAGCAGGCGGCCGGGCGTCGCCGTCAGGATCTCGACGCCGCGGCGCAGCATGTCGGCCTGCGGGCGGATGTCCACGCCGCCGTAGACCACGCCCGCACGCAGCGGTGTGTCCTTCGCGTAGGCGACGAGGTTTTCCGAAACCTGGTCGGCAAGTTCGCGGGTGGGCGTCAGGACGAGCGCGCGCACCGGATGGCGCGCGGGCGACATCGAGGTGTTCGCCTTCGGCAGGATGCGCTCGATGAGGGGCAGCCCGAAGCCCGCGGTCTTCCCGGTGCCGGTCTGCGCCGCCCCCATGACGTCGCCGCCGCGGAGCACCACGGGGATCGCCTGGACCTGAATGGGCGTGGGCGAGGTGTAGCCCATGCGGGCGACGGCGGAAAGAATGCGGGGATCGAGACCGAACTGTTCGAAGGAGGACATCCGAAGATTCTGGAAAGTGAATGCCGGCCCCGGGACGGAAGCGGCGAAGCGCTCGGGTCCGGTAGCGCCGGGACGACCGGAAGCGAAGGCCCGGGCGCGCACAGAGGCGCCTCGAAGGCCCGGATCGTTCCGGACGAAGGCAATGGGTTCTGGAGAGGGGACCGGACGAGAGGGTCCGGGCGGTGCGCTCCGGCGTCGGGACGGGCGCCGGAGCGCGCTCATTCTACCCGATTCGAATCGGCGGCAATTCCGCCGGAGTGCTGCGCGGCGGGCGGCGCGGACCGGGAGAAAACCCCGGACCAGAGAATGGAAATGGTGGGCCCGCTGGGACTTGAACCCAGGATAGCCGGATTATGAGTCCGGTGCCTTAACCAACTTGGCTACAGGCCCGCCCAAAGTGAGGGAAACAGATTGTACCTGAGAAAACCCGGACCCACGGCCGCGGGCGCCCGGAAGGGCGGGTATGTCCCGCCCCGCGGGGGCGCGGGCGGCCGAAGGCGCCCGTCGGGGCCGTCAGTTCGACAGGTAGTCGCGCAGGCGGTCGGTGAAGTCGGGCGAGCGGAGCTTTCTGATCGCCGCGGACTCGATCTGGCGCACGCGCTCGCGGGTGAGGCCGAGCGTGCGGCCCACCTCCTCGAGCGTGTGGTCCTGATTCGTGCCGATGCCGTAGCGCAGACGCAGCACCTGGGCTTCACGCGGGGTGAGCTCGTTCAGAGACTTCTGAATGCTCTCCACCATCGACTGTCCCTGGAAGGCGACGCTCGGGTCGTCGTGTTCATCGCCGCGCACGAAGTCGAGCTTCGTCGCATCCTCCTCGTCGCCGATCGGCGCGTCGATCGACTCGACGCCGCGCATCGCCTGCGTGAGGAGAAGCACCTTCTGGAGCGGGAGGTCGGCGAGCTCGGCGAGCTCCTGCTCGGTGGGCTGCCGGCCGTGCTGCTGCAGGAACTTCTGCTTCTGGCGGCGCAGCTTGTTGTAGGACTCGGTCATGTGCACCGGGATGCGGATCGTGTTGCCGAAGTCCGCGACGGCGCGGGTGACGGACTGACGCACCCACCAGGTCGCGTAGGTCGAGAACTTGTAGCCGCGGCGGTACTCGAACTTGTCCACCGCCTTCATGAGGCCGAGGTTGCCCTCCTGGATGAGATCGGTCATCGCGAGGCCGCGGTTGACGTAGCCCTTCGCAATCGAGATGACGAGACGCAGGTTCGCCTCGATCATCTTCGCCTTCGCCTGCATGAGGTTGTTCTGGGCGAGCTTCATCGCGCGGCCGAGTTCACGCTGTTCGGAGAGCGTGAGCAGACCGTTCTTCTCAGCGCGGATGAGGACGTCCTGCTGCTCCTTCAGAACCGCGATGGAGCGGCCCACGGCCTCGGCCCAGGGCTTTCCACTCGCGACGAGCCGGTCGAAGCACGCGGGGTCGGTCACTTCGGGGCTCTTGAGGAGCTCCACGGCCTCGAGCTGCGACATGCGGCAGTGGTCCACGAGCGTGAGGCGCATCTTCTTCAGGGTGTCGTTCACCTCGTCCATGTGCGCGCCGATGTGGTCCGTGATCTGCGTGACAAGCTTCACGGAGAAGCGGATCGGCGAGAGGGCGTCGGACATGTCCTTCAGGGCCTTGCGGTACTCCTTCTCGCGGCCGGGCTGACCGTAGGAGGCGCGCACGCGCTCGAGGGCGCCTCGAGCGGCCTCGAAGAGCGAGAGCACGCGCTCGCGCATTTCGGCCAACTGGTCGACCGTCATGGCCGCCGCGCCGATGTCGGTCGCGATCTCGTCGGCGTTGTTGGCGTCGGCCTCCTCGCTCGCCTTGGCGGCGGCGTCGTTGAAGCCGTCCACCACGGTGTCCACGGCGACGTTCTCGTCCTTGAGCACTTCGCCGAGGCGCAGGATCTCTTCGACGGCGTTCGGGTACTGAACGATCGTCGAGACGAGGCGGATGGTGAACTGCTCGATCGACTTGGCGACCTCGATTTCACCCGCGCGCGTCAGGAGCTTGTGCGAGCCCACGCCGCGCAGGTACGCGCGCAGCGGGTCCTTGGAGAGGCCGGCGGACTCCTCGGGGGTGAGCACCACCGCGGCGTCGTCCTCGTCGATGTCCTCGCCCGAGTCGCCGCCCATGCCGTTGATGAGGATGTCGTCCTCATCGGGGGGCGCGTCGAAGACCTGGATGCTGAGGCGGCCGAGCTGCTCGGTCACCTCCTGGAGGTTTTCCGACGTGCGCAGCGCGCTCTCGGGGAGATAGTCGTTGATGTCGGCGAGCGTCACCCAGCCGCGGTTGCGGCCGAGGCGCACGAGTTCACCGTAGCCGTTTCGCGGCATCGAGCCGCCCGCGGCGGAGGCGCCGTCGTCTTTGCCGGCAGCTGGCTCGGCGTCCGAGGCGTCCGAGGCGTCCGCCTGCCAGGCGTCGATTTCCGCAGCCTCTTCGTCGGCGCCCACGTCGTCCGTCTCGTCGTCCGCTCCGATCTTGCTCTCGTCGATCACGTCCGGATCAATCGCGGCGTCTTCGTTGAATTCGTCTTCGGATTCGTCCATCTCCTCGGAGGCCTTCGCGGCCTTCGCGGACTTCTTCGAACCCTTCGCCTTCGTGCTCTTCGCCTTTTCGGTCTTGGGCTTGGCAGCCTTCTTCGCCTTGGCGGGCTTCTGCGCCTTCTCGGCAGCCTCGTCGCCCGCCGTTTCGGCCGCGGCCTTCTTCGTGCGCTTCGCCTTGGCGGGCTTGGCGGCTTCATCCCCGGACTTCGCAGCCTTGGGGGCCTTCTCCGCCTTCTTTTCGCTCTTGGCGGCGGTCTTCTTCGTCTTGGCGGGCGTCTTTTCGTCGTCTTCCATGGCTTTGGCCGTCGTCTTCGTTGTCGTCTTGCCCATAGTGTCCTCCCTCGGCGCCCCAGGCCCTCTCCGAAGAGATCGGCGGGACGCGTCGGGCAGAATTCCTGTCAGTTGCGTTCGCTAAAAGTGCCGCCGGACAAGGAGCGTCGACAGAAGAAAAGACGTTTGCGCAAGGACGCAAAAAGCCTGCAGCCGCATGCATGCACGCCGCCGCAGACTCTCGTTGACTTTGCGGATCCGCTCCTTTTCCCCTGAAGCCCTCCCTCCGGCCTCCCGTCCGCCGCACCGCCCCCCTCAGAAGGGGGCCGTTGCACCTTCTCCCCATTGGGCTCCGTCCGGAAGCCTCGGCACCTTGCGGATGAATCGTCTCCGCCGTCTGATCCCTCCCCTCGCTTCGGATGAGGAGCGGATTCCTTCTCTCTTTGGTGAGTGCCGTCCGGACCGCGCCCATGCGGGTCGAAAACCCTTTGGTGCGGCGAAAAGGCGGTTAGGATACCGCGCGCAAAAAGGCTTTTCAACTGCTTTTTGCAATTGCGCGCGCCGCGCATTTTTGAAGCAAATCCGGCGCCAATCAAGGACGCCGGAGCGGAGGGCGGAAGAGAGAGGGGCCGCCCGAAGGCGGCCTCTCCTGCACTCCGGGCGGGGAATTCCCCGCGGCCGGAAGCTACTTCTTGTCGTCCCCTTCGATGAAGCTTCTGAGCTTCTTCGCGCGGGACTCGTGACGGAGCTTTCTCAGGGCCTTCGTTTCGATCTGGCGGATGCGCTCGCGGGTGACGTCGAACTGCTTGCCGACCTCCTCGAGCGTGTGGTCGGACTGCATCTCGATGCCAAAGCGCATGCGCAGCACCTTCGCCTCTCGCGGCGAAAGGCTGTCGAGCACCTGGCGCACGGTCTCCGAGAGGCTCGAATTCTGCACGGCCTCGGCGGGCGCCACGGTCTGCGTGTCCTCGAGGAAGTCGCCCAAGTGCGAATCGTCGTCGTCGCCGATCGGCGTCTCCATCGAAATCGGTTCCTTGGCGATCTTCATGATCTTGAGGATCTTGTCCTCGGGCATCTCCATGAGTTCTGCGAGGCGCCGGCTGTCGGGCTCCACGCCCGTCTCCTGGAGCTCCTGACGCGTGATGCGGTTCATGCGGTTGATCGTCTCGATCATGTGCACCGGGATGCGGATGGTGCGGGCCTGATCGGCGATGCTGCGCGTGATCGCCTGGCGGATCCACCAGGTCGCGTAGGTCGAGAACTTGTAGCCACGGCGGTATTCGAACTTGTCCACGGCCTTCATGAGGCCGACGTTGCCCTCCTGAATGAGGTCGAGGAACTGCAGGCCGCGGTTGGTGTACTTCTTCGCGATTGAAATCACGAGGCGCAGGTTCGCCTCGGTCATCTCGCGCTTGGCGTTGCGCGCCTTCGCCTCGCCCGTCGCCATCTGCTTATAGGTCTCGAGGAGCTCATCCACGGTCATGTGCGCGGACTTCTCGACTTCGGCGAGATGGCGCTGCTCCTCCTCGACGGTGGCGCGCAGGTGCGTCACCGCCTGTGCCTTCGCGGGGAAGGCCGCGGCGACGTCGTCCACCCAACCGATGCGGGTGGCGTTCGGGATAAAGGTCTTCAGGAACCACTCGCGGTCGATGCCGACCTTGCGGACATACTCGTCGTAGACCACGCGCTCGCTGCGACGCACGTCGTTGATCGTGCGGCGAAGCGACTCGCAGAGCCGGTCGGCGGTCTTCGCGGTGAAGCGAATCCCCATCAGCTCCTGCTGGATCTGGTCCTTGAGCGACTCGAGTTCGGGGGCCTTCGGACCCTTATCGTCGAATGCGCGCACGAGCGTGCGGAAGTGCTCGCCCACCTTGTCGAAGACTTCGAGGCTCTTCACCTTGAGCTCCTCCAACTGCCCGACGGTCATCGCCGAGGCGCCCATGTCGGTCTCGTCGGGGTTCGAGCCCACGACGTTCTTCTGGTCGTCGGGCGAAACGATGCCGTCGACGATCTCGTCGATCGCGGCATCGCCCGAGCGGATGCGCTCGGCGCCCTCGAGGATCTCCTGCACCGTGACGGGGCACCGCACGATCGCGAGCACCATGTGCTTCAGGCCGTCCTCGATGCGCTTGCTGATCTCGATTTCGCCCTGACGCGAAAGGAGCTCCACCGACCCCATCTCGCGCATGTAGATGCGCACCGGGTCGGTCGTGCGGCCGAACTCGCTCTCGACGGTCGAGAGCGCGGCTTCGGCCTCGGCCTCGGCGTCCTCGTCGCTCACCGCCTCGCCCGCGCCCTGGATGAGGAGCTGCTCCTCGTCGGGGGCAACCTCGTGCACGGCGATGTTGAGGTTGCCGAGAATGTTGACGATCGTCTCGATCGCGTCCTCGTCGAGGAGCGTGTTCGGGATGTTGTCGTTGATCTCGCTGTAGGTGACGTAGCCGCGCTCCTTGCCGAGCGTGATGAGCTTCAGGAGCCGCGAGCGGCGGTCCTCCTTCGACTCCTCTTCGGAGCCGTAGCCGTGCTTCATCGCCTCGAGGAGCGCCTTGTCGCGCGCTGCGCGGTTGCGGCGCGGACGGCGCGCCTTCTTGGGCGCGTCCCCGGCCTCCTCGACCAAGCCGTCGGACGCTTCGTCGCCGCCCTCCTGGGCGCCGTCGGAGCCGTCGTCGTTGTCGTTGGGGGCGTCCGACGCGTCCTCGACGTCCTCCACATCCTCAAGTTCGGGGATGTCCTCGAAGCTCTCCTCGCCGTCGTCTTCGTCGATCAGATCGACGATGCCGCCGTCGTCCTCGTCGAAATCCTCGTCACCCGTCTTCTTGGACTTTCTGCCGGGCTTCTTCTTCGGCGCCTTGGGCGTCTTCTGCGCAGCGGCCTTCTTGACGGCGCGGGGCTTGCGCGCGCGGGCGGGCTTCGCGGGAGCCGCCTCGGCTTCAGGAGCCACCTCAGGAGCGGGTTCAGGCGCCGCTTCAGAGGCGGCCTCAACGGTCTGCTCGGCCGCGGGCGCGGCCGCAGCGGCGGGCGCGACCTTCCGGTGGGTGCGCCGCCGGGGCTTCTCTTCGGCCGCGGCGGGAGCGGCCGGGGCT
>CAJKCQ010000087.1 GCA_905198475.1 uncultured Sutterella sp. | reverse complement strand
TTATACCCCCGCCATGAATGACGGGGCTTTACGGCTCGGTTTGGTAACGCGCGGCCCCGCCGGTTGGAAAAACGAAGGCGGCGCCTTCGAGACTCCCCGAGGGAAGGCCGAAGCGCCGCCTTTTCTTTGCCTCGGGCGCCCGCAGACGCCCGTAGGGCTTATTCGTCGCGCTGCAGCACCGCGGCGAAGAAGCCGTCGGTGTTGTTCACGTGGGGGAGGAGCTGCATGAAGCCCTCGAAGCGCTCGAGCTGGCCCGGGGCGAAGTGAATCCCCTGCTGCTCGAAGACCTCGGCGACGGGAACGAGCCGCCAGCCGGGATGGTCGGCGAGAAACCCGTTCACGACGTCCTGGTTCTCGCGCTCGAGGAGCGAGCAGGTCGCGTAGACCAGGCGCCCGCCCTTCTTCACGAGCTTCGAGGCGTGGTTGAGCACGCTCTTCTGGATCGCGTTGATGCGCTCCAACTCCTCGGGCGAGAGGCGCCACTTGAGGTCGGGGTTGCGCCGCAGCGTGCCCGTCCCGGTGCACGGGGCGTCCACGAGCACGCGGTCGAACTTCCCGGCGAGGCGCCGCACGCGCGGATCCTGCTCGCTCTTGATCGCGACCGGATGGACGTTCGTGAGGCCGGCGCGGCGCATGCGCGGAGCGAGGCCCGCGAGGCGCTTCTCATTCACGTCGAAGGCGTAGAGGCTCCCGGTGGAGCGCATCAGCGCACCGAGGGCCAGGGTCTTGCCGCCCGCGCCCGCGCAGAAGTCGCAGATCATCTCGCGGCGGCGCGGCGTGAGGAGGCGGGCGATGAGCTGGCTGCCTTCATCCTGCACGTCCACGAGGCCGTCCTGGTAGATCGGCCAGCGCGTGAGGCCGGGCTTCGTCGGCAGCCGCACGCCGTCGGGCGAGAGCGGCGTCGGGTGCGCCTCGACGCCGTTCTTCGCGAGTTCGGCCAAGACCTCGTCGCGGTTCGTCTTCAGGAGATTCACACGGAGGTCGAGGGGCGCGCCCTCGGTCATCGAGCGGCAGAGGTCCGCCGCGTCGGGGTACTGCGCCGTGATGAGGTCGTACATCCACTGCGGGAGCTCGGCCTGCACGTGCGCGGGAGCCTTCGAGACGTCGAAGGCAAGGACGTTCTTCAAGGGGCCTTCTTCGGAGCCGATCGCCGTGGGCGAAATCGCGTCGATCCCGTGTTGGCGCGCGAGCACGGCGAGGGCGGCGAGCTTCGGCGCGCGGTCCGGGTGCACCGGGCGCATCGCGGCGCGCAGCGTCCCGTAGCGGCGCAACGCCTCGTAGATCCCTTCGGCGATGAGGCCGCGGTCGCGCATGCCGAGCTGCGGATTGCTCTTGAAGAAGAGCTTCATGAGAACGTCGGCGGGGCCGTCGAAGCGCAGGATCACCCTGAGCGCCCGGGCGAGCTCGTCGACGATGAGCGAGGTGATGCGCACGCGGCCGGGCGCGCGCGGCGCCATGCGGCTTTCGGGCGTCTTCGGGCCGCTCTGCTTGGCGCAGCCGTGGGCGGCGCGCTCGGCGTTCTGGCGCTTCGTGGCGGCGATCTGACGCTCGGTGCGCCTTCTGCCCGGCTCGGCGCGTTCAGTGCGGCGGGGCTTTTGCATCGCGAAGGCGCGGCGCTTGGGATGGTTTTCAGCCATGACGAAAAAATCCTTTGGTCTTGATGAGTCCGGCGCGGACGAGTGGCGCCCGCCGCCGGGTGATGTTCTTCGGGCTCCGGAAGCGCCCCTTTAGTCGCGGTAGAAGACGGCGAGCTCGCGCGCGGTGGCGTCGTCCATCACGGCGCGGCCGTCAACGAGCTTCACGCGGCCTTCAGCGACGGCGCGCACGCACTTCGGATAGACCTTGTGCTCGTAGGGCAGGAGCCGCGCGGCGAGGGTTTCCGGCGTGTCGGTGGTCATCACGGGGACGACCGACTGCCCGATGATCGCGCCGCCGTCGAGGACGGCCGAGACGAAGTGCACGGTCGAGCCGTGCACGCGGCAGCCCGCCTCGATGCAGCGCCGGTGCGTGTCGAGCCCGGGGAAGAGCGGCAGGAGCGCCGGGTGGATGTTGAGGATGCGGCCCTCGAAGCGCGATACGAAGGTGGGCGTGAGGATGCGCATGAAGCCCGCGAGCACGACCACGGCGGGGTCGTAGGGCTCGATCAAGCGCACGAGCTCCTCTTCGAAGGCTTCGCGGGTGGGATAGGCCTTGTGGTCCACGGCGTAGGCGTCGAGCCCTTCGGCGCGCGCGGTCTCGAGCCCCTTCGCTTCGGGGCGGTTCGAGAGGACCGCGGCGATCTTGAGGCCCGCCTTCTCCCAGTCTTCGGCGCGCGCCGTGCGTAGGATGGCCTCGAAGTTGCTGCCGCGGCCGGAAAGCAGGATGACGATGTTCTTCATGGTGGAGTGCGGGAGAAGTGTGTGGGGGTGGAAGGGCGGCGGGCGGACGCCGCGCGTTTTGAGGCCTTGTGGGAGCCCCTTGCGCACGGAGGCCGACGGCCGCTCCATTGGGAAGCGGAGCGGATCGCGCGTGTGGTCCGGAGAAAAGGGCGCCATTCTAACGGCCTCGGACGCCTCCGGCGTCTTTGGGAAGCACCTCGGAGGCGGGCCTGCCGCCTCCGGGCGGCGCGCAGCCGGCTTGAGCGAAAACTCCTAGATCATCTGGCCGAAGTTGAAGGGCGTCCCCAATCCGTGCGTGCGCGTGCAGGCGCACCGGACATTATAATTTTTCGCCTTGATTCCACCCTTGAACCGCTTCCACCCTTCGAACTCCCATGCACGTCTTCCGCGGCCTTCCCGACCATCGTCTGCGCGTTCCGACCGCGCTCGCCATCGGCAACTTCGACGGCGTGCACACGGGGCATCAGGCGCTTCTTGAGGGGCTCGTCTCGGCGGCGCGCGACCGCGGGCTCGTGCCCTCGGTGCTCACGTTCGAGCCGCATCCGCGCGAGTACTTCCCGCACCTCGATCCGGTGCCGCGCATCTCCACGCTGCGCGACAAGGTGAAGCGCCTTCTCGACTGCGGCATCGAGCGCATCTACATGCTTCCCTTCAACGAACGCATCGCGCGCGAAGGCGCCGAGCAGTTCGTCGAGCGCGTGTTGGTCGAGGGGCTCGACACCCGCTGGGTGACCGTGGGCGAAGACTTCCGCTTCGGGAGCGGGCGCGCGGCGAGCGCGCACGACCTCGAGCACTTTGGGAAGACCTACCGGTTCGAGACGTGGATTTCGCCGCTTCTCTTCCACGGCGAGCGCAAGGTGAGCTCGACGCGCGTGCGTGAAGCGCTCGCGGCGGGCGACTTCTACGAAGCCTCCGTGATGCTCGGGCACGACTACACGATGGCCGGCCGCGTGATCCACGGTCAGGCGCTCGGGCGCACGCTCGGGTTCCCGACCCTCAACATCGCGCCGATTCCGCCGGGCAGCCGCGCGCGCCCCGCTCTTTCCGGCGTCTTCGCCGTGCGGGTCGAGGGGATCGTTCCGGGCGCGGCGCTTCCCGGCGTCGCTTCGTTGGGGCTCAGGCCCACCGTGAGCGACTCGCGCCGGTGGCTGCTCGAGACCTACCTCTTCGACTGGCACGGCGACGCCTACAACCGCACCATCTGCGTGCGGTTCGTCGAGCGAATACGGGGAGAGCACAAATTCAGCGGTCTTGACGAACTCAAGGCCGCCATCCGCAACGACGCCGCCCGCGCGCGTCAGATCCTCGGGCTCGCCCCGGGGACGGCCGAAGTGCTCTGAGGCCCGCCGGCTGCGGCCGAGCCGCCTTCCCGCAGGGAAGCGGCCCGAGCCCTCCGGCAGACCGTCAGGCGCAACCGACCAGAAGAAGCGCGGGAAAACGTTTTTTGTTCCATGGAGCGCAGCCGCCCGCGGAACCGCCGCCCGATCCCATTCGAAGGGGCCGGGAGACGATGCCGCCCGCACGCCGCGCCCGACCTGAAGAGCCCGAGGGGGCCAGGAGCCACGACCAAAATGGCAAAAGCTGACACTGCGGCCAAGGACGCCGACAAGAAGTATCCGCTCAACCTGCCGGATACGCCCTTCCCGATGCGCGGGAACCTCCCGAAGCGCGAACCCGCCTGGATCCGCGAATGGGAGGAGAAGAAGATCGTCGAACGCATTCTCGACGCGCGACGCGACGCGAAGAAGTTCATCCTCCACGACGGCCCTCCCTACGCCAACGGCGCCATCCATCTCGGCCATGCGGTCAACAAGATCCTGAAGGACATGATCGTCAAGGAGAAGACCCTCGAAGGGTTCTGCGCTCCGTACGTTCCGGGCTGGGACTGCCACGGCATGCCGATCGAAGTTCAGATCGAAAAGCTCCACGGCAAGAACCTCCCCGTCGAGAAGATGCAGTCGCTCGCGCGCGCCTACGCGATGGAGCAGTCGCTCCTGCAGCTGGCGGACTTCAAGCGCCTCGGCGTTCTCGGCCTTTGGGACAACCCCTACCGCACGATGCGCCATGAGACCGAGGCGGCGGAAATCCGCGCGCTCCGCGAGATCATGGAGAAGGGCTACGTCTACCGCGGCCTCAAGCCCGTCAACTGGTGCTTCGACTGCCAGTCCGCCCTCGCCGAAGCCGAGGTGGAGTACAAGGACCGCGAGTCCCCGATGCTCGACGTCGCGTTCGAGCTCACGGACGAGGACCACGAGCGCGTCGAGAAGATCTTCGGCGTCAAGCTCGACAAGCCCTGCTCGGTGGTGATCTGGACCACGACCCCGTGGACCATCCCCGCCAACCAGGCGCTCAACATGCACCCCGAACTCGAGTACGCGCTCGTCGACTGCGGCGACCGCCTCCTCATCCTCGGCAAGGACCTTGCCGAAGAGTGCCTCAAGCGCTACGGCTTCACGGGCAAGACCGTCGCGACCGCGATGGGCGCCGAATTCGAAGGCGTGCGCTTCAAGCATCCGCTCTACGCGATGCACGAGGGCTACCGCCGCTACTCGCCCGTCTACCTCGCCGACTACGTCGAGGCGACCTCCGGCACGGGCATCGTGCACTCGGCTCCGGCCTACGGCGTGGACGACTTCGTCTCCTGCAAGCGCCACGGCATGACGAACGACGAAGTGCTCAACCCCGTCCAGGGCGACGGCACGTACGCCGCCTGGCTGCCGTTCTTCGCCGGCATGAACATCTGGCAGGCGAACCCGAAGATCCTCGACACGCTGCGCGTCGCCGGGGCGCTCCTCTCGTCGGGCAAGATGGTCCACAGCTACATGCACTGCTGGCGCCACAAGACCCCCCTCATCTACCGCGCCACGGCGCAGTGGTTCGTGCGCATGGACGCGCCCGATGAGGACACGAAGAGCGTGCTCGGGCTGCCCTCCTCGAAGAAGACGCTGCGCGAAGCCGCCCTCGAAGGCGTCAAGGCGACGAAGTTCTTCCCCGAGTGGGGCATCAACCGCCTCTACGCGATGATCGAGAACCGCCCGGACTGGTGCATCTCGCGTCAGCGCAACTGGGGCGTGCCGCTGCCCTTCTTCCTCAACAAGGCGACGGGCGAACTTCACCCCGACACGCTCGAGCTCATGAAGAAGGCCGAGGCGCTGGTCGCCGAAGGCGGTATCGAGGCCTGGGCCAAGGTGAAGCCCGAAGACCTCCTGGGCGACGAGGCGAAGGACTACGTGAAGTCCACCGACATCCTCGACGTCTGGTTCGACTCGGGCACGACGCACTACACGGTGCTGCGCGGCTCGCACAAGGACATCCTCCAGTGGCCGGCCGACCTCTACCTCGAAGGCTCCGACCAGCACCGCGGCTGGTTCCACTCGTCGCTCCTCACGGGCACGATGTTGGACGGCCGTCCGCCCTACAACCAGCTCCTCACGCACGGCTTCTGCGTCGATGAGAAGGGCGAGAAGATGTCCAAGTCGAAGGGCAACATCGTCCGTCCGCAGGAGATCAGCGACAAGTTCGGCGCCGAAATCCTGCGCCTCTGGGTCGCCTCGACCGACTACTCGGGCGAACTGCGCCTCGGGCCGACGATTCTCAACCGCGTGGTCGAGTCCTACCGCCGCATCCGCAACACGCTGCGCTTCCTGCTCGCGAACACCTCCGACTTCGATCCGAAGACCGAATCGGTGCCGCTCGACGAGATGGTCGAGCTCGACCGCTGGGCCATCGCCTACGCCGAGGACTTCCAAAAGCGCGTCCTCTCCGAGTACAAGGACTACCGCTTCCACAACGTGGTGACGCTGCTGCAGACCTTCGCCTCGACGGACCTCGGGAGCTTCTACCTCGACGTTCTGAAGGACCGCCTCTACACGACGGCGCCGAAGAGCGCCGCGCGCCGCTCCGCCCAGACCGCGCTCTACATGATCACCGGGATGCTGCTGCGCCTGATCGCGCCGATCCTCTCCTTCACGGCCGAGGAGGCGTTCGCGATCTTCTCGCCCAACGAGGCGGGCACGGTCTTCGTCGAAACCTTCCGCCACCTCCCCGAAGTGGGCGGCGACGCGGAGCTCCTCGCCAAGTGGGCGGCCGTGCGCGAAGTGCGCGCGATCGTGCAGAAGGCGATCGAGGATGAACGCGTGCGCGGCACGATCGGCTCGTCGCTGCAGACGACGGGCGAGATCGCCGCTCCGGAAGGCCTCTACGAGACGCTCGCCTCGCTCGGCGACGAACTGCGCTTCGTGATGATCATGTCCGAGGTGAAGCTCGTGAAGGCCGCCGACGGCGAACTCAAGGTCACCGTGCGTCCCTCCGAAGAGAAGAAGTGCGAACGCTGCTGGCACTACGTGCCGGGCGTGGGCTCGAACGCCGAACATCCGACGCTCTGCCCGCGCTGCGTGACGAACCTCTTCGGCGCCGGCGAAAAGCGCCTCTTCGCCTAAATGGCGGGCGCTGAAGCGAAGAAGCGCCCCGTGCGCGCCGCCTCCCCGCGGGGCGGCCGCCCGGGCGGCGCGCGGTTCGCCCTCTGGGCGTTCCTCGGGTTCCTCGTGCTCTCCCTCGACCAGGCGACGAAGTTCTGGTTCGAGCGGGCGCTCGACCCGGGCGACGTAATCGCGGTCTTTCCGGGCTTCAACTTCGTGCTCGCGCACAACTACGGCGCAGCCTTCTCGTTCCTCGCGGAGATGGGCGGCTGGCAGCGCTGGGTGCTCTCGGCCTTCGCCTTCGCGGTGACGGCCGTGGTGCTGCGGCTTCTCTGGAAGCACAACGCGCGCACGCTCTTCAGTCTCTCGCTCACGCTCATCGCCGCGGGCGCCGTCGGCAACCTCTGCGACCGCGTGAGCGCCGGGTACGTGATCGACTTCCTCGACTTCTACTGGAGGAACTGGCACTGGCCGGCCTTCAACGTCGCGGACGTCGCGATCTGCCTCGGCGCGGCCGGGATCGTCGTCGACGAAATCCGCGGCGCATCGAGAAGCTGACGCCCCCTCCGGAGCCCAAACCCTCCAACGACGCCCGTCGTGGTCTCAAGGACTGCGGCGGGCGTCTTCTTTTGCTGCACGCGCGCCCGGCGCCCACCCTCTCTCTCTGAAGAGAATCACGGAGAGCGCCCGGGCGCCATTCAGTAAAAGAATCCCAAAGTACGGTACTACTGAAGCTTCCTGGGTCTACCGCGAGGAC
>CAJKCQ010000086.1 GCA_905198475.1 uncultured Sutterella sp. | reverse complement strand
AGGCCGGCTCAGATATTTACATTTGAGCTAGGCCTGGTTGATGCGTTCGCCCTGAAATGTCGGATGAGGCGTTTATTATTTACTCGAACCCTGTGATATCGGAAATACTGGATAGATAACGAGAAACGTAGTTACTTCGTTTCTCGTTATCTTTTGCTGCTGAGTATTACTTAATCACTTCAATTTGTTGACGAAGTTTTGCTAGTTTTTCCGTGAAGTTTGCTAATCTATCTTTTTCTGCGTTCACAATATCGGAAGGGGCTTTTGAAATGAACTTCTCGTTGGAAAGCTTCCCTTCGCACTTTTTGATCTCAACGGTCAGGCGGGCGGCCTCCTTCTCGAGACGCTCCAGTTCAGCCTTGACGTCGATCTCGACCTTGAGCATCAGCTTGAAGTCACCGACGATCGCGACGGGAGCGACCGTGCCCTTCTGGCGCTGCTCCATGTTCTCCACGTGCTCGACCGGCTCAACGCGGGCGAGCTGCTGGAGGTAGGGCGCGGCGGCGAGGCACTCGACTTCATTGCCGGAGATGAGAAGCGGGAGCTTCTGCGAAGGCGGCAGCTTCATCTCGGAGCGCAGGTTGCGGATCGAGTCGATCATCTGCTGCACGGTTGCCATGCGGGCCGTGGCTTCGGGCTTCAGATCCGCTTCATTGAAGGTCGGATAGGCCTGAATCATGATCGAGGTTTCTTCATCCTCGCGGCGGGTGCCGGCGATGACGGAGACCTTCTGCCAGAGCTCTTCGGTGATGAACGGGATGATCGGGTGCGCAAGACGCAGCACCGTCTCGAGGACCGTCACGAGCGTGTGACGCGTGGCGCGCTGCACGGCTTCGCTGCCGCGGAGCTGCACCTTGGCGAGCTCGACGTACCAGTCGCAGTACTGGTTCCAGACGAAGGAGTAGATGGCGTTCGCGGCGTTGTCGAGGCGGTAGTCGGCGTAGGCGGCGATCACCTCCTTCGTCGTGCGCGCGAGCTCGCTCTTGATCCATTCGTCTACGAAGGAGAACTCCATCGGTGCGCCGGCGGTTTCGCCCACGCCGCAGTCCTTGCCCTCGACGTTCATGAGCACGAAGCGGGTGGCGTTCCAAAGCTTCGTGCAGAAGTTGCGGTAGCCCTCGGCGCGCTTCAGGTCGAAGTTGACGTTGCGGCCAAGCGTGGCGTAGGCGGCCATCGTGAAGCGCAGCGCGTCGGCGCCGTGGGCGGCGATGCCCTCGGGGTAGTTCTTGCGGAGCTTCTTCTCGACGATCGGCGCCTTTTCGGGCTGACGCAGACCGCGGGTGTTCTTTTCAATCAGATGCTCGAGGTCGATGCCCTGGATGATGTCGAGGGGGTCGAGCGTGTTGCCCTCGGACTTCGACATCTTCTTGCCCTCGGCGTCGCGCACGAGGCCGTGGATGTAGACGTTCTTGAAGGGCACGCGGCCGGTGAAGTGCTTCGTGAGCATCACCATGCGGGCGACCCAGAAGAAGAGGATGTCGTAGCCGGTGACGAGCACCGTCGAGGGGAGGTAGAGGTCGTAGGCGGTCTTCTCCTCGCCCTCGGCGTCGGGCCAGCCGATCGTCGAGAAGGGCACGAGGCCCGAGGAGAACCAGGTGTCGAGCACGTCCTCGTCGCGCGTGAGCTTGACGGGGTGGCCGGCCTTCTCATCGGCCTGCTTCTGCGCCTCGGCCTCCGTGCGGGCGACGAAGACGTTGCCCGCCTCGTCGTACCAGGCCGGAATCTGATGACCCCACCAGAGCTGACGCGAGAGGCACCAGTCCTGGATGTTGTCGAGCCACTGACGGTAGACGCCCCGCCACTCAGCCGGGAAGATGTTCACTTCGCCGGATTCGACGGCTTCGAGACCCACTTCGGCGATCGACTTCCCCGGATAGAGGGAGCCTTCGGGCGCGGGCTTGCTCATCGCCATGTACCACTGCTCGGAGAGCATCGGCTCGACGATTTCGCCCGTGCGGGAGACGCGCGGCACCATGTGCTTGATCGGCTTGATGCCGACCAAGAGCCCGGCGGCTTCGAGGTCCGCCACGGCGGCCTTGCGGCACTCGTAGCGGTCCATGCCGCGGTACTTCTCCGGCACGTTCTCGTTCATGCGCGCCGTCTTCGTGAGGACGTTGAGCATCGGGAGGTTGTGGCGGCGGCCGACCTCAAAGTCGTTGAAGTCGTGCGCCGGCGTGATCTTCACGCAGCCCGAGCCGAACTCGCGGTCGACGTACTCGTCGGCGATCACCGGAATGACGCGGTCGGTGAGCGGGAGCTTGAGCATCTTGCCCACGAGGTGCTTGTAGCGCTCGTCCTCGGGATGCACGGCGACCGCCTGGTCGCCGAAGAGCGTTTCGGGACGGGTCGTCGCGACGACGACGCCTTCGGAGCCGTCCACGCCCGGATAGCGGATCTCCCAGAGATGGCCGTCGGCCTCTTCGCTTTCGACCTCAAGGTCGGAGACGGCGCTCTGCAGCTTCGGGTCCCAGTTGACGAGGCGGTTGCCGCGGTAGATGAGGCCCTCTTCATAGAGGCGCACGAAGGTTTCGATCACGACCTTCGAGAGCTTGTCGTCCATCGTGAAGTAGAGGCGGTCCCAGTCGACGCTGTCGCCGAGGCGGCGCATCTGCTGCAGGATCGAGCTGCCGGAGAACTTCTGCCACTCCCAGATCTTGGCGATGAAGTCCTCGCGCTTCATGTCGCGGCGCTTCAGGCCCTGCTTCTCGAGCTGGCGCTCAACCACGATCTGCGTAGCGATGCCGGCGTGGTCGGTGCCCGGCAGCCACATCGTGTTGTAGCCCGCCATGCGGTGGTAGCGCGTGAGCGTGTCCATCACCGTCTGGTTGAAGGCATGACCCATGTGCAGGATGCCCGTGATGTTGGGGGGCGGCAGCTGGATGGAGAAGGCGGGCTTCTTCGGATCGAGGCCGGCCTTGAAGTAGCCGCGCTCCTCCCAGATGGGATACCAGCGCGATTCGATGGTCTTGGGGTCGAAGCTCTTGGCGAGCTCTTGGGATTGCTGTTCCGTCATGACTTCACAGAAAGAAATTGGCGCCGGAGGGCGGCGCGGGAGAAGGTCTCCTGCAGCCGCGCCGCGCACGGCGTCGGGGATGAAAAAGGGCGGTCGGCCCGAAGCGGGCCCGGGGGAGCGCCTCAGGGCGCCGCAGGCCCTCCGGTCGGGTCGATGCGTCAAAAAATCATTGGTTCGGCAATTTTCTCACGAACGCAGGGCGCTACGGACGGGCGCGGCGGTGGGTGCGGGGCTCAGCCGCCGCTGCAGAGCTTCACCGCTTGACGATGTCGGAGAGGTCCGCCCGGCGGATCTCCTTGTCCACGGCCTGCACGACCTGCGCGGAGAGCGTGCGCTCGAGGTCGGCCTTGAGGCGCGTGACGGCGTTGGAGACGGCGAGGTCGAGCGCGTCGCGCAGCCCCTGGCGGACGGTGGCTTCGATTCCGGGCGCAAGGCGCGCGATGATCGCCTTCTTCTCGGCGTCGGTGAGGAGAAGCGGCTGCGGTTCGGCGGGAGCGGGTGCGGGCGCTGCGGGGGCGGCCGGCGCCGGTTCGGGCGCTTTTGCCGCCGCCGTCGGCGGGACGGGCGCGGACTCGGCTGCAGGCGGGAGCGTGAGCGTCGGTTCGCGCGGGGCCTCCGCCGGCGCAATGCGGACCAATTCCTCCCAGGACAAGGGGACGCGGTGCGTGAGCAGCACGCTCGTTGTGGCGTTCGCGTCGATGACGGGTTCCTGTCGGTTCATCGCGGTCAAATCCTCAAAGGGTGAGGGAGGAGAAAAGAGGGGGAGAGGCGGGAAGATCGGTCGGCTACTGACGGCGGTCGTAGGCTGCGAGCTCCACGCCCTGGGCCTTGTAGGCGCGGTAGCGCTCGCGCGAAAGCTTGAGCTCCTGCGGCTCCGTGCTCACCACGTCGATGATGCGGGCGAAGCGCTCGAACTCCGTCTTCCAGTTTCCCGGCAGATGGTCGTCAAGAAGGAGCAGCACGTCGCCCTTGAGCTCTGCGAGGTTCGTGGAGAGCAGGATTGGCGTTTCACCCTCGAGGCGGCTGCCGCAGCGGGCGTGCGGCAGGAACGCGAGGTCGTCGAAGCGCCAGAGGAGCGCGTCGAGACTGCGCAGCCGCTCGGCGTCGGAGGTCCAGAGCGCGAGCGTGAGCCCGCGCTTGTAGACGGTGCGCGCGACGAGACAGGCGTACCTCAGGCGGTTGGGAACGTTGAAGTGAAAGTCAATTTTCTGCATGTTCATCATTATGGCGCATGGGGCCGGCGATTCCGCGCGGACGCCGCCGCCGCGGGGCCGGCGCACTCGGGCTGCGGGAAGCGCGCCAATACCTATCGCATACCGTATATGCGGTATTTTGATTCAAAGTACTTGCGCAACGGCGCTTCTGAGGGCACAATTCCTCTCCTCCGGTGCGGGGAAGTAGCTCAGCTGGGAGAGCGCTGCGTTCGCAATGCAGAGGTCGGGAGTTCGATCCTCCTCTTCTCCACCACCACGAATTCTTGTAAAAAGCCTCGGTTGTTTCGTCTTCCGGGGCTTTTTGCTATGCCGCAGGAATTGCTGCCATGTCTCAGGATGACGATGACGAGGTGAAGCTCCCCGGGCTTCCTCCCAATACGAAGAACTACATGACGCCCGCGTGCTACCGCAGGCTTCTCGACGAGCGCGAGCGCCTGGTGAACGTCGAGCGCCCCGACGTCGTGAACGTCGTCGCCTGGGCGGCGAGCAACGGCGACCGCTCCGAGAACGGCGACTACCTCTACGGCAAGAAGCGTCTGCGCGAGATCGACCGGCGCATCCGCTTTCTCAACAAGCGCATCGAGTCCGCGGAGGTGGTGGATCCCGCTCTTCACCCCGAGACCGACCAGGTCTTCTTCGGCGCTACGGTGCTCTACGCCAATCAGCGCGGCGAGGAGCGCAAGATCCGCATCGTCGGCATCGACGAGGCGGACGCCGAGCACGGCGACGTGAGCTGGATCAGCCCGATCGCCCGCGTGCTTCTCAAGCACCATGAGGGTGACGAAGTGAAGCTCCCGACCCCGGCCACTTCGACCCATCCGGCGGGCGTGGACACGCTCGAAATCCTTGAGGTCACCTACACGAACGAGCAGCCGCTGCCCTAGAGAACGGACTGCCGGAAAAACAAAACGCCTCCCCGGGGCCCGAGGGCTTCAGGGAGGCGTTTGCGCTTCTGAGGGGTGGAAGGGGGCGGAGCCCCTTCCGTCCGGTCAGACCGAGAGGCGGCGCTTCGTGGGGGAGCCCTCTTCGAAGACGCGCTTCACTTTGAGCACGACCTCGTTCTGGCGGATCGTGCGCACGACGTGGATGAGGTGGTTGCGGTCGCGCACAAGCACCGTCACGTGGACGATGTGCTCGGCTTCGCGCTCCTCGAGCGTCACGGCCGTGATGCTCGAATTTGCTTCGGAGACGGCCGCGGCCACGGTGGCGAGGCCGGCATGGGAGTCCTTCACGCGGACTTCGAGCGGCACGGCGAAGTGCGCTCCGGGCTTCGTCGCACCCCACTCGAGGTGCATCCAGCGGGCGGGATCAGCCTGCTTGCCGCGCTTCGCGTGCGGACAGTCCTCGCGGTGGACGGTGAGGCCGAGGCCCGGACGGTTGTAGCCCGTGATTTCGTCGCCCGGGATCGGGTGGCAGCAGACGGCGAGGTGCTGCGCGACGCCTTCGTTGCCGTTGACGATGACGGCGGGCAGGTCGCCGCTCGTGCTCTCGAGGTTCTCTTCGCGCAGCAGCATGCGCAGCCGGTGGAGCACCGCGGCGGGGAGCGCCTTCCCGAGGCCGATCATCGCGTAGAGGGAGGCGAGGCTCTGCGCGCCGAACTCGCGGGCAAGCTTCTGCTCGATCGAGCTCGGAATCGCCATCAGGTCGATCTTCTGGTTGGCCGCGACCGCTTCGAGCGCAAGGCGCCCGAGCTTCGTCGATTCGTCGAACTGGCAGCTCCTCAGGTACTGGCGGATCTCGGCGCGCGCGCGGCCGGAATGGACCGATGAGAGCCAGGCGGGGCTCGGGTGCGTGTCGGGCGAGGTGATCACCTGCACGAGGTCGCCGTTCTTGAGCGCGTCGGTGAGGGGTTTGGGCTCTCCGTTGATGCGCACGGCCTCGGTGTGGTTGCCGATGTCGGTGTGGATCTCGTAGGCGAAGTCGATCGCGGTGGAGCCCTTCGGGAGCGAAATGATCCGGCCCTTCGGAGTGAAGACGTAGATCTGGTTCGGGAAGAGGTCGACCTTGATGTTTTCGAGGAACTCCGTGCTGTCCGAGCTCGTGCGCTGGATCTCGAGGAGGTTCTGCAGCCAGGCGGCCGTGCGCGACTGCAGGTCCGAGGTGTCGTCGGAGGATGCATAGAGCCAGTGCACGAGGATGCCGTCCTCGTCGATGCGGTGCATCGCCTCGGTGCGCAGCTGAAACTCCACGGGCGTGCCGTCCGGACCAATTACGGTCGTGTGGATCGACTGGTAGCCGTTCGACTTCGGGATGGCGATGAAGTCCTTGAAGCGGGCGTTGACGGGCTTCCAGCGCTGGTGGAGGGCGCCCAATGCAAGGTAGCAGTCGTCGCGCGACTGTACGACGATGCGGAAGCCGTAGATGTCGAGCGCGTCGGAGAAGGAGAGGTGCTTCTCGCGCATCTTGTTGTAGATGCCGTAGATCGTCTTGTCGCGCCCGAGGATGCGGCAGGGGATCCCCGCCTTTGCGAGCGCGGTCTTCGCGTCGTGCAGCACCTTCTCGAGGTACTCGCGGCGGTTGTTGCGCGTCTTCAGGACGTTTTCATAGAGCACGCGGTAGCGCAAGGGATAGCGGTTCGCGAAGGAGAGCTCCTGGAGTTCGCGAAAGACGTTGTTGAGGCCGAGTCGGTGCGCGATCGGCACGTAGATGTCGAGCGTCTCGCGGGCGATGCGGGCGCGCTTCTCGGGGCGCATCACGCCGAGCGTCCGCATGTTGTGGATGCGGTCGGCGAGCTTGACGAGAATCACGCGCACGTCGCGCGACATCGCGAGGAGCATCTTGCGGAAGCTCTCGGCCTGGGCGATTTCGTTCGAGGAGAACTTGAGCTTGTCGAGCTTGGAGACGCCGTCCACGAGCTCCGCGACCTCGATGCCGAACTTCTCGGCCATCTCGCGCTTGCTCGTGCCCGTGTCTTCGAGCACGTCGTGCATGAGGCCCGCTTCGATCGTCTCGGCGTCCATGCGCCAGGAGGCGAGGATCGAGGCGACGGCGATGGGGTGCGTGATGTAGGGCTCGCCCGACTTGCGGAACTGCCCGAGGTGCGCGTTGTCGGCGTAGCGGTACGCCTCGCGGATCTTCTCGACGTCAGAGGGCGAGAGATAGAGCCGGCAGGTGTCCACGAGCGCCTGTGCGGTCACGACGCCGTCGGAGTGCTGCGGCGTGAAGAGCGGCAGGTCCGCGTCGGGAAGCTTCGCGGGCATGACGGGAACGGGAATCGGAGAACGCTGCAGGTGCTTGGTGAAGCCAAAGGGGGATATGGGCTTCCTCGGCGGCGTCGGCAAAGGCTTGGCGCCTTCGTCGGCTGTGGCGTACATGTCGTCCGGAAAAGTCGGAGCGGAATCGAGGGCCATGGCGTTCTTCCTGTTCTTGTGCATGCGCGCGGCAGGCGTTCGTCCCGGGCGCCCGGAGGGTTGATCGGGCTCTCTGCAGGGCCGTGCTGTTCCGTGGGGGCTGCGCGCGCCTCTTCCAAAGCATAGTCCGCGGAGGGCGGCTTCGCCGTAGAGGAAGGCCTCAACCCGCCGCCGCCGCGGGAGTGCCCGGAAGAGGGGGCGATGAATACGATGAATAAGAAAACGGCCGGGCCGCCTCTCTTCGTGCGGACACGAAGAGAGGCGGCCC
>CAJKCQ010000085.1 GCA_905198475.1 uncultured Sutterella sp. | reverse complement strand
GAAGAGACCCTTCCGGCGGAAGACTCTGAGTAGGCATTAGCCGACTTTTGGGGTTCACCATCGCAAGATAGTCGTGCATCAGGCTGCCCAGATCGTCCGGAGAGGGCGGGACATAGGTGACGGAAAGCGCATTTCTTCCGCTCTGTTTGCTCAGCCAGTTCTGCTCCGTTCTCCAGGAGTAGGCGTGATTGAATATCGACGAAACTACCTGATTTTGTAATTCGCAAAGATAGTTTTCGGACAGAATTTGTTCGTCATCGGCGTGTTGAAGAAGTTGAACAAATCGTCTTGAACGGTCTTCTGAAAGAGGTTCGCGCTCTAGTTCGTATGTTCCTCGTGTCTCATTCAAATAAGCCCAGTCAAGAGCGCGGTCCGCGGCAATGGCGCCGATGGAGGCGAACCAGAGGTTCGTCCGCTTGAGGAGATCGGTTGCCAAGTCTTGGTTGATAAGTTCGGTTTTTCCAACAGTAGGACAGTATGCAAGACTTCCGATGCCGTTGACGTTGATCCGCCACTTTTCGTTCCGCATAGAGCGGCCCGTGATGTAACGCTCCGGATCAAAAAGCGGAATGAAAGTCTTCGGCGGCCGCTTCAGACGAAGACTTCCGTGGGTGAAGTATTCCCAAAGAAACGCCGCCTTCCTGAGTGCCGTGGACATTGGAGCGGCATCGATTCTTTGTTGAAGGTCGTCTGACTCTACGTGCGGCAGCGCCCCCGAAAGAACGGCGAGGTTGACGCCTTCGTTCTTGAGCGCAAAAAGAATGTGATCGAGGAGCGACGAGCCTTCGGGTGCTGCTCTGACCGGGACGAGGAGCCTGTCGCCGCGCAGAACCCTGCGGTTGACGGCGTGAGAGGACTCCACCTGGAATCGAGGAGGCGGGACGGGAAGGCCCAGCAGCTCGACAAGGCGTGCATAACCGCAGAGAGGCATGAGGACTCGCAAAAAGTGGAAAGTTGTTGCGGCTACCCGCATGTGGAGCGTTGTCCTGAGGTCCCGGCACCAGGAGCTGGAGCTGCGCCGCCCGGATTCCGCGGATTCCGAACAACGGACTGCCGGGCGGATACAATCGCACCTCGCCGGCACGGGATGCGCGCCGGAATGCTTCTCCGGGACGGCCTGGACTTCACGCACAAAAGGAGATGCGCCATGTCCTGGCTCCTGCCCGCCGCCGCGGCGCTGATGATCGTCGCGGGCATCGTTCTCATGAAGGCCGCCTCCTCGCGCGGGGCGCCGCCCGCCGCCCCCTTATAATCAGGGGCTAACCTTTTTTTTCGGCGCCCGGCCGATTCCGGTTGAGGCGCCTCGAAGTTTTCCCACCCCTCGAGGAATCAGCAGCTATGGCTTCACTCGCCGGCATCGTTTTTGATCTTGAAGGCCCCCGTGCGCTCTCCGACTTCCGTGAAGAGCGTCTTCTGCGCGCACTGCGAGGCGTAGAGCCCTCCGTTGAAGCGGTTTCGAGCCGCTTCATTCATTTCGTGCATGCCTCGGCGGCTCTCGGCGAAGAGGCCTCGAAGCGCCTCGAAGCGCTCCTCAACTACGGCCCGGCCCCGGACAAGGCGGTCGAGCCCTCGCTCCTCGCGCTCGTGGTGCCCCGCCTCGGCACCATCTCGCCCTGGGCCTCCAAGGCGACGGACATCGTGCGCAACTGCGGCATCGCGGAAGTGCTCCGCGTTGAGCGCGGCACGCTCTTCACGATCGGGCTCACCGCCGGGACGGAGCTCACGGACGAGAAGCGCGCGGCGCTCCTCGCGTTGCTGCACGACCGCATGACCGAATCGGTCGTGCCGGTGGACTATCCGCGCGAAAACCTCTTCACCGACCTCGCGGGCAAGCCCATGGCGACCGTGCCGCTGATGAAGGAGGGCGTCAAGGCCCTTGAGGACGCGAACCTCTCGATGGGCCTCGCGCTCTCCGAGGACGAAGTGGCCTACCTCGCCGACGCCTTCGGGAAGCTCCAGCGCGACCCGACCGACGTCGAGCTCATGATGTTCGCGCAGGCCAACTCCGAGCACTGCCGCCACAAGATCTTCAACGCCAAGTGGACGATCGACGGCAAGGACCGCGAAGAGACGCTCTTCGGCATGATCCGCGACACCCACAAGGCGCAGCCCCTCGGCACGATCACGGCCTACGCCGACAACGCGGCGATCTTCGAGGGGCGCGACGTCGTGCGCCTCTATCCCCGTCCGGGCGAAACGGACGTCTTCGGTTCGACCTTCGAGCGCCGCACCGAGCGCGTGCACACCGTCTTCAAGGTTGAGACGCACAACCACCCGACCGCGATTTCTCCCTTCCCGGGCGCTTCGACCGGCTCGGGCGGTGAAATCCGCGACGAAGGGGCGACGGGCCGCGGCGCCCGCCCGAAGGCCGGCCTCACGGGCTTCACGACTTCGGCGCTTCATTTGACCGACGCCCCGCAGACCTGGGAGAACGACGGCGACTGCGCGACGGGCGAAGCCTCGGCGAAGGCCTACGGCGCTCCGGGCCGCATCGCCACGCCGCTCTCGATCATGACCGAGGGCCCGCTCGGCGGCGCCGCCTTCAACAACGAATTCGGCCGTCCGAACCTGCTCGGCTACTTCCGCACGTTTGAAGCCAACGTCGGCGGCGTGCGCTACGGCTACCACAAGCCCATCATGCTTGCGGGCGGCATCGGCAGCATCCGCGACGACCAGACGAAGAAGCTCGTTCCCCCGGCGGGCAGCCTGCTGATCGTCCTCGGCGGCCCGGGCATGCGCATCGGCCTCGGCGGCGGCGCTGCGAGCTCGATGAACACGGGCGCCAACTCCGAAGCGCTCGACTTCGACAGCGTGCAGCGCGGCAACCCCGAAATGGAGCGCCGTGCGCAGGAAGTGATCGACCGCTGCTGGGCGATGGGCGAGGCGAACCCGATCCTCGCGATCCACGATGTGGGCGCCGGCGGCCTCTCGAACGCCATGCCCGAACTCGCCGACCTCTCGGGCAAGGGCGCGCGCTTCGACCTCTCGAAGGTTCCCGTCGAGGAGACGGGCATGTCGCCGCTCGAAGTCTGGTGCAACGAGTCGCAGGAGCGCTACGTGATCGCGCTCGACCCGGCCGGTCTCGATCGCTTCGACGCCTTCTGCCGCCGCGAGCGCTGCCCGTACGCCGTGCTCGGCCGCATCACCGAGAAGGCCGACCTCGTGGTCGAACGCCCGGGTGAAACCGACGCCGTGAACATGCCCATGGAGGTCCTCCTCGGCAAGGCGCCCCGCATGCACCGCAACGTCAAGCACGCCGAAAAGCTCCTCACGCCCTTCGCCGAAGAAGGCATCGAGCTCGAGAAGGCCGCCTACGACGTGATCCGCCACCCGGCCGTCGCGAGCAAGTCCTTCCTCATCACCATCGGCGACCGCTCGGTGGGCGGCCTCGTCGCCCGCGACCAGATGATCGGCCCCTGGCAGGTCCCGGTCGCCGACTGCGCCGTGACGACGCTCGGCTTTGAGACGATGCGCGGCGAAGCGATGGCGGTCGGCGAACGCACGCCGGTCGCGGTGATCAACTCCGCCGCCGCGAGCCGCATGGCGATCGGCGAGGCGCTCACGAACCTCGCCGCCGCGGACATCGAACTGCCGCGCGTGAAGCTCTCGGCCAACTGGATGGCCGCCTGCGGCGCCGAAGGCGAGGACGCGAAGCTCTTCGACGCGGTCGAAGCTGCGAGCCGCTTCTGCATCGGGCTCGGCATCTCGATCCCGGTCGGCAAGGACTCGCTCTCGATGCGCACGAGCTGGACGGAGGCGGGCGAAAAGAAGACTGTGATGAGCCCGGTTTCGCTCATCGTCTCCGCGGCCGCTCCGGTGACGAACGTCGCCCTCACGCTCACCCCCGAACTCAAGCGCACGAAGCACCTGGGCGACTCCGTCCTCGTCCTCGTGGACCTCGGGCGCGGCAGGAACCGCATGGGCGGCTCCATCCTCGCGCAGACCGCCCAACGCTTCGGCGACGAGGCTCCGGACTGCGAGGATCCCGCGCTTCTCGGCCGCTTCATCGAGGCGCTGCGCAAGCTCGAGCTCGCCGGCTGCGCCTGGGCCTACCACGACCGCTCCGACGGCGGCCTCTTCGCCGCCGCGGCCGAGATGAACTTCGCCTCCCGCATCGGCGTGCGCCTCGCGCTCGATTCGCTCCTCGAGGCGAAGGGCGCCACGGTCCTCAACACGCTCTTCAACGAGGAGTTGGGCGCCCTCATCCAGGTCCCGGCGGACCGCGTGGACGAAGTAGCCGCGCAGATGCGCGCCTTCGGGCTCTCCGACTGCTGCCACTTCGTGGGCGAACTGATCGAGGCCGACGAGCTGCAGGTCACGGTGAAGGGCGAGGTGCTCGCGGCCTTCCCGCGCGCCGAACTCCAGAGCGCCTGGGCGGAGGTCTCGCACCAGATCGCCCGCGGCCGCGACAATCCCGAATGCGCCGACCAGGAGTTCGCCGCCATCATGGACGAATCCGACCGCGGCGTCTTCGCGAAGACGACCTTCAACGTGGATGAGGACGTCGCCGCGCCGATGATCAATACGGGCGTTCGCCCGAAGATCGCGATCCTGCGCGAAGAGGGCGTCAACTCGCAGACCGAAATGGCCGCGGCCTTCACGCGCGCGGGCTTTGAGGCCTGGGACGTGCACATGACGGACCTTCTCTCGGGCCGCATCGACCTCTCGGGCTTCAAGGGGCTCGCCGCCTGCGGCGGCTTCTCCTACGGCGACGTGCTGGGCGCCGGCGGCGGCTGGGCGAAGACGATCCTCAACAACGACAAGTTGGTCGAGGAGTTCTCCGCCTTCTTCAGCCGTCCGGACACCTTCGGCCTCGGCGTGTGCAACGGCTGCCAGATGATGAGCCGCCTGCGCGGCCTCATCCCGGGCGCGGCGCACTGGCCCGAGTTCCTGCGCAACCGCTCCGAGCAGTTCGAGGCGCGCCTGGCGGCCGTCGAGGTGCTTGAGAGCCCGTCCATCCTCTTCGCAGGGATGGCCGGCTCGGTGCTCCCGATCGTGGTCTCCCACGGCGAAGGCCGCGTGGAGTTCCTCAAGCCCGAGGACGCGTTCCTCGCTCACGCCGCCGCGCGCTTCGTCAACGGCCGCGGTGAACCCGCCGCGACCTACCCGGCCAACCCGAACGGTTCGGAAGGCGGCCTCACCTCGTTCACGACCGACGACGGCCGCTTTACGATCATGATGCCGCACCCCGAGCGCAGCCACCGCGCCTGCGAACTCTCGTGGCATCCGGCTGAATGGACGGACGCCTCGGGCTGGATGCGCCTCTTCCAGAACGCCCGCAAGTGGGTGGGCTGATCGAGTGATCTCGCCCCGCTTCACTCGCCGGCCCTAAACGGGACGGAGGGTGAAGCGGGGTGAAGAACCCCGTCGGGCCGCACGCGCCTCTCGCAGGCATGTGCGGCCCGACCGTCTTCAGGCGTCGAAGGACTCCCGCATCCGCGTTCGGATTGCGGGAAAATGCGCGTGGAAACGGCCCGTTTCGCCGATATACTTCGCGCCGGTCTCCGCCACCCGATTCAAAGGCGAGCGGACGCGCGAACTTCCGGACTCCCGCAGTCCTTCTTCCTCGAGAGGAACATCAGGTCATGCAGAAGCTTGCCATCGCCGTGAGCGACAACGTCACCTTCAAGAACTTTCCCAAGGACCGGCAGGTCGTGCGGCTCTCCGAAGCGGAGATGACCGAAACGGGCGTCGTGCTCATGTCCGTCGAGGATGCCGAAACGGGCTGGCTCGACCGGGTGGACGGCTACGGCTTCGGGATCCCGATCTTCATCTTCGTCGAGCGCGGCCGCTACGTCCCGGATGAATGGATCGGCCGCTGCATGGGCGTCGTGAACGACGATCCGAGCGAGGAGCCCTTCTTCGTGCGGCAGCTCATCGACGCCGCGACGGGCTACGAGGAGAAGATTCTCCCGCCCTTCTTCCGCAGCCTCAGGCGCTACGTCGGCACCGCGAACGAGCAGTTCGACTGTCCCGGCCACCAGGGCGGCGCCTTCTTTCGCCGACACCCGGCCGGCCGTGAATTCGCGAACTTCTTCGGCGAGACGATTTTCCGCGCCGACCTCTGCAACGCCGACGTGGACATGGGCGACCTGCTCATCCATGCGGGCGCGGCATACGAGGCGCAGGCGCACGCGGCGAAGGTCTACAACGCCGACAAGACGTACTTCGTTCTGAACGGCACTTCGACCTCCAACAAGGTTGTGCTCTCGGCGCTCCTCACCCCGGGCGACCTCGTGCTCTTCGACCGCAACAACCACAAGTCCTGCCACCAGGGCGCGCTCGTGCTCGCCGGGGCTCGTCCGGTCTACCTCGAGACGTCGCGCAACCCCTACGGCTTCATCGGCGGCATCGACAACCACTGCTTCGACGAGGCGGAGCTGCGCCGGCGCGCCGCTGAGGTGGACCCCGAGCGCGCGAAGCGCGACCGGCCCTTCCGCTGCGCGGTGATTCAGCTCGGCACCTACGACGGCACGATCTACAACGCCCGCCAGGTGGTGGACCGCATCGGGAGCCTCTGCGACTACATCCTCTTCGACTCCGCGTGGGTGGGCTACGAGCAGTTCATCCCGATGATGAAGGACTGCTCGCCGCTGCTGCTCGATCTCAAGCCCGAGGATCCGGGCATCTTCGTCACGCAGTCGGTGCACAAGCAGCAGGCGGGCTTCTCCCAGACCTCGCAGATCCACAAGAAGGACGCGCACGTGCGCGGCCAGGCGCGCTACGTCACCCACAAGCAGGTGAACAACGCCTTCATGCTGCACGCCTCCACCTCGCCCTTCTATCCGCTCTTCGCCTCGATCGACATCAACGCGAAGATGCACTCGGGCGTGTCGGGCCAGCGCATCTGGCACGAGTGCGTGAAGATCGGCATTGAGGCGCGCAAGCAGATCAAGCGCACCTGCAGCTACATCCAGCCCTTCGTGCCGCCCACCGTGATGGGCCGCCCCTGGGAGAGCTACCCGACCGAGACGATCGCGCAGGACCTGCGCTTCTTCCAGTTCAAGCCCGGTGCGCGCTGGCATGCCTTCGAGGGCTACGGCGAAAACCAGTACTTCGTGGATCCCTGCAAGTTTCTCCTCACGACGCCCGGCATCGACACCGACACGGGCGAGTACGAGGACTTCGGCGTTCCGGCGACGATTCTCGCGAACTACCTGCGCGCCCACGGCGTGGTGCCCGAGAAGTGCGACCTCAATTCGATTCTCTTCCTCCTGACGCCCTCGCAGACGACCGCCAAGATCTCGTCCCTCACAACGCAGATCGCGCGCTTTGAGAAGCTTCTCGAGACCGACGCGCTCATGAAGGACGTGATTCCGCAGGTCTACCGCGAGCACGCCGACCGCTACGAGGGCTACCGCATCCGCGAGCTCTGCCAGGAGATGCACGACTACTGCCGCGAGTTCGACATCAAGCGCCTGCAGAAGGCGATGTTCCGCGAGAGCTCGTTCCCGAAGGCGGTGATGGACGCGCAGCAGGCGCACTTCGAGTTCATGCGCGGCAACGCCGAGTACATCCCGCTCGAAGAGGCCGCCGGCCGCATCGCCCTCGAAGGGGCGCTGCCGTACCCGCCGGGCGTGATCTGCTGCGTCCCGGGTGAGGTCTGGGGCGGCCCGGTGCTCGAATACTTTATGGCGCTCGCTGAAGGCGTGAACCGGTTCCCAGGCTTTAGCCCGGAACTCCAGGGCGTGTACCTCGAGGAGGACAGCACCGGCCGCACCAACGTCTGGGTGAACGTCCTCAAAGAATCCCGCAGGAAGGAGCTCGAGGCCGAAGGCCGCATCCGCGCGCTCTGATCCCGACAAACAAACGCCCCGCAGCGGCTCCGTCGCCCTGCGGGGCGTTCGCATGAGGGGGCGGCGAAAGATTTTTTTGCGATGCTCTTGACAAACGCCTCGAGCATCTTCATAATTCGCCTCCTGCTTCGAAACGAAGCGGCAAAAATCAGGAACGACGCGAACGAATCAAAAAATTCTTCAAATCGCTCTTGACAAGAAGGAAAGACTTCTATAAGATTTCGATCCTTCG
>CAJKCQ010000084.1 GCA_905198475.1 uncultured Sutterella sp. | reverse complement strand
AACATATTCAGAACTTGATATATCTCAACGACCTTTCGACCGATTCCTCCCAACGGATAAATTCGCGGGCTCCCTCGGCCGGTTTTCGTGGGCGGCTGCGCCGGGACCTGGGGAGAGCCCCGGCGGAGCGGGCGGGGGAAGAAGCGCGCTCAGGGCGCGGGATGACCCGCGGTGAAGCAGAAGATGGGCTTCATCGTAGCGGGGAGCCGCATGCGTTCACCGAGCTTGGCGCCGTCCACCGACCCGCGGGCGACGCCCCCGAGCCCCATCGCCGTCGCGGCGAGGTACGCGCTCTGGACCATCGTCCCGGCGTCGAGGTAGATCCACGAGGGCCGCGCCATCTTCGTGCGCGGCGTCTCCTCGGCGACGAAGACGAGCGTCACGGGTGCGGCGTCGACGAACTGGTGCTGCCCCAGGGTTGAGGCTGCGCGCAGGTCCTCGGGCGTCGTCTGCTCGAGCACGTTCTTCGCGGCGTCGTAGCGCCAGGCGCCGTCGGCGCGGAGCACGAAGACCGTCACCGCACGGAGGTCGAGGCACGAGGGAGCCGTGCGCTTCCCCGACGGGTCGGTGACGCCCGCGGCCGCCCAGAGGAGGTTCGAGAGCTGCTGCGGCGTGATGTCCTCGCGCGTGAAGGCACGCTTGGAGCGGCGGCGCGAAAGGGCGTCCGAGAGCGGCATCGCAAGGGGCTGCGGAGCGGGGAGCGTGAGGGTCGGCATGGCGTTTCCGCCTGGAAGGCTCGGGAAAAGTGAGGGGCCTGAAGGTCTTGCAGTTCGTCCCCGGGCGAGGTGCGCGGCGCGGATGTCGCCCGCGAGGGACGTGTTGAAGAAGAACTATGGGCCCGCACTCGGAAAAGCGCAACCTTCGGGAGGCGGGCGGGCTCGAAAAGCCGAAGGGGACGGCGCGGAATCCCGCGCCGCCCCCTTCAAGGGAATGCAGACTTTGGATGTCGGTCAGCGGTTCGTATCCACCTTCGGGTCGAGCGCGTCGCGCAGACCGTCGCCGAGGAGGTTGAACGCGAGCACCGTGAGGAAGATCGCGATCACGGGGAAGATCGCCGCGTGCGGGGCCGTGAGGAGGTCCGCGCGGGCTTCGTTCAACATTGCGCCCCATTCAGGCATCGGCGGCTGGGCGCCGAGACCGAGGAAGGAGAGCGAGGCCGCGGTGATGATCGACGTGCCGATGCGCATCGAGAGGTAGACGAGGATCACCGAGATCGTGCCCGGGAGGATGTGGCGGAAGAGCAGCATCGAGTCGCTGATGCCGAGGCTGCGCGCCGCTTCGACGTAGGTCTGGTTCTTGAGCGAAAGCACGTTCGCGCGCACGAGGCGGGCGAAGGCCGGGATCGAGAAGATCGCGACGGCCGCGACCACGTTGAACATGCCGCCGCCCAAAATCGCGACGATGCCGATCGCGAGCAGGATGCCCGGGAAGGCGAAGAGCACGTCGGCGATGCGCATGATCACGCGGTCCGACCACCCTTCGTAGAAGCCCGCGATGAGGCCGAGGATCGTGCCGATCACGGCGCCGGCGAAGACCGACGAGAAGCCGCACACGAGCGAAATGCGCGTGCCCGCGACGATGCGCGAGAAGATGTCGCGGCCGAGGGCGTCAACGCCGAACCAGTGCGCAGCCGAGGGACCCTTGTTGAGCATGTCGTAGTCGAAGTAGTTTTCCGGATCGTAGGGCGTGATCACGGGGCCGAGGACGGCGACCACGATCAGGAAGAGCACGAAGGCGGCCGCGGCCATGGCGACGGGCTGCTTCTTGAACTTGCGCCAGAACTCCGTCATCGGCGTGCGCAGCGCGTCGTTCGAGCGGGCGTTGCGCGGATCCACTGCGGTAGAGGTACTCATCTTCTTTTTTCTCCAAATTCTTATGAAGCGGTTCCGAGAGGACTCACTTGTAGCGGATCGAGGGGTTGATCCAACCGTAGAGGACGTCCACCACGAGGTTGATCACGATGAATTCGAGCGAGAAGAGAAGCACGCTCGCCTGAATGATCGGGTAGTCGCGCATGTCCACGGCGTCAACGAGCAGACGCCCCATGCCGGGCCAGTTGAAGACCTTTTCGACCACGATGGAGCCGCCGAGGAGGAAGCCGAACTGCAGGCCCATCATCGTCACCACCGGAATGAGGGCGTTCCTCAGCGCGTGCTTGACGACGATCTTCGTCTCCGGCACGCCCTTGGCGCGCGCAGTGCGGATGTAGTCGTCGTGGAGCACCTCGACGAAGGAGGCGCGGGTGAAGCGGGCCATCACCGCGGCGACCGCCGCGCCCAGGGTGATCGAGGGCAGGATGTAGTGCTTCCAGGAGGCGGCGCCCACGGTCGGGAGCCACCCGAGCTCGACGGAGAAGATCTCCATCAGGAGAATGCCGAGCGCGAAGGCCGGGAACGAAATGCCCGAGACGGCGAGCGTCATGCCGAAGCGGTCGGGCCACTTGTTGCGGTAGACCGCCGAAACGACGCCGATCACGAGGCCGAAGACCACGGACCAGAACATCGAGGCGAGCGTGAGGTAGAGCGTCGGCCCGAAGCGCTCGCTGATCTCCTGGATCACGGGGCGCTGCGAGCGGATGGAGGTGCCGAAGTCGCCCTGCACGGCGCCCGAGACGAAGTGCAGGAACTGCTCGGGGATCGAGCGGTCGAGGCCGAGGCTGTGGCGGATCATCTCGACGGTCGCTTCGTCGGCTTCAGGACCCGCGGCGAGGCGGGCGGGATCGCCCGGCAGCAGATGGATGAAGAAGAAGACGCAGATCGCCACGAGGATGAGCGTTGGGATCATGCCCAGGAGTCTTTTAATGAAATATCTCAGCATGGACTCGCCTGCACGGTGTTGGGAGGAGGTGTGGGTTTTGTGATTGTCGTTTTGTCCGCCGCTCCTGCGGGCGGCCGTCCCGTCGGGGACGGGGCGCCTTTTCCCGCAGGGAGGTGCGGCATTACTTCACTTCAAGTTCGGTGAAGTTGAAGCTCGCGTCGGGCTGGATGAAGAAGCCCGTCAGGTTCTTGGCGCTGCCGGCGATGTTCTTCTCGTTGACGAGGAAGATCCAGGGCGCGTCGTTCCAGATCTGCTTCTGAATGTCGGCGTAGAGCTCGGCCTTCTTCTCGCGGCCGGTCGTGGCGAGCGCTTCCATGAGCTTCTCGTCGACCATCTTGTTGGAGTAGTACGACTCGTTGGAGTCGTTCGGCGTGAAGCTCGAGGTCGCCAGGAGCGGACGGATCGCGTAGTCCATTTCGCCCGTCGAGGAGGACCAGCCGATGTAGTAGAGCTCGTGCTTGGACTCCTCGGGCTTCACCGACTCGACCATCGCGGTGCGCTGGCCGGCTTCGAGCGTGCGCACGGAGGCCTTCACGCCCACCTGCGCGAGCTGCTGCTGCAGAAACTGCACGATCTTCGCGGCGGTCGTGTGGTTGTAGCCCGACCAGAGCTCGACCTTGAAGCCGTTGGGGTAGCCCGCCTCCTTCAGAAGTTCGCGGGCCTTCTTCGGGTCGTAGGGCCAGGGGCCGAGCTTCACGGCGTAGTCGACGTCCATGGGCGCGACGCCGGTCGCGGGGTCGGCGTAGCCGCTGAAGGCGACCTTGACGAGGGCCTGCTTGTTGACGGCGTAGTTGAGGGCCTGACGCACGCGGATGTCCTCGAAGACCTTCTTCGTGAGGTTCATCTCGACGTAGCGCGTGATGATCGACGGGGTGATGTCGAGGCGCACCGCGTCCTTTGACTCAATCTGCTTCACCTGCTCGGCCGGAACCGGGAAGGCGTAGTCGGCCTCGCCCGTGAGGAGCATCGCGACGCGGGTCGAATTCTCAACGACCGGCTTCCAGGTGATCGAATCCACCTTCGGATAGCCCGCACGCCAGTAGTTCGGGTTCTTCTCAACCTTGAGCACTTCGCTCGGGTTGTAGTCCTTCATCACGAAGGGGCCCGTGCCGCAGGGGTGGAAGGCGATCTTGGCGCCCCACTTCTCGAGCTCCTTCGGGCAGATCATGCCGCCGCTCGGGTGCGCGAGCTGGTTGATGAAGGCCGAGAAGGGCTTCTTCAGGGTGAAGACCACCGTGAAGTCGTCGGGCGTGTCGATTCTGGCGATGTTGGAGTAGAGAACGAAGCGCTTGAGGCCGTTCTTCTTGTCCATCACGCGTTCGTAGTTCACCTTGACGGCGGCGGAGGTGAAGTCCTCGCCGTTCTGGAACTTCACGCCCTTCCTGAGCTTCACCGTGTAGGTGAGGCCGTCCGCGGAGGCCTCGTAGGACTCGGCGAGGACGTTCACGACCTTCATGTTCTTGTCGAAAGAGAAGAGGCCTTCGTAGAAGGACTTCGCAACGGCCTGGCTGAGCGTGTCGGAGGCGTTGTACGGGTCGAGCGTCGTGAAGGTGGAGGCGACGGCCACCGTCACGTCCTTCGTGGCGGCCTGCGCGCCCCCCGCGGCGACGGCGCCGGCGAGAAGAAGCGGAAGAAGCGCTTTCAGAGCTTTCATGGCTTTTCCTTTGGGTTGAGAGAAGTGGTCGGAAAAAGACTTGCGCCGAACGTTCTGAGGGATCAGGCGCCCGGCATCTGCCCGACCTGATGGCGCGCGACGAAGTGGCCGGGTTCGACTTCAACGAGCGGGTCGATCACCGGATCGTCGCCCACCCTGCGCACCGGGCTCGGGAGGTCCGAGAGGTTGAGGAGCTTCAGGAGGTTGCGCTCGGCCGGGTCGGCGATCGGCACGGCCGAAAGAAGCTTCTGCGTGTAGGGGTGGAGGGGGTTGGAGAGCACGGCGCGGCGCGGACCCATCTCGACGATCTGCCCGAGGTACATGACGGCGACGCGGTGGCTGATGCGCTCGACGACGCCCATGTCGTGGGAGATGAAGATATAGGAGAGACCCATCTCCTCCTGGAGCTCCATCATGAGGTTCACGACCTGCGCGCGGATCGAGACGTCGAGGGCCGCGACGCACTCGTCGGCGATGATCACCTTGGGGCGCAACGAGAGCGCGCGCGCGATGCAGATGCGTTGGCGCTGGCCGCCCGAGAATTCATGCGGATAGCGGTTCGCCATGTCGGGCGAGAGGCCGACGCGCTTCAGGAGCTGCGCGACGCGGTCCCACATCTCCGACTTCGAGCAGACGTTGTGGATCATCAGCGGCTCGGCGATCGAGTAGCCGACGGTCTGACGCGGATCGAGCGACGCGTACGGATCCTGGAAGATCATCTGCAGGTTGCGGCGCTCGACCTGCAGGTCGCGGCGCGTCATGTGCACGAGCGACTTGTCCTTGAAGAGGATGTCGCCGGAGTCGACGTCGAGGAGGCGCAGCACCGCGCGGCCCGTCGTCGACTTCCCGCACCCCGACTCGCCCACGATCGAGAGCGTCTCGCCCGCACGGAGCTTGAAGCTCACGTGGTCGCAGGCGCGCACGACGTAGGTGGGGTTGCCCCAGAAGTCGGTGCGCACCGGAAAGGTCTTCACGATGTCGTTGACTTCGAGGATGACGTCGCCGGGCTTGTGCAGATGGTCCGAGCGCGGCTCGATCACCTGGCCGTTGTCCGGGTCGATGAGGCGGAAGAAGCACGGATGGTCGACCTCCTTGAGGCTGCCGAGGCGCGGCACGGCCGAAAGGAGCGCCTGCGTGTAGGGGTGCTTCGGGTGCGTGAAGATTTCGCTCGCCGTGCCCGACTCGACGATCTCGCCGTAGCGCATGACGGCGACGCGGTCGGCGATCTGCGCCACCACGCCCATGTCGTGCGTGATGAAGAGGACCGCCATGCCGATCTCCTTCTGGAGCTGGGCGATCAACGCGAGGATCTGGGCCTGCACGGTGACGTCGAGCGCCGTAGTCGGTTCGTCGGCGATGAGGAGCTGCGGCTTGCAGGCGAGCGCGATGGCGATCATCACGCGCTGACGCATGCCGCCCGAGAGCTGGTGCGGGAAGCGCAGCGCGACGCGCGCGGCGTCGGGAATGCGCACGAGTTCGAGAAGGTGCACGGCCTCCTTGAGGGCCTCGGCTTCGCTCATGCCGCGGTGGAGCGTGAGGCTTTCCGCAATCTGCGCGCCCACGGTGAAGACCGGGTTGAGCGAGGTCATCGGCTCCTGGAAGATCATCGCGACTTCGGAGCCGCGCAGCTTCTGGAGTTCCGAGCGCGAGGCGTTCGTGAGGTCCACGACGCGGCCGTCGCGGCAGCGCAGCTTGATCGAGCCGTTGACGATTTTGCCGCCGCCGTGCTCGACGAGGCGCATCACGGAGAGGGACGTCACGGACTTGCCCGAGCCCGATTCGCCCACGAGCGCGAGCGTTTCGCCCGGGCGGATGACGAAGGATTCGTCAACCACGGCGGTGGTGACGCCGCTGTCGGAGGAGAACTGCACGCGCAGATGATCGACCTCAAGCACCGGCTGGGCGTTCTGCGGGGAGTTGGAGTTGCTCGCTGCTCTTTCCATCATTTTTTGAATTCTTGGGGTTTGGCAAAGGAGCGGCCGCCGTGCTGCACCCAATGGACGTGCGGCCCCGGACGGCCCCATGACTTGAGAAGCAAGCCGCGTGCCGCAGCGGCTCCTCAGTCGTCATGCACCCCCGGTCCGGTCCCTCGACGGCTTGTGAATGGGAACCCCGTCGAAGGCCCGCGGCGCCGGGCGGCGCGGAACTTCAGACTACCCCACTCCGGGTTAGCACTGACTGCGGCAAAAGTTGTATGCATGTTCACTAAGCGTCTGCGGCTTGATTCGGCGCAAATGCGGTAGGGCGGATCTGCAGGAAAGGAGGTGAGAGACCATTCAGCAACATCGAACACGTTGGATTAATCCGGTCGGAAAAGCCAAACCAGAGCGAAACGCACGGCTTTGGCGTCGAATGCACGCATACGGTGCGCTTGAAATCTGTTTTGGCCTCGCGGTGGTGCGCCTGGGTGCGGAAGTGGTGCGAGAGGGGGAGGAGGGACGGGCAGAGGAAGGCGTCTTCTTGCGTCCCGAAGGCGCCGTCTTAGGTGTTCGCCGCAGGCGCGGGGTGCCGGCCGCGGCCGATAATCGTTGCCTGAACCTCCGGCGGGGGCTCACGCCAGAGCGCCCGCCCACTCAATCAACGAAGCGGAAAAGAGAAAAAATGCAGTACGTGCTTCAGAACAAAGTCTTCCCCGAAATCGGCGCCTGGGCCGATGAGCTTGCGGCCTTCCGCCGTGACGTTCACGCGCATCCCGAACTCGGGTTCGACACGGCCCGGACGGTGGGCCGGATCGTCGAAACGCTCCGCGGCTGGGGCATCACGAACGTGGACGCCGACGTCGTCAAGGGCGGCGTCGTGGTCGTGATCGACGGCGCGCGGCCGGGCGCGACGGTGGCGCTGCGCGCCGACATCGACGCGCTCCCGATGCCCGACCAGTCGAAGAACCCCTGGAGGAGCACGGTCGAGATGCGCTGCCACGCCTGCGGGCACGACGGCCACACGACGTGGCTCCTTGGCGCCTTGCGCTACCTCCATGAGAAGCGTGGCGAATGGGCCGGCCGCGTCGTGGGCGTCTTCCAGCCCGCCGAAGAGATCGGCCGCGGCGCGCGCGCGGTGGTCGACGCCGGCGTGATCGAGAAGTACGACGTCAAGGAGATCTACGGCGCGCACGACGAACCGGCGCTCCCCAAGGGCGTCTTCGGGCTGCGCGCCGGTCCCGCACAGGCCTCGACCGACTTCTTCTACATCACCCTCACGGGCCGGGGCGTGCACGCCGCGCGCGTGCATCTCGGCATCGACCCGGTGCCCGCCGCGGGGCTTCTCATCTGCGCGCTCCAGACCGTCGTCTCGCGCAAGGTCTCCGCGATCGAACCCGCGGTCCTCTCCATCTCGTCGGTGAACGCCGGGCGCTTCCACACGCCCAACGTCATCCCCGAGGAGGCGACGCTCTCGGGCACGGTGCGCACCTTCAGCGAGCCCGTGCGCTGCCAGATCGAAGCCGAGATGGCGCGCATGGTGAAGACCATCGCCGAGAGCGAAGGCTGCAGGGGCGACTTCCGCTACGACCGCCTCACGCCCGCCCTCATCAACTCCGCCGACGCCGTCGAGCACGTGCGCGGCTTCGTCACGCGCCGCTTCGGCGCGCAAGCTGCCGCTCCGATCGACGTCTCGATGGGGGGCGAAGACTTCGCCGAATACCTCTTCAAGGTGCCCGGCGCCATGATCCGCGTCGGCATCCGCGACGAGGTGCACCAGGCAGCGCTCCACCACCCGACCTTCGACTTCAACGACGAGGTGATCCCTGCCGCCGCGACGATGCTCGCGGGCGTCGCCCTCGAGCGGCTCGCCGCGCTCGCCTGAGGCGGTCTTCTCTGAAGCCCCCCGGCGGCCGGACGCGCGCTCTGTCCCGCCGGGCCCCCCC
>CAJKCQ010000083.1 GCA_905198475.1 uncultured Sutterella sp. | reverse complement strand
GCCGCATTCCTCCCCCACCTGAAGGAAGGGGACTCCTGCGGCAATCCTGTTGAAGTGGGTCTGATGCTCGCGTGCATCTCGCTCGTGCCGGCCCTCTGCGCGGTGGAGACAGGCCGGTGGCTCGACCGCTCGGGCCCGAGGCCCCCGGTGCACGCGGCGCTTCTCGCCGCCTTCACGGCGGGCGCGGCCGCACTCGTCATCCCGCGCGGCACGGGGCTCTTCGCCTTTGCGGCGCTCTTTCCCGCATGTCTCGCCGCGGGCTTCGCCTTCATGCTCGTCAACACGACCTCTCAGCGCATGACGGGCGACGTCTGCCCGCCGGGCGGGCGGCAGACCGCCTTCACGGCGCTCTCGCTCGTCACGGCCACGAACAACCTCGCCACGCCCGTGATCGCGGGCTACGTGATCGAGCACGTCTCCTTCTCGGCGGTCTACGTCTGGTGCATCACGGCGCCGGCGCTCCTCGCCGTGCTCGTCGCCTCCCCCTTCATGCGCGACGTCCTCGCGAAGCGCCGGCGTGCGGCCCGCGGGGCGGCGAAGACGGAGGGCGGCGCGCTCGACTTCCTGCGCGACCGCCCGATGCGCGCCGTGCTCCTCGCCTCCGTGGTGATTTCGGTCGCCTGGGAAGTCGGAAACCTCTTGATCCCGGTCTACGCGAGCGGAGCGGGCCTCAAGCCATCGGAGATCGGCTGGGTGCTCGGCGCCTTCGCCGCGGCGACCTTCGTCGTGCGCTTCGCGATGCCGCTTCTGCTGCGGGTCGTGAAGGAGTGGCACATGATCGCGATGACGCTGTTTCTCTCCACCATCGCCTTCGCGCTCTTCCCCTTCTTCGAGCGGCCGCTCCCGCTTATGGGCGCCGCATTTCTGCTCGGGCTCGGACTCGGGGCGTCGCTGCCCAACATGATGTCCCTCGTCTATCTCTTCGCGCCGGGCAACCGCATCGGCGAGGCGATCGGCTTGCGCATCATGCTCATCAACGCGGGCAAGGCCGCCTTCCCGATCGCGGCGGGGGCGGTGGGCGCCGTCATCGGCGCGGGGGCGTCGCTCTTCGGGCTCGCGCTCTTCACGGCCGGCGGGTTCCTCTACACGCTCTCGGCCGCCCGTGACGTCCTGGGCCGCATGCGCGAGCTCCGCGAAGAAGAATGAAGGCCCGGGGAGCCCGCTCGCCGCGGCCTTCATTTGCTTAGCCGCCTTCACAACCGCTCCGGTTTTGACCTCCGTCCAACGGGTGCTAAAGAATTAGTCGTTTCTCTTTAATCTTCGGGAAGGTCCTCGTATCATCACGGCATTCGACAAAGCTCCGGGCGCTCGCTTCAAGACGCCCGTCACGCGTCCGCCTCCCGCAGGAGCTCCCGTCCCGCTGGTTGCGGCGCGAAAGCCTGAAAAATTTTCACCCGTATGTACGATCCCAAATCCCGCCGCGCGGACGAGTTCATCAACCGTGCGGAAATCGAAGACACCCTGAAGTGGGCCGAGGAGCACAAGTCCGACCGTCCGCTCATCGAGTCGCTTCTTGAGAAGGCCAAGACCGCCAAGGGCCTCACGCACCGTGAAGCGGCCGTGCTCCTCTTCTGCGACATCCCGGAATGCAACGAGCAGATCCTCCACATCGCCCGTGAGGTGAAGGAGAAGATATACGGCGCGCGCATCGTGCTCTTCGCGCCCCTCTATCTCTCGAACCACTGCGTGAACACGTGCACCTACTGCCCGTACCACGCGAAGAACAAGAACATCGTGAGAAAGAAGCTCTCGCAGGAGGATATCCGCAACGAGGTGATCGCGCTGCAGGACCTCGGCCACAAGCGTCTGCTTCTTGAGGCGGGCGAGCATCCGAAGTACAGCCCGATCGAGTACATCCTCGAGTCGATCAAGACGATCTACTCGATCCAGCACAAGAACGGCAAGATCCGGCGCATCAACGTCAACATCGCCGCCACGACGGTCGAGAACTACCGCAAGCTCCACGAAGCTGAAATCGGCACCTACCAGCTCTTCCAGGAGACCTATCACCCGGATGAGTACAAGAAGCTCCATCCGAAGGGACCGAAGGCCGACTACGCCTGGCACACCGAAGCGCACGACCGCGCGATGGAGGGCGGCATCGACGACGTGGGCCTCGGCGTCCTCTTTGGCCTCACGCTCTACAAGTACGACTTCGTGGGTCTGCTGATGCACGCCGAGCACCTCGAGGCCGTCTGGGGCGTCGGCCCCCACACGATCTCGGTGCCGCGCATCTGCCCGGCGGACGACATCGACCCGCACACCTTCTCCAATGCGGTTCCGGACGACGTCTTCCTCAAGATCGTCGCGCTCATCCGCCTCGCCGTTCCCTACACCGGCATGATCATGTCCACGCGCGAGAGCGCGCGCATCCGCGCCGAAGCCCTCAAGCTCGGCATCTCGCAGCTCTCGGGCGGTTCGCGCACGTCGGTGGGCGGCTACACGATCCGCGACATCCGCGACATCGAGAACTCCGCGCAGTTCGAGATGAACGACCGGCGCACCCTCGACGAAGTCGTCCGTTGGCTCCTCGAGAACCAGTATCTGCCGAGCTTCTGCACGGCGTGCTACCGCGCCGGCCGCACGGGCGACCGCTTCATGGAGTTCGCGAAGAACGGCGCCATCGCCGACTACTGTCAGGCGAACGCCATCCTCACGATGAAGGAGTACCTCTGCGACTACGCCACGGCGAAGACCCGCGTCGAGGGCGAGCAGGTGATCCAGCTCGAGCTCCCGAAGGTGAAGAACGTGAAGTTCAGGAACGCGAGCGTCAAGCGCCTCGAGCGCATCGAGGGCGGCGAGCGCGACTTCCGCTTCTGACGCTCCGGCTCCCCCGCTCCGCGCCTTCCGGGACCCCGCGTCGAATGTCCGGCGGCAGACCGCGGGCGGGATGAAGCCCTAAAGACCCGAAAACGCCTCCTGCGGTTCGATCGCCGGAGGCGTTTTTGTCTGATCGCACGGCGCAAAAAGACCTCCGCCGGAGTCTCTCCGGGGAGGCCTTTCGCTTTGAATGCGCCGGTCAGCCGATGCGCTTGGGCGCCGCGGCGGCCGCGGGCGCGTCCTTCGCGGTGTTGACGATCTTCATCGCCGACGAGATCATCGTCGCCATGTCGCCCATGTTCCCCGGAACGATCAAGGTGTTCGAGGTCTTCGCGAGCTCGCTGAAGGCGGCGACGTACTTTTCGGCGACCTGGAGGTTGACGGCGGTGAGGCCCCCTTCGGCCTGGGTCGCGCGGGCGATGCGCTCCAGGGCCTCGGCCGTGGCGTTCGCGATCGCGACGGTGGCGGCCGCCTGACCTTCGGCCTTGTTGATCTCGGCCTGTTTTTCGCCTTCGGACTGCGCGATCGCGGCTTCGCGGGCGCCCGTGGCGAGGTTGATCTGCTCCAACTTCTTGCCTTCAGACGCGGCGACGACGGCGCGCTTCTCGCGCTCGGCCGTGATCTGCTGCTGCATCGCCTGCAGGATCACCGCCGGAGGCGTGAGGTCCTTGATCTCATAGCGGAGCACCTTGACGCCCCAGTTGAGCGCCGCCTCGTCGATCGAGGAGACGACGGACTTGTTGATGAGGTCGCGCTCCTCGAAGGTCTTGTCGAGCTCCATCTTGCCGATCACGCTGCGCAGCGTCGTCTGCGCGAGCTGCGTGATCGCGATGATGTAGTTCGAGGTGCCGTAGCTCGCGCGCTGCGGGTCGGTCACCTGGAAGAAGAGCACGCCGTCCACGGTGAGCTGCGTGTTGTCGCGCGTGATGCACACCTGGCTCGGCGTGTCGAGCGGAATCTCCTTGAGGGAGTGGCGGTAGGCGACGCGGTCCACGAACGGGATGATGAAGTTGAGGCCGGGCGAGAGCACGGCGTGGAACTTGCCGAGACGCTCGACTACCCATGCGGTCTGCTGCGGAACCACCTTGATGCCCTGGCTCGCGAAGAGTACGGCGAGCGCCACCAGGACGACGGTGAAGATGAGGAAGCCGCTGACGGCGAAGTCGAGGACCATGGTTCAAGCCTCTTGGCGTAGGTGAAGGAAAAAGGGATTCTTTGCCGGCGCTACGGACGGACGCGCCGGTCGAGGACGAGCTGCGCGCCGTCGACGCGCGCGATCGTCCACCATCCGGCCGTGAGGGGATGGCTGTCCGCGGGCCGCGCGATCCAGGTCGCGCCCCGATAGGTGACGACCGCGAGGCCGTCGCTGCCCACGGCGTCCACCTTGACGCAGTTGCCTTCGTCAAGGTTCTGCAGGCGCTCGGCCGGATCGCGCCGGCCCGCCCGGATGCGCCCGAAGACGAGCACGAAGAGGCAGCCCGCCGAAACGGCGGCCGCACAGGCGAAGAGCTGCCAGGTGAAGGCAAGGCCGATCCAGGCGTAGATCGCCGCAACGAGAAGTCCAAAGACCACGGCGAGGAGATACACCGTCGAGAGGAAGAGCTCCGCGGCGAGAACGACGGCCGCCGCAATGCACCAGACAAGTGTGGGCGAAATGGAAATCACGCGTGCGCTCCTTCTCTGCTGAGGACGGGGCCGGGCCGATTGGAAACCGGGCCCTTCGGGGATGTCGCATTCGAGTCTAGCACGCAGCCCATCGACTCCCCAGCGGCTTTACACGCAGGGCGACCGGCGCAAATGAAACAAAATCAAACCGCCCCTCCGGGAACGAAAAAAACCTCCCGCCGTCCGTTTCGCGGACGATGGGAGGCTTTCTCTGCCGAGAGCTCAACGCCTGCGCGGGGGCGGGGAGCCCTCGCGCAGGAGCGGGTTCGATCAGCGGCCCGAGGCGAGGCGGCGCCAGGTGTCGGCGACCGTGTCGGGGTTGAGCGAGATCGACTCGATCCCCTCATCCATGAGCCACTTGGCGAAGTCGGCGTGGTCGGAGGGACCCTGACCGCAGATGCCGACGTACTTGCCCTTGGCGCGGCAGGCGCGGATCGCCATCGAGAGCAGCGCCTTGACGGCGTCGTTGCGTTCGTCGAAGGTCGCGGCGACGAGGCCGGAGTCGCGGTCGAGGCCGAGCGCGAGCTGCGTCATGTCGTTGGAGCCGATCGAGAAGCCGTCGAAGTACTCGAGGAACTGGTCCGCAAGGAGCGCGTTGCTCGGGATCTCGCACATCATGTTGAGGCGCAGACCGTTCACGCCGCGCTTCAGACCGTGCGACTCCATGATCTCGGTGACGCGGCGGGCTTCATCGACCGTGCGCACGAACGGGATCATCAGCTCGACGTTGGTGAGGCCCATCTCGTCGCGCACGAACTTCATCGCGCGGCACTCCATGGCGAAGCACTCGGCGAACTGATTGGCGATGTAGCGCGAGGCGCCGCGGAAGCCGAGCATCGGGTTCTCTTCAACCGGCTCGTAGTTCACGCCGCCGATGAGCTTGCGGTACTCGTTGCTCTTGAAGTCCGAGAGGCGAACGATCACCTTCTTCGGGTAGAAGGCCGCGGCGATCGTGGCGACGCCTTCGGCGATCTTGCGCTCGTAGAAGGCCTTCGGGCTCGGGTAGCCCGCCGAGAGGCGCTCGACGGCGTCGCGCAGCTCGCCCGGAACGTTCGGGTACTCGAGGATCACCTTCGGGTGGATGCCAATGTTGTTGTTGATCACGAACTCGAGGCGGGCGAGGCCGACGCCCTTGTTCGGGATCGACTGGAAGTCGAACGCGAGCTGCGGGTTGCCGACGTTCATCATGATCTTGACGGGGAGCTCGGGGAGCGCGCCGCGGACCACTTCCTCGATGCGGATCTCGAGGAGGCCCTCGTAGATGTTGCCCGTGTCGCCTTCGGCGCAGGAGACCGTGACCTTGTCGCCCTCGAGGAGGCGCTCGGTCGCGTCGCCGCAGCCCACGACGGCCGGGATGCCGAGCTCACGCGCGATGATCGCGGCGTGGCAGGTGCGCCCGCCGCGGTTCGTGACGATCGCGCTCGCGCGCTTCATCACCGGCTCCCAGTTGGGGTCGGTCATGTCCGTGACGAGGACGTCGCCCGCCTGAACGCGGTCCATTTCGGCGGCGCTCTGAACGATGCGCACTTCGCCCTGGCCGATCTTCTGGCCGATCGCGCGGCCCTGGGCGAGGAGGCGCCCCTTGCTCGCGAGCGAGTACTTCGTCTGCACTTCGGCGCTCTTCTGCTGCGACTTCACCGTCTCGGGGCGGGCCTGCAGAATATAGATCTTGCCGTCCGTGCCGTCCTTGCCCCATTCGATGTCCATCGGGCGGCCGTAGTGCTTCTCGATGATGCGGGCGAACTTGGCGAGCTCGATCACGTCTTCGTCGGTGATCGCGAAGCGGCGGCGGTCCTCGGGAGCCACGTCCACGGTGCGCACCGTGCGACCCGTCGAGGCGTCGGTCTCAAACTCCATGCGGATGAGCTTGGAGCCGAGGGTCTTGCGGATGATCGGGAACTTCCCTTCGTCGAGCGTGGGCTTGAAGACGTAGAACTCGTCGGGGTTCACCGCGCCCTGCACCACGGTCTCGCCGAGGCCGTAGGAGGCGGTGATGAAGACCACCTGGTCGAAGCCCGACTCGGTGTCGAGCGTGAACATCACGCCCGCGGCGCCCTTGTCGGAGCGGCACATGCGCTGCACGCCGGCGGAAAGCGCCACTTCGGCGTGGGTGAAGCCCTTGTGGACGCGGTAGGAGATCGCGCGGTCGTTGTAGAGCGACGCGAAGACCTCCTTCATGTGATGCAGAACGGCGTCGATGCCGTTGACGTTCAGAACCGTCTCCTGCTGGCCGGCGAACGAGGCGTCGGGCAGGTCTTCGGCCGTCGCGGACGAACGCACGGCGACGGAGATGTCACGGCCGTCGCGCAGCCATTCATAGAACTCGCGGATCTCCTTCTCGAGCTCGGCGGGGAACGGAGCCTCTTCAATCCAACCGCGAATCTCGGCGCCGGCGGCGGCGAGCGCCTTGACGTCGTCCACGTTGAGCGTCTTGAGCCGCTCGTGGATGCGATCCTCAAGTCCGCCTTCACGCAGGAAAAGACGGAAGGCTTCGGCGGTCGTGGCGAAGCCGTCCGGCACGCGGATGCCGGCGCTCGTGAGCTGACTCAGAAGCTCGCCGAGAGAAGCGTTCTTGCCGCCGACGCGGTCAACGTCCGTCATGCGAAGTTGGCTGAAGGGGAAAACGTAGCGACCCTGTACCATTTTTATCCTCTGACTGCGCCCGCATTTCACTGCTTCCCTGCGGGCCTGGGATCTTGAAAACACGCGCATTCTAACCGTTCCGGCGCGGCCCTCGTATGTGGTTATCCCCATGAGGCGCTAGGAGCGGCGCCCCGCGCACCGGAGGCCGAGCGCTCTTTGAGGACGGCGGAAGCGAAAAACGGTTTAAAATCCGCGCTCTTACGCCTTCAACCCCACCTCTTTCACTCAGAAGAGCCATGACTGACACCGAAAAGGCCGCGAAGACCCGTCAGGTCTTCATCGTGAGCGACGGCACCGCTATCACCGCCGAGACGCTCGCGCACTCGATCATGACGCAGTTCCCCGATCTGCACTACCACCAGACCCGCATCCCGTTCGTGGACACCGTGGAGAAGGCGATCGACACCGCGCGCCGCATCAACGCCGTCGAGAAGGAGGACGGGTTGCGTCCGATCATCTTCACGACGTTCGTTGATCCGGACATCATGCGCAACTTCAACGAGCTCGTCTCGGGCCACATCATCGACCTCTTCCGCAAGTTCGTCGGGCCGCTCGAAACCGAGCTCGGCATAAAGAGCGCGCACCGCATCGGCCAGACGCACCGCATCCGCGACGACGAGAAGTATCAGCGCCGCATCGCCGCAATCGACTACACGCTGCAGCACGACGACGGTCAGACCAACCGCGGCCTCGACCAGGCCGACGTGATCCTCGTGGGCGTCTCGCGCTCGGGCAAGACCCCGACCTCACTCTTCCTGGCGATGCAGTTCGGCATCAAGGTCGCGAACTACCCGCTCATCCCCGAGGACTTCGACCGCGGCGCGCTCCCGGACGCGCTCATTCCGCTGCGCAGCAAGCTCTTCGGCCTCTCCATCGCACCCGAGCGCCTCTCGGAGATCCGCAACGAGCGCCGCCCCGGAAGCCGCTACGCGAGCCTGCAGAACTGCACGCAGGAGATCCACGACGCCGAATCGCTCATGCAGCGCGAAGGCATCCGCTGGCTCAACTCCACGACGAAGTCGATCGAGGAGATCTCGGCGACGATCATGTCGGAGCTCGGCCTCGACAAGCAGAGGAAGGCCTGATTCCATCCGCCGGGGCGGCCTCCCGCCGCCTGAAGGACAAGCCCGCCCCGGGACACAAGCTCCCGCGGCGGGCTTTTCTCTTCCGGCCTGCGCCCGCAAAAATCGTGGCTTCGTGCATACATGTGGGTAGACATCGCCTCGATGTGGGGCTGCCCCCCTGATGCAGAAGGAATTTGCGCATCCTATGC
>CAJKCQ010000082.1 GCA_905198475.1 uncultured Sutterella sp. | reverse complement strand
AACCGCTGACCTCTTGCATGCCATGCAAGCGCTCTCCCAGCTGAGCTAATCCCCCCGAATCGGAGAAAGCGGATTATGCATAAGAATTTGCATCTTGGCAAGAGTTTGGAAGCGATTTGTTACATATTGATGCACCCGAAGGTCCGGCGGCCCGGCGGCGGCGCCATGCCCGCCGATTCGGCTAAATTGAAGCTCCCAACGATTCATCCGTCCGAGACAAGCCCAGATGACGCAAGAGAAAGAGACCGGCGCCGCCCTTCCGGAAGTCCCCGCGATCCGCATCCGCGGGGCCGAGCAGAACAACCTCAAGAACCTCGACCTCGACATTCCCGTCGGGACGTTCACGGTGGTGACGGGGCTCTCCGGGTCGGGCAAAAGTTCGCTCGTCTTCGACACGCTCTACGCCGAAGGGCAGCGCCGCTACGTCGAGACCTTCTCGCCCTACGCGCGCCAGTTCCTCGACCGCATGGACCGCCCGAAGGTGCGCTCGATCGAGGGCGTACCGCCCGCGATCGCGATCGACCAGAACGCGGTGATCCGCACGTCGCGCTCCACCGTCGGGACGATGACGGAGGTGAACGACCGCCTGAAGCTGCTCTTTGCGCGCACGGCCGAGTGCTTCTGCCCGAGGGACGGCTCGCGGGTCGCCGACTTCTCGCCCGCCTCCGTCTGGGAGGACGTGCGCGCCCGCTTCGAAGGGCGCGACCTCCTCGAAGCGCGCGCCGCGGTCGCCTTCGAGCGCTTCGTGCCGAAGGCGCTCCCCGTCGAGACCGCCGAGGCGGCGCTCTCCGCGCAGGGCTTCACCCGGATCATCGCGCGCGAAGCGCGCGCCGACGGCGTGCTCCTCACGGTCGCCGCGGACCGCTGGCGCCCCTCGCGCGTCGAGCGCGCCCGGGCGGTGGAAGCCGTCGAGACGGCGCTCGCGCGCGGCGAAGGCGCCGTCTCCTTCTGGATCGAAGGGGAGGACGGCGCCTTTACGCGCTTCGCGCGCTACGCCCTCGGGCGCACCTGCCCCGAATGCGGCTGGCATTCGGCCGACCCGAAGCCCGCCGCCTTCAGCTTCAATTCGCCCGTCGGCGCCTGCTCGGTCTGCCGCGGCTTCGGGCGTGTGATCAGCACCGACCTCGACCTCGTGATCCCGGACCGCACGAAGACGCTCGAGGAGGACGCCGTCAAGCCCTTCTCGACCCAGTCCTTCTCCGAATGCAAGACCGACATGCTGCGCGCCTGCCGGCGCCTCGGCATCGCCACCGACGTCCCCTACGGCGAGCTCCCGGCGCAGGCGCGCCGCATCATCGAGGAGGGCGAGCCCGGCTGGACGGGCGACTGGGCCCGCGAGTGGTACGGCATCGGACGCTTCTTCGAGTGGCTCGAGACGAAGAACTACAAGATGCACGTGCGCGTGATGCTCTCGCGCTACCGCGCCTACCGCCCGTGCCCGGCCTGCTCGGGCGCGCGCCTCAAGCCCGAGGCGCTCGCCTGGCGCGTGGGCGCGCCCGGAGACCGGGAGGCGCTCGAGCGGAAGACGGGCGTCCCGACGCCGGTCGTGCGCCCCGTCGGGAGCTCCCTCACGGAGGCGGCGTGCCGGGCGCTTCCGGGCTTCAACTTCCACGAGCTCATGCTGCTCCCCGTCTCGGCGCTCCTCGCCTTCCTCGAAGGGCTGCGCGGGCGGCCGCACGACGCGGCCGCGGAGCTCGTGCTCTCGGAATGCCTCTCGCGCCTCGAGTTCCTCCGCGACGTCGGCCTCGGCTACCTCACGCTCAACCGCCAGGGCCGCACGCTCTCCGGGGGCGAGGTGCAGCGCGTCAACCTCACGACCGCCCTCGGCGCCAACCTCGTCAACACGCTCTTCGTGCTCGACGAGCCTTCGATCGGCCTTCATCCGCGCGACATGGACCGCGTCAACGCGATCCTCAGGCGCCTCACCGCGGCGGGCAACACCCTCGTGGTGGTCGAGCACGACCCGCAGGTGATGCTCGCGGGCGGGCGGCTGATCGACCTCGGTCCGGGCGCAGGCGCCGCGGGCGGCCGGATCATCTACGAGGGCGACGCGCGCGGCGCGCTCACGGCGCCCACGGAAACCGGCGCCTACCTTTCGGGCAGAAAGCGCATCACGCGCAAGGCACTTCCCGTCGCGCCCGAGGGCCCCGCGCTCACGCTGATGCACGCGACGACAAACAACCTGCGCGACCTCACGGTCCGCTTCCCCCTCGGGCGCCTCATCGCCGTCGCGGGTGTCTCGGGTTCGGGGAAGAGCTCCCTCATCGCCGACACGCTCGTTCCGGCGCTCGAGCGCCGTCTCTCGGGCGCCGTCTCCTTCACGCCCGAAGAGGACGACGAGGCGCCGCGCCCGGCGCCGCGCGAGCCCGTGAGGCTCACGGGCGAACTTCCCGCGGCCGTCGAGTTCGTGGACCAGAGCTCGCTCGGGCGCACGACGCGCGGCAACCCGGCGAGCTACGTCGGCGCCTTCACGGCGGTGCGCGAATTCTTCGGCGCATCGCCCGAAGCGATCGCCGCGGGCCTCAAGCCCGGCGACTTCTCCTTCAATTCAGGCGCGGGCCGCTGCCCGCGCTGCGCGGGCACGGGTTGGGAGCACGTTGAGATGCAGTTCCTCTCGGACGTCTACCTCCCCTGCCCGGCCTGCGGCGGCAGGCGCTATCAGGAGAAAATCCTGCGCATCCGCCCGGCGCTCGACGACGGCAAGCCCCGCAGCATCGCCGACGTGCTCGACATGACCGTTGACGAAGCGGTGGAAGCCTTCGCCCGGCATCCCGCCGTCGTGCGCTCCCTGAAGGTGCTGCAGCTCACCGGCCTCGGCTACCTGCGGCTCGGCCAGCCCCTCACGACGCTCTCCGGGGGCGAGCGGCAGCGCCTCAAGCTCTCCGCGCGCATCGCCGAGGGCGTGCCCGCCGCGCACGGCGCCGCCGGGAAGCTCTTCGTCTTCGACGAACCGACGACGGGACTGCACTTCGCCGACGTCGCGCGCCTCGTGGACGTCTTCGACCGGCTCACCGCCATGGGCCACACGGTGGTTGTGATCGAGCACAACCTCGACGTGATCGGGTGCGCCGACTGGGTGATCGAACTCGGCCCCGAAGGGGGTGCCGCCGGCGGCGACGTGGTCTTCTCCGGCACGCCCGAGGCGATGTCGGCCGCGGGCACTCTCACGGGGCTCGCGCTCGCCGCGTGGCGCCGCGCGCAGGCGGGCGACAAGTCGCGCGCGGACTTCTTCAACCTCGCGCCCCTCGAGGGGCCCGGCCGCCCGATGCAGGCGCTTCTGCGCGAGCGCCGCGCGATCGTGGTCGAGGGCGCGCGCGAGCACAACCTCAAGGACCTCTCGGTGGACATCCCCCGTGACGCCTTCACGGTGGTGACGGGCCCTTCCGGATCGGGCAAGTCCACCCTCGCCTTCGACATCGTCTTCGCCGAGGGTCAGCGGCGCTACCTCGAGAGCCTCAACGCCTATGCGCGCTCGATGGTGCAGCCCCCGCCCGAACCCGACGTGGACAGCGTGCGCGGCATCCCGCCTACTGTCGCGATCGAGCAGCGCACGACGCGCGGCGGCATGCGCTCGACCGTCGCGACGATGACGGAGCTCTACCACTTCCTGCGCCTCATCTACGTGAAGCTCGGCGTGGAGCACTGCCCGGACTGCGGCGTCGCCGTCGCCGCGCAGACGCCCGAAATGATCGCCGAATCGATGACGCGCACCTTCGCGCGGGCCCCAGACGGGCGCGTTGCGCTCTTCACGCCCGTCGTGCGCGCGCGCAAGGGCATCTTCGAGAAGGAGTTCCTGCGGCTGCGCCAGAAGGGCGTGCGCCTCGTGCGCGTGGACGGCGAGTACCGCTCGATCGAGACGGACGTGCCGAAGCTCGCGCGCAACGCGCTCCACGACATCGAGGCGCTCGCGGGGTTCGCCGACGTGCGCGCCACGCCCTCGGAGCTCATCGAGGTTCTGCGCGCCGCCCTGGCGCTCGGCGACGCCCGGCAGCTGCGCGCGGTTCCCGCGCGCCAGGTCGCCCCGGGGCTGCGCGCCCTCGAGGCGGGCGAACTTTATTCGCTCGAGCGCGCCTGCCCCGTATGCGGCAGAAGCCTCCCGGAGCTCGACCCGCGGCTCTTCTCCTACAACTCCGAAATGGGCGCCTGCCCGACCTGCTCGGGCTACGGCGTGCTCACGCAGGCGATCCGCCGCGCCGTGAAGAAGGGCGAAGCGATGGCCGAGGAGTTCTCGGCCTCTGCGGACGAACCTGAAGTGGTCTGCCCCGACTGCGGCGGCGCGCGCCTCAACGCCGTCGCCCGCGCTGTCCTCTGGCAGGGCCGCGCGATCCAGGAGGTCTGCGCGATGACCGCGGTCGAGGCGGCGAAGTGGTTGGACGGCCTCAAGCTCGACCCCCGCAGCGCCGCGATCGCGCGCGACGCGCTCGCCGAAATCCGCTCGCGCCTCGCGTTCCTCGCCGAGGTGGGGCTCGACTACCTCACGCTCGGGCGCAGCGCCCCGACGCTCTCCGGGGGCGAAACGCAGCGCATCCACCTCGCGAGCCAGCTCGGCACGAACCTGCGGGGCGTGTGCTACGTGCTCGACGAACCGACGATCGGACTGCACCCGCGCGACAACGCGATGCTCCTGCGCGCCATCGCCTCGCTCACGAGGAAGGGCAACACGCTCCTCGTCGTCGAGCACGACGAGGAGACGATCCGCAGCGCCGACCACGTGATCGACATTGGTCCGGGCGCGGGCGCGCGCGGCGGACGGCTCATGGCCGAAGGGACGGTCGAGGACGTGGCTGCGGTCCCCGACTCCCCCACCGGCCGCATGCTCGCCCACCCGCTCCCCCACACGGGCGTGCCCGTGCGCGCCCCCGATCCCGAGAGCCGCAGGCTCGTGCTCAGGGACGTCTCGACGCGCAACCTCTCGATCCCGGAGCTCGCGGTTCCGCTCGGACGCCTCACGGTGGTGACGGGCGTCTCGGGATCCGGGAAGTCCACGCTCTGCCGCGAAGTGCTCTTTGAGAACCTCCGCCGCCGCCTCGAGGACCCGGCGCTCCCGCCCGTCGGTCTCGCCGCCATCGAGGGAGCCGAAGCCGTCGGACGCGTGCTCGAGGTGGACCAAACGCCGATCGGCAAGAATCCGCGCTCGTGTCCGGCCACGTACGTCGGCGTGATGACGGCGATCCGCGACCTCTTCGCCTCGACCAATGAGGCGAAGGAACGCGGCTACGGTCCGGGTCGCTTCACCTTCAACAAGACCGAGGGCGCTTGTCCCGTCTGCGCGGGCCAGGGACTGCGCACGGTGGAGATGAACTTCCTCCCCGACGTGAAGGTGCTCTGCGAGGCGTGCGCGGGCAAGCGCTTCAACGCCGAGACGCTCGACGTCAGGTGGAAAGACCGTTCGATCGGAGACGTGCTCGAGATGGAGGTGGACGAGGCGGTGGAGTTCTTCGCCGCCATGCCTGCGATTGCGCACCCGCTCAAGCTCATGCAGGACGTCGGGCTCGGGTACCTCACGCTCGGGCAGCCCTCGCCCACGCTTTCCGGGGGCGAGGCGCAGCGCATCAAGCTCGTCACCGAGCTCGCCAAGGTCCGCACCGACGGCGCCTTCTCAGCGCGCGCGCCGCACACGCTCTACGTGCTCGACGAGCCGACCGTGGGGCTGCACATGGCCGACGTCGCGAAGCTCACGGGCGTGCTCTCGCGGCTCGTGGACGCCGGGAGCACGGTCGTCGTGATCGAGCACAACCTCGACGTCGTCGCCGACGCGGACTGGGTGATCGATCTCGGCCCCGAAGGCGGCTCGAGCGGCGGGCGCGTCGTCGCCGAGGGCGTTCCCGCGGACGTGGCGCGCCGCAAAACGGCGACCGGTCGGGCGCTCAAGAGCTTCCTCGCCGCGCACAAGTCCGCCCGCGCGAAGCGCGGGCGCTGAGCGCAAAAGGGAAAAAACAAACGCCGCCCCGGCAACGGGACGGCGTTTGTTTTTTCTGGAGGGAGGCGCCCCTAGCGCCGCTCGACCCACCAGAGCGCGAGCGCGGAGGCGCCGAGCATGAAGACGCTCGGCACGGCCGCCATCAGTGCGGGCGGCGCACTCGCGGCGGCCGAAAGGTAGGAGAAGAGGTTGTTGAGCGCATAGAAGGCGATGCCGATCAGCACGCCGAGGAAGATCTTGATCGCGACGCCGCCCGAGCGGGCGTTCAGGTAGCCGAAGGGCATCGAGATCGCAAGCATCACGAGCACGCCCACCGGATAGAAGGCCTTCGACCAGAAGACGGAGCGGTAGTGGTCGGAGACCTGGTTCACCCGATCGAGATGCGCGATGTAGCTCGAGAGGTCGAGCATCGCCATGCGCTCGGGCTTGGTCATCATCACGCCGAGAATCTCGGGGGTCACCGTCGAAGCGAGGGGGAGTTCAGCCGCGGTGCGCCGCACGAGGGGCGCCTGCTGCGGATTCTCCTTGTCGCGGTCGAGCTTCGGGTAGATCGTCTCGACGGCGTTCCTGAGCGTCCAGCCCTTCCCGGGCGTGAAGATGCCCGACTCGGCGCGCACGATGCGCGAGAGCTTGCCCGCGTCGTTGAATTCGAAGACGCGCCAGGCGCCCGTCTCGAGGCGATTGGCCGCGGAGATGGAGGAGATGTTGATGAAGCGGTCCACTTCTGTCCCGTCGGGAGTCTTCGTGAGGTCGCGCACCCATGCGCCCGAGTTGTAGCCCCGCGCGGTGAGCGTGGGGTCGTTCGCCGAGCGCACCTCGGTCGAGTAGCGCATCGCCCAGGGCGCGGCCACCTCGCCGAGGACGTAGGTCGAAACGAGGAGCACGAGCCCGGGGACGACGAGCATGGCGGCGAGCCTGACCGGCGACATGCCCGCGGCGCGCAGCACCGTGAATTCCGACGTGGACGCCCAACGCGACATCGTGTAGACCGCGGCGAGGAGCACCGCCAGAGGCGAGAGCTCGTAGGCGCGCTGCGGGAGCGTGAGTCCCGTGAGCAGAAAGGCCGTCGCGAGGTCGTATTCATTGCGGCCCACCTCGTCCATCTGACCGATCAGGCCGAAGAACGCGAAGAGCGCGATGAGCACGATCAGCACGAAGAGCGTCGATAAGAGGATGTCCTTGGTGAACTGACGGGCAATGACCTTCATCGCGAACCTCCCGAGAGGCGCCGGCCGCGCCAGTACCAGAGGGTCATCCACTTGGGCGTCCACCGCGTGAGCCAGACGCGGCGTACGAAGAGCAGCACCGCCACGAGGAGGACCGAGCCGTTGAGAAGAAGGAGCGCCGCAATCATCGAAATCTTCTCCTGCGACACCCAGCTCTCGGCGATCGAGAGTCCGTTGAGGTAGAGGATGAAGATGAGCGCGGCCATCAGCAGGTTGAGGCTTCTGCCCGCACGCGGCGAGGTGCACGAGAGCGGTATCGCGAGGAGCACGAGGTTGAGGGCCGCAATGGGCCAGGTGAGGCGCCAGAGGAGCTCGGCCTGGTTGCCCGGCGTGGGCATCGCGAGAAGGACCGAGAGGGGCTGCGAATTCGCCTTGGTCGAGCGGAAGACGTCGTCCACCTTGATGTCGAGGCGTACGCCGTAGTCGTCGAACTCGACGACGCGCGTCGCAGAGGTCGCCCTGTCGGTCTCATAGCGCGCGCCGTCCTTGAGGATGACGTAGCGGTCGCCGTCGGCGTTCACCTCGACCGTGCCGCGCTCGGCGGTGACGACGGAGTCCTGGGTGCGGCCCGATTCGGCGACGAAAATGCGGCTCACGGAGCTCGGCGTGTCGCCCGCGGACTCGATGAAGAAGACGCGCCGGCCGCCCTGCGCCTCAATGAAGCGCCCCGGAGAGATGGCGTTCACGTCGTCGCGCTGCACGAAGGCCGTCCGGAGCTTCTGCGTCTCGGCGCGCGCCCAGGGGGCGACCACGATCGAGAGCAGCGCGATGAAGATGCAAACGGGAAGCGCGAAGCGCAGCACCGGACCGATCCAGGAAAGCAGGGACCGCCCGCCCGAGGAGAACCACACCACCATCTCGTTGTCCTGCCAGGAGCGCATCATCGTCATCATCACGGCGATGAAGAGCGAGGCGGCGAGCAGCGGCGGCATGTTCACGAGCGCGTTGTAGAGCACGAGCTGGAAGACGGCCGAGTGGTCCACGCTGCCGCCAGCGGCCATGTTGAGGAAGTTCACCATGGCGACGGCGAGGACGATCGTGAAGAGCACGGTGAAGACCCCGCCCGCGACGTTGGCGAGCTCGGAGATCAGTGAACGCTTGAAGATCATGCTTCAGAAGACGAGGAATCCGGACCCCGGGCGAAGGCCCGGGTGTGAAGCAGATGATTGTACCTGCAGTACCGGAAGCGCAGACAAGCAAAGCAGGGCGAACGGTCGGCTAATCGCGAAATTTGTACCAAATAAACATCATCCAT
>CAJKCQ010000081.1 GCA_905198475.1 uncultured Sutterella sp. | reverse complement strand
TGCCGCATTCCTCCCCCACCTGAAGGAAGGGGACTCCTGCGGCAATCCTGTTGACAGGAGCGACTTCCAAGAACCTCCGCATCGGAGACACCACTCCCGACTGAGGACGGTCACCGTTTTTGACGGGTCTTTGACGTCCTGTTTACAAGGCGTTGACGGTCGGCGGGAAGAATGCTCTCCATCGAAAACGTTTCTTCCGCCCCCATCTTCGCCATGAAGCTCTCCTTCTCCGCCCTCAGCGTCTGCGCCTGCGCGCCCGACCCGCAGACGGGCGTGCGCCCCTGGAGCCTCGCGCTCTGGCTGATCCTTCCCCTCTGGTGCCTCGTCTGGCTCTGGACCAATCCGCCGCACGCCTTCGACCTCGCGGTTGAGCGGAACTTCTTCGCCGACGGCGGCTGGCCCTGGCACGCGATGGGGTCGATCGAATTCTGGCTGCACTTCATGCCGAAGGTAGCCTCCATCGTGATCTTCCTCTGCATCGCGGCGGGCGCCTTCTTTGCGCTCCACTGTGCGCGCGCGGCGCGGGCGCGCGGTGACGGCGAGGCGGCGGCCGACTACGAGGCGGGCCTGAAGCGCACCCTCTATGCGTTGGCGGCAGGCCTCCTCTGCGTGACCGCGGTCTGGTGGCTCAAGGAGTCCACGGGCGTCTTCTGCCCCTGGAGCGTCGAGGCGTTTGGCGGAAAGGCGCCCGTGAAGGCCCCCGGACTCCCCTTCTTCGCGCAGCCCGGGCGCTGCTGGCCCTCGGGCGCGGCGGGAAGCGGCTTTTGCCTCCTTCCGGCCTACTTCATGCTCCGCGACGCCAAGCCGCGGCTCGCGAAGCTCGCGCTCCTCTTCGCCATGGCTTCGGGCCTTGCCGCCGGCATCGCGCGCTGCATGACGGGCGCGCACTTCGTCTCCCACGTCGCCGCGTCCTTCCTCATCGACTGGACGATCTCAGCGCTCCTCTACGTGCTCGTCTTCGACCGCGCGTCGATCTCCCGCAAAGTGATTGCGCTCCTTGGACCCAAGATTCTCACCGCCTCGAACCTCGAGGCGCGCCCGGGAGACCTCCTCCCCTGGGGCGCGGTGCTCTTCGGCACGGCCGCCTGGTGGGTGCTCTTCTTCGACGCGCCGATGCTCGCGCACCTCGCGGGCGTGGGCTCGGCCTCGGGCGTCGCCACGGCTTCGACCCTCACGCTCGCTGCAGGGGCCGCGCTCGCCTTCATCTTCATCTCCGCCGCGCTCATTGAACTCTTTGCGCTCTTCCCGCGCCGCGTCTGCCGGGGGCTGCTGCTCGTCTCGAACATCACCGGTGCGGCCGCCTTCGCCGCGCTCTACCTCTACGGCACGACGATGACGCCGGACATGGTGCGCAACTTCATCGCGACGGACAGCCGCGAGGCCTTGGGCTACCTCTCCGGGCGCTCGGCCTGCGTCTTCTTGGCCGCCCTGATTCCGGTCCTCTGGCTCGGCCTCGTGGGCGAGATCCCGAACGGCCGCCTGAAGCCGGGCTTCGGGAAAGCGGCCCTGAAGGCGCTCGGGCGCACGGGCAAGGCCGTGGGGCTCGCCGCCCTCGGCGTCGCCGTGATCGGCCTCAACTTCCAGTCCTTCGCGGGCGCGATGCGCCAGGACAAGACGCTGCGCTACCAGATCGCGCCGGTGAACGTCTTCTACTCGGGCCTGAGGACCCTCGCCGCAGACGCCTCCCCCGAACTGAACCGCCCGAGGATCATCGTGGACCCGGCGCCGAAGCTCGAAGCCAAGGTCACGCGGCCTGCCGTCCTGGTGGTCGTGGTGGGCGAGACCGCCCGCGCGCAGAACTGGGGCCTCAACGGGTACGCCCGCGACACGACGCCCGAACTCAAGACGCTCCCCGTCCTCAACTTCCCCCACGTCACCGCCTGCGGGACGTCGACGGACGTGTCGCTGCCCTGCATGATGAGCCGCATCGGCCGGAGCGACTACAACCGCGAACGCATCCTCTCCGAGGAGCAGCTCCCGGCGCTGCTGCACCGTGCGGGCGTGAACGTCCTCTGGGTGGACAACCAGTCGGGGTGCAAGGGCGCCTGCGCGGGCGTCCCGACCCGCCAGGCCGCCGACCCGAAGAACTGCCCCGACGGGGAATGCATGGACGCAGCGCTCGTGGATGAATTGAAGCGCGAACTCGAAGTTCTCCCCGCCGACCGCCCGACCGTGCTCTTCCTCCACATGATGGGGTCGCACGGGCCCGCCTACTACCGGCGTTCGGACGACGCCAGGAAGGCCTTCCGGCCCGAATGCACCGACGCGGACTTGGACGGCTGCCCGCGCGAGACGGTCGTGAACGCCTACGACAACTCGATCCGCTACACGGACCACGTCCTCGCAGAAATGATCCGCACGCTCGAGGGTGCCTCGAACCGCATCGACGCGGGGCTTCTATACCTCTCCGACCACGGCGAGTCGCTCGGTGAGTCGGGCCTCTTCCTGCACGGCGCTCCGTGGTGGATGGCTCCGGCCGAACAGACCCAGGTGCCCGCCGTCTTCTGGATGAACGACGGATGGGCGAAGACCTTCCACATCAGCCGCGAGAAGCTCCGGGCCCGCGCTTCGGGCGAGGTGACGCAGGAGAGCCTCTGGCACACGGTCCTCGGACTCGTGAACGTCAAGTCCACGACCTACCGCCCGGAATACGACCTCACGCGGTGAGCGCCTCTCCGAAAAGAAGCTCCAAGAACCGCTTCCGGACTAAGAAAACCCGCAACACGCCTTCGCGACAGCTACGGGTTGTCTTCTGCATCTCGGCCGGAACGAACCGCCGGGCCCGGTGACGGGACGGATGCCGGGCGTGGCGGAAGATGGTCCCTTTGGGGGGCGGCACGAAAAAACGGGATCCATGACGGATCCCGTTGAAAAGGGCCGTCCGGGCGAAGGTCAGCCCGGACGGATTAGGGCGCAGTGCGCCGGAGGCATGGATCAGAAGGCGTACCTCATGCCGACGCCGTAGCGGTAGTCCTCGTCGTACTCGGACCCGTTCGAGCGCTCGAGCACGCCGTAGAAGTTGATGTTCTTCGACGTGTTGAACTGCGCGCCCACGCCGTAGGAGAACCACGTGCCGCCGAGGTCAACCGAGAAGTCGCGCGAGGCGCCGCTCGTCGCGGTGAAGTCCGCGTCGCCCAAGAAGTCGTGGTTCACGCTCGCGTGCGCGTAGACCGTACCCGCACCGTCGGCGAACGAGGCGCCCACGCGCGCACCGAGGCGGCCGACCAAGGTCTGGAAGTCGTCCTGCGAGATCGAAACGCCGTTCGTGCCCGTGAAGTCGTCGCCCTTCACGAACCCGTAGGTAAGCTCGGCCTGCGGCTCGACGTAGAAAGTCTGGGTGAGGCTCCAGTGGTAGCCCACCTCCGCCGAGAGCCCGAAGGTCGTGTTGTCGTACGAACCCTTGAAGACCGAGGACTGGCTCGCCGCGGTGATGTCGGTCGAGAGGCGGCCGACGCGGCCTACGAAGTCCACGTAGGCGCCGCAGTTGAAGAAGCCGGAGAGGTACGCGGCGAGCGAGTAGCCGTCGGAGTCGGACGACCCGTTCGAGAACGCGCCTTCACCGTCCGTGTAGGAGAACGCGCCGCCCACGAGCCAGGCGTCGTTGACGCGGTAGTCGCCGCCCGCCTGGATCGAGTTCGCCTTGAAGTCCATCGAAATGCCGTCGCTGTAGGAGCTGTCGTACCCGTAGACGCGGGCCCAGGCGCCGACCTTGCCGGAACCGTCACGCACGTCGCCGAGGCGCTGCACGATGTGGTTGCCTTCCGAGCGCCACTGGACGAGCGTCATGGCGTTGAAGTTCCCCACCGCGCTCATGGCTTCGTTCCCGGTGCGGGTGAGCACCCTGCCCGTGGCATCGGCGGTCCAGCCGTCAGAGACGGCACCCGACTGGCCCGAGAAGGTGTAGGACCCGTCCGCACCGTTCGTGACCTTCATCGCGGAGGCGAGGGCCTGGGCCGCTTCGTCGGTCGTGGCGTACTGGTCGTTGGCGGCGCCGGTGAAGCCGACCTCAAGACCGGTGTTCTGGTTGTTCGTGATCGTGACGGTCTTGCCGTCCTTCGCAACCTCGTTCACGAGGATCCTGCCGTTCTTGCCCGTGACCGAAGCGGCGTTCAACGTCGAAGAACCGGCGAGTTCAAGCGAGGAGTTGTTAAGTCCGAGCGTTCCCTTGGAGGCAACGCTGCCCTCGGAGAGTACGGTGCTCTTCTCGAAGAGAAGAGAGGAGCCCGCATTGTTCTGGACGGCCTTGCCGTTCGCCGCGGAGATTTTCACCTGCGTGTCCGTCAGACCGTCGCCAACGGTGAGGTTAGACTTCTCCTTAATGTAGATTGCGGCATGTTCGCTATTTGTCTTCGTCGCAGTGAAGGAAACGACGGGCGCCGTATAGACCGCGCTGTTCCCATTCTCAACCAATCCGGTCATGTAGACAGCCATGTCTGTGCCCGTCACGTTGATAGCTTCACCGGCATTCACTGCCAGCGACGAGGTCGAATTACCCGTCTGCTGCAGGCCCTGAAACACGCCGTAAAGAGCGCCGTCAAGATTGACGACGCCATTGGCTTTAATCTTGGCATAGGCCGAGCCAGAATCGCTGTTCCATTCCGTATGAGGTTCCTGATTCCGGTTGTATATGGTGAGCGCGGTTCCCTTAGTCGAGACGATGTTCACATTGCCCCCGGCTGTGATTTCAAGACCGGACTGCTTGCCGTTGAGTCCTTTTTGCAACAGTCCGACCAACACCGCACCGCCCTTGCTCTTCACGTTGACGTCGCCGCCGGCTTTGAACTTAACAATGCCGTTCGACTTGCCCGGAAGCGCCTGAGCCATCACGGAATTGTTTGAGGTTTCCAACGTGATGCTGCGATCTGCCGCAACCTCGACGGTTCCTCCGAAGCCGTGGATCAGAATCGGACCGTCCTTGCCTTCAACCGACGACACGCCGGTGAGCTTCACTTCGCCGGCCGTGAACTGCAGCGTTCCGTTTTCCGCATGAAGAATCGCGTGGTCGCTCGTCTGGTAGTGCGTGAGATCCACGTTGTCGTAGCCGCCAATGGCGTAGGTGCCGGCCACCGTCACCTTCACGATCTGGCCGTAGCCCTTGAAAGTCTCCACCCAGTCGCCTGAGCCCGAGAAGCTCGTGTTGGAAACCCGCGGAGCCTTGACTGTTGTCGCATTCCTGTTGTTGAAGCTGATATTAGTGCCAGAGTTCGCGGCGAGGGCTACCCCCCCCCCATCATCAACGACGCAACCGCGATGGCAATATAGGTCATCTTCATTTGAAGGCACTCCTTATTCCTTGAAACCGTTGCCGCCGCCCGCGCCTCCGAAGGCGCAGCCGGTGCAACGCCCTCATGACGCCACAGAGCCGCCGTTCCGTCAAGGAGAGGCCTTCTTCAAAACAGCTCAAGCCCTTGTTTGCAGATGTTGACAAATGTAATGAGCGGATGAATCAATCTCATGGCTTTCGATCATCCGGACCATTTGAGCGTCCTTTTGAAGAGAACCAAACGTATTACACAGCACCGCGTTGGCGCCGCATGAAATCATCCCGGAAAGGCTGACGGCAGTACGAGGGTTAACCCTATGTTTTCAGAGCAACACCCTGATGCGGTCCGTTCTTAATACCGACCTGACGGGCGGAACGCGGCCTCCGAGGCGTCGGCGCAGTCGGGGAAGACCGCGCCGGCCGCGCCCGTACCGAGAAGGCGGCCGGCAGCCGCTCCGGATCAGGCCTCGAGCGTCTGTTCTTCGGGAAGAATCCCGAACATCTTCTCGATGCGGCGCAGCATCCGCCGGCAGTCCTCGGCCTGCGGATGGTGGGCGCGGAAGAGCGCCTCGTAGTGGCGGTCCGCGTCGGCGAGGATGCGGTTGCGCTCCGAGCGCTCGTAGGTGACCGCAACCGCAGCGGCGCGGTGGAGTTCGAGCACGAGGTCTCCGGCGCTCATCATCACCGCCTCGGGGTCGATGACTGCGCGGGGGTTGAGCGGCAACGCCATCACGGTGCGGCCCCAGAAGCGCAGGTCCGGATTTTCGAGGTTGATGAGAGTTTCAGCGGCGAGCGCCGCGGCGCGCGCGACGAAGTCCGTCACGGTTTCGCCGGGGAGCTTCTCCGACCAGTCGGCGACCGCCCGGGCGTTCCGCTCGAGGTTCGCGAGCGCGAGGCGCTCGAAGGCGAGGTCGAACTGGCCCGAGCGCATGAGGAGCACGCCCTCGACGAGCGCGAGCGGCACGGGCCGCGCTCCGGGCGCGCGGCCGAGGTCGGAGGCGACGGCCGAGCGCATCGCCGGGAAGTGGATGAGCGCGATCTGCGAGAGCGCGAGGGTCTTTCGCACATCCGCGTCCACGGTCGCCATCGCGAAGAAGAGGTCCTTGAGCACCCGGGAGGAGTAGGCGGGGTCGAGCAGACGGTCCGAGGGGAGCGCGTCGAAGGTCGCGGCCGCAGCGGGCCAACGGCTGATCCCCTCGCGGGGCAGCATCTCGAGAATGTCGAGGAGCACTTCGTCGGGCGGGCGCTTGGTGCTCACGGGCTCGAGCTCCCCGACGCCCGGCGTCGGGCGGGATTTACCGAAAAGTTTGGCGATCCACTCGAACATGACTCTCTCCTCAAACGCTGACGCGCCCACTCAATTCATCTTGACTTCCATCCTACCGCGCCGGGGCGGCCCGCCGCATTGGAGAATCGCCCGAGTCGAGCGTGAATCCCATCGCACACCGCCCGACCCGGCCGGGTGCCGTCATCATCCTCCGCCTTCCGGACCAGTTCGTGTTCCGCAATCAGTTCCTTCGGCGTACCTCTTTGCGAAGAGGCCTTGTAAGGGCGCGGGCGCACTACTGCCCGAAGGCTCTAAACGGCCGTCCTCTTTACAGAGCGACTCACGGGCGCACGGCCAGAATTACAGGCCGCGCCAAAATCTGAGTTATCCGGAGGCGAAATCAAAAAATGGATGAACCCAAGAACAACCGGTTGTGGACGAAGCAGTACCTGCTCGTGATCGCAACCAACTTTCTCCTCTACATCGTCTACTACCAGCTCATGCTCTGGACCACGAGCTACGCGATGCACGTGTGGCACGCGGACGTGAGCGAGGCGGGGCTCGCCGCGGGCCTCTTCATCATTTCGGCCTTGACCGCGCGCCTCCTGGCCGGCCACTTCATCGACGGGCTCGGCCGCGGGTTCGTGCTCCGCGCGGGCACGATCCTCTATGCGGCGGCGATGCTCCCCTACTTCCACATCACCTCGATGCTTGAATTTGAGGCGGTGCGCGTGCTCCACGGCTTCGCCTACGGGCTCGCCTCCACCGCCGCCTCGACGATCGTCGCGACGATCATCCCGATCCGCCGTCAGGGCGAAGGGATCGGGTACTTTACGCTCGGCGTCACGATCGCCTCGGCAATCGGTCCCTTCCTCGGGATCTGGTTCACGCACCGCGGCATGTACGACGCCTCAGTCTGGATCTGCACGGTGGTGGGCTTCACCGCGCTCGCGCTCTCGCTCCTCATCCGCACGCCGGCGCACCGCATGAACGACGAGGAGCGCCGCGAAATGCATTCGCTGCGCTTCTCGACTTTCTTTGAGACCGAGGCGCTGCCGATCTCCTTCATCGCGATGCTGGGCGGAGTCTGCTACTCCACCGTCCTCGCCTACATCGGCGCCTACTCGCAGTCGCTCTCGCTCTTCTGGGCGGGCTCGGTCTTCTTCCTCGGATTCGCCCTCACGTCGATCGTGAGCCGCCCGGTGACGGGAAGGCTTCTCGACGAATTGGGCGGTTCGGTCGTGGTCTACCCGGCGCTCATCTTCCTCGCCCTCGCGATGATCGTGATCGGCGCGGCGCGCTCGAACGGCATGCTCCTCTCAGGCGCCCTGGTCCTCGGCCTCGGGTTCGCGACCATCACCTCGGCCTGCCACGCGCTCGCGGTTTTCGTGAGCCCGCAGAAGCACGTCGGGCGGGCGACCGCAACCTACTTCGTTCTCCTTGACGTCGGCGTGGGCATCGGGCCCTACACGCTCGGACTCCTCGTGCCGCACCTTGGGTTCTCGGCCGTCTACTACGCCGCGGCGGTCGTGGCGATGATCGGCATCGTGATCTACTGGGCCGCGATCGGCCGCACCGGAATCTTCTCGCAATGGACCATGAAGCGCGTCCGGGCGCTTCGGTTGAACGAAATTGAAATAGACCCGGCCGCGGTGAGCCGCGCCAAGCGCGAAGGCCGCGAGGCGGAGATCCCGAAGGTGCCGGCGAACCGGGAGCCGCACGAGTTGACATTCAACTGACCGCATCTCGAAAGCAGCAGGAAGGAGCTGGAAGGAGCAAAAGGCCCGCGCACCGGAATTCCGGCGGCGGGCCTTTTCGTTGTGTGCCCGGCATGGGCGAATTCCAACGGGTGAAAGTCCCGGGAGCAGGAGG
>CAJKCQ010000080.1 GCA_905198475.1 uncultured Sutterella sp. | reverse complement strand
GGGCCGCGCCGGCGCGCGCGCGGCTTCGGCCGGTCAGGCGAATCCGGGAGCCCGGACGAAGCGCTCCGGGCGCCCGAATCAGACGAACCCGACGAATCGGTCGGGCAGCCGGCCCGCGTCCGCCGCGGACCTCGCCGACCTCACCCGCCGCGGGCTTGGCAGCCGCCGCGGCGAAACGACGGTCGTGCGTGAGGAGACGGACGATGACGCACCGGTGGTCAACCGGGCGGCGACGGCGCCCCGCAGCGACGGCCGGGGCGAGAAGAACGATCGGAGCGGCCGGAGCGACCGGAACGCTCGCGGCTCGCGTCCCGACGCGCGCCGCAACCCGCCCCAGGACAGCCCCCGGGGCGATCGTCCGGAGCGCGAACGCCGCGAGCGGCTCACGTTTGCCGAGCGCCGCACGCCGATTCCGCCCTTCGAACTCATGCCGGGACTCCCGGTCTCCGAGCGCGCCCCCGAGATCATCAAGGCGATCCGGGAAAATCAGGTCGTGATCGTCTGCGGCGAGACGGGTTCGGGCAAGACCACGCAGCTCCCGAAGATCTGCCTCATGGCCGGGCGCGGCACGACGGGCCGCATCGGCCACACGCAGCCGCGGCGCATCGCCGCGAGCTCGATCGCGCGGCGCATCGCCGAGGAGCTGAAGACCGAGCCCGGCGACGTCGTGGGCTTCAAGGTGCGCTTCACGGACCACACGGCTCCGGGCGCGACCATCAAGCTCATGACGGACGGCATTCTGCTCGCCGAAACCCAGGGCGACCCGCTCCTCAAGGCCTACGACACGATCATCATCGACGAGGCGCACGAGCGCTCGATCAACATCGACTTCCTGCTCGGGTACTTGAAGCGCCTGCTGCCGCGCCGCCCCGACCTCAAGGTGATCGTCACTTCGGCGACGATCGACGCGGAGCGCTTCGCCGAGCACTTCGCCGTTGACGGCCGCCCCGCGCCCGTCCTCACGATCTCCGGGCGCACGTACCCCGTCGAGATCCGCTGGCGCCCGGTCGAGGACCTCGACGAAGAGGATGACGACCGGTGGCTCACCGCGATCGACGACGCGGTCTGCGAACTCGAAACCGTCGGCCGCGGCGACGTCCTCGTCTTCCTGCCGGGCGAGCGCGAGATCCGCGACGCCGCGGACCGCCTGAGGAAGACCCGCGTCGGGCGCGCCGACATCCTGCCCCTCTTTGCGCGCCTCTCCGCTGCCGAACAGGACCGCGTCTTCAAACCTTCGGGCGGCCTGCGGCGCATCATCCTCGCGACGAACGTCGCCGAAACCTCGGTGACCGTGCCCGGCATCCGCTACGTGGTGGACACGGGCCTCGCGCGCGTGAAGCGCTACTCCTACCGCTCCAAGGTCGAGCAGCTCCTCGTCGAACCCATCAGCCAGGCCTCGGCCAACCAGCGCGCGGGCCGGTGCGGGCGCGTCGCCGAAGGCGTCTGCATCCGTCTCTACGACGAGAACGACTTCAACCGGCGGCCGGCCTTTACCGACCCCGAGATCATGCGCTCCAACCTCGCCGCGGTGATCCTGCGCGCGATGGCGCTCCACCTGGGCGACATCCGCGAATTCCCCTTCGTGCAGGCGCCGCCCCCGAAGGCTTTCGCCGACGGCTACGCGATCCTGCAGGAGTTGGGGGCGATCGACGAGAAGAACGCGCTCACCGAAGTGGGCCGAGAGCTCTCGCGCCTGCCCGTGGACCCGAAGCTCGGGCGCATGCTCCTCGCCGGGTCCGAGAAGAACGCGCTCCGCGAGCTCCTCGTCATCTGCTCGGGGCTCTCGGTGCAGGATCCGCGCGAGCGGCCGGCCGACCAGCAGCAGGCGGCTGACGAAGCGCACAAGAAGCTCGCCGACGAGCGCTCCGACTTCCTCACCTACGTGAAGCTCTGGGACTGGGTCGAGAAGGCCCGCTCGGAGAAGGAGAGCAACCGCAAGTTCGACCTCGAGCTCAAGCGCCGCTTCCTTTCGCCGAGGCGGCTGCGCGAATGGCGCGAAGTCGAGGCGCAGCTGCGCGCGCTGGTCGTGGACCTCGGCTGGCGCATGAACACCACGCCCGCGACCTACGAGGAGGTGCACCGCGCGCTCCTGACGGGCCTCTTGGGCGGCATCGGCTCCAAGACCGTCGAGTCGGACTTCCGCGCACCGCCCTATGCGGGCGCGCGCGGCATCAAGTTCTGGATCTGGCCGGGCTCGGTGCGCGCGAAGAAGTCGGGCCGCTGGATTCTCGCCGGGCAGATCATCGAAACCTCGAAGCTCTACGCGCGCTGCGTCGCCGACATCGAGCCCGAGTGGATCGAGGCGGCCGCGGGTCCCCTGATCCGCCGCGCCTGGAGCGAGCCGCACTGGGAGAAGCGCCGCGGCGAAGTGGTCGCGATGGAGCGCGGAACCCTCTACGGGCTCACGATCTACCAGCAGCGGCGCGTCGCCTTCGCGCCCCACGACCCCAAGCTCGCGCGCGAGATCTTCATCCGCGAAGCCTTGGTTGCAGGGGAGCTTGACGCGCGGCTCCCGTTCTACCAGCACAACCAGCAGCTCGTGCGCGACATCGAGGAGATGGAGCACAAGACGCGCCGGCCCGATGTCCTCGTGGACGACGAGCTGATCTTCGCCTACTACGACGAAAGGCTCCCCGCGGACGTGCTCTCCCTCAAAACGCTCGAATCGTGGTTGAAGGACGCCTCGAAGAGCGACCCGAAGGTCCTCCAGATGACCCGCGAGGAGCTCATGCGCCACGACGCTGCGGGCGCCACCGCGCAGTGGTACCCCAAGGCGCTCGAGATGGCCGGGGTCGAGATGGCGCTCACCTATCAGTTTGAACCGGGCAGCCCCCGTGACGGCGTGACGATGACGGTGCCGCTCTTCGCGCTCAATCAGATCGACCCGGTGCGCTGCGAGTGGCTCGTGCCCGGGATGGTGAAGGAGAAGGCGCAGGCGCTGCTCAAGAGCCTTCCGCAGAAGATCCGCCGCAACTGCGTGCCGCTCCCCGACTTCGCCGCCGGGTTCCTCACCCGCACGGGCGGCGGCGCGCCGCAGAAGAAGGGCTTCCTCGAGGCGCTCGCCGACGACGTGCGCTCGGAGACGGGCGTGCCCTGCACGCCCGGGGACTTCAAGACCGAGCAGCTCCCCGCGCACCTCATCCTCAACTTCAAGGTGGTCGACGAACACGGCCGGCAGCTCGCGATGGGGCGCAACCTCGCCGAGCTGCGCGCCGAATTGGGCGAGGCCGCGCAGGAGACCTTCCGCAGCGTCGCCCAAGCCGACGCCGCCGTGGCGAAGGACCTCGCCGACCAAATCACCGACTGGACCTTCGGGGAGCTCCCCGAACTCATGGAGATCCAGCGCCGGGGCGAAACGCTGATCGGCCACCCCGCCCTCGTCGACGAGGGCGACGCCTGCGCGATCGAAGTCTTCGACGATCCGCTCGAAGCCGAGAAGGCGCACCGGAAGGGCCTGAGGAAGCTCTTCCGGCTGACGCTCAAGGAGCAGGTGCGCTTCGTCGAGCGCAGCCTCCGGGACCTCGGCCGCGTGCAGATGCAGGCCTCGGTCGTGCCCGGGCTCTCGCAGAACTTCGAGAACTTCGAGGCGCTCGAGAGCGACGTCGTGGACTGCGTGCTTGAGGCGACCGCCTTGGTCGAGCCCCTGCCCACGGATGAGGTCTCCTTCCGCGCCCGCCGCGAAGACGTCCGCGGGCGGCTCTCGCTCGTCGCGGGCGAAGTTTCGCGCCTCCTCACCGACATCGCCACCACGGCGGCGGCGATTCCCCTGAAGCTCAAGCGCCTCTCGGGCGAGAAGGCGCTCGTGGAGGACGTCACCGCGCAACTCACGCGCCTCTTCCCCGCGCACTTCCTCCTCTCGGCGCCCCTCACGCAGCTCATGCACTATCCGCGCTACCTGAAGGCGGTCCTCCACCGGCTTGAGCACTACGGCGACGATCCGGCGCGCGATGCTTCGCGCCAGGCCGAGATCGAACGGCTCTCGACGCCGTGGCTGCGCGCCGTGGTCGCCCGCCGCGGACAGACGGACGCCCACCTCGAGGACTTCCGCTGGATGCTCGAGGAGCTGCGCGTGTCGCTCTTCGCGCAGCAGCTGCGCACCCCGATGCCCGTGAGCGTGAAGCGCCTCGAGCGCATCTGGCAGTCGATCGCGCGGCTTTGAGTCCTCTCGCGCCCGTTCGTCCCCGGCCGGCGGGCGGACGGGCGCAGACACAAAACGGAATTCTTTTCATTTTGTTGCAGAAGGGGTAAACGCCCTTGTGCCGCTCCGAACCCGCGGAGGACAATCAAGGGATTCACGCCCTCATCCGAAGGGATGGTGCGTCCCCGATCCGGATGCGCCCGTCCCCTGCGTCCTCCGCTGCGCCCGAAATGCTTCCTCCCGTCCGTAAATTCGTCTTCACGCTCGCCGCAGCCGCGGCGATGCAGTTCGCACTTGGGGGCGCCGCTCCCGTCCTTGCGGCGCAGACGCCGCCCGCCAAAACCGTGCAGGCGAAGAAGGCCGTGAAGACGGCGGTGAAGAAGACCTCGACGGCGAAGGCCTCGGCGAAGCGCGCCGCGGCGAAGACGCCGCAGAAGGCGCGCGCCGTGAAGACATCGCTGCAGAAGAAGTCCGTGCGCCGCGTGAAGCAGCGCCGCGCGGGCATGTCGCCCTCGCAGGCGACCCTCGCGGGCCTGAGAAAGACCGAGGATCCGCTGATGCTCGGCAGCTCCGTCGCCTATGCAGTCGATCAGGACACGGGCGAGGAGCTGGTGGTCAAAAACGCCGACGTGCCGCTGCCCATCGCTTCGGTGACGAAGCTGATGACGGCGCTCGTGATCGCCGAGAGCGAACTGCCGCTCAACGAGAAGCTGCGCGTCACGCGCGAGGACTACGTGCGCTCGACGGCGAGCTCGAAGCTGAGGAGCGGCATGCGCGTCACGCGCGGCGCGCTCCTGCAGGCCGCGCTCATGTCGAGCGACAACCGCGCGGCTCATGCTTTGGCGCGCACCTATCCGGGCGGCAAGCGCGCGCTCGTCGCCCGGATGAACGAGCGCGCCCGGGAGCTCGGCATGAGCGACTCGGCCTTCACCGATCCGACGGGGCTCGACAACGGCAACCACTCTACCGCCCGCGACTTGAGCAGGCTCGTCGCGGCCGTCTACGAGCACCAGGAGATCCGCAGCGCCTCGACGCAGCCCTTCGCGACCATCACCGCGGGCAAGCGCCGCGTGAACCTCTCGACCACAAACCGCCTGATCGGCGACCCCTCCTGGCGCATCGGCATCCAGAAGACGGGCTTCACCACCGCAGCGGGCCGCTGCATGGTCGTGCAGAGCGACGTGGGCGAGCGCCGCCTCGTGATGGTGGTGCTCGACAGCCCCAACAACGCGCAGCGCGCGAACGACATGCGCACGATGCGCGCCTACGTCGAAGGCGAGGCGGAGTTCCGCCGCGGCTTTGAAGAGACCATCCCCTACGAGATCTTCTGACGCCTCCAAGCCCACCCCGAACGAAAAAGCCCGTTCCTCCCTCTGCCGGAAGAACGGGCTTTTCAATTTCCGCCGGACGCCCCCGGAGGGGGCGTCTGGGAGGGCTTCACCTTCAGGCCTCGGGGAGCGCCTGCGCGACGATTTCGGCGACGTCCTCGAGCACGATCGACTCTGCGTCCCGGCCGGCCGTGGCGCGGGCGCTCTCGAGCATCGTGAGGCAGTGCGGGCAGGTCGTGGCGATGCGCCCGGCGCCCGTGGCGCGCAGCTGCTCGAGGCGAATCACGTTGATGCGCTTTTCGCCCAGCTTCTGTTCGGTCCACATCTGTCCGCCCCCGGCGCCGCAGCAGAAGGTCTTTTCGCCCGACTCTGCGGGCGAGAGGGGAGCGGCACCCGCCGCGGCGAGCACCGCCCGGGGCGCGGCCGTCACGTGGTTCTGCCGCGCGAGGTAGCACGGGTCGTGGAGAACCGTCGTCACGGCGCTCCGCGCTCCTTCGGGGAGCGTGAGGCGGCCTTGGTCGAGGAGCTCCCGGATGAAGGTCGTGTGGTCCACGACCGCGAAGCCGCCGCCCTCGAAGGCTGCGTATTCTTGGCCGAGCGTGTTGAAGCAGTGCGGGCACGCGGCGAGGATCCGTCCGAACGTGTAGCGCGAGAGGTTCTCGATGTTCTCCTGCGCGGCCGTCTGGAAGAGGTACTCCTCGCCGAGGCGGCGCGCGAACTCCGCGTGGCAGCGCTCTTCGGCGAGCACGGCGAAGTTGACGCCCGCGGCGCGCAGGATCCTCACCATCGCGCGGGCGATGCGGCGGGCGCGGCGGTCGTAGCTCGCCGCGCAACCGACCCAGTAGAGCACGTCGTACTGGACGCCTTCTTCGGCGACGGGCACGTCGAGGTCCTTCGCCCAGTCCATGCGCTCGTAGGGATCAAGCCCCCAGGGGTTCCCGACCGAAGCGGTGTTCTCCAAGGCCGCCGCAGCCCCTTCGGGGAATTCGCCCGCTTCGAGCGCGAGGTGGCGGCGCATCTCGACGATGAGGTCCGGGGTCTGGATCTCCGCCGGGCAGGCGCGCGCGCACGCGCCGCAGGTCGTGCAGGAGAAGAGCTCCTCGTGCGTGACGACGTCGCCCACGAGCGAACGGCCGTCCTCTTCGCCGGTGCGCACCCGTTCGCGCAGCTTCATCACGATCGTGCGTGGCTTCAGAGGCGTGCCGGCGCGCACGGCCGGACAGACGTCGTTGCAGCGGCCGCACTCGACGCAGGCGTCGAGCGCCGCGCGGTCGGTCCACTTGAGCTGGTCAATTTTGGAGAGCCCGAAGGTCTCCTGCTCCTCGATGTCGTCGATCTTGGAGAGCACGCCGTTGGGGGCGGCCTTCCTCACGGCGATGCCGGTGGGCGTGCGGTAGACGTGGGCGTAGAAGGTGAGCGGGGCGGCCGCGATGAAGACGAGCGCGGCGAGGCCGTGGACCACCCAGAGGAGGACGTGGGCAGATTCGAGCGCGGGGGCCGTCGCGCCGCAGGCGAGAAGCGCCCGGGCGATGAGAGCGCCCACGGGCGAAAAGTCGATCCAGGCGGGCTGCTGCACGGCAAGCCGCAGGCCCTCGATCACGTAGCCCGTGAGGACGATGAAGGCGAGCGACGCATAGGCGCAGACGAAGCGTCGGTCGCGCGGGAGGTCCGAATCCGTGAACCAGCGGCGCCATGCGCCGAAGCCGAGCGCGGCGAGAACGGCGACGCCGGCGACGTCGAGGATGAGCTTGTAGGCGAGGTAGACGCCGCCCTTGAGGAACTGTTCGCCGAAGACGTAGTGCCCGACGTCCCAGTCAAGCGTCGCCGCGGCCGTGCCGAGAAAGAGGAGAAAGAAGCCGAAGACGAGGATCGCGTGCATGCGCCCGGCCTTCGTCTCGCGGATGCGCGACTGCAGGAGCGCTTCGGAGACGAGGCGCTCCTTTCTGGCGGGATCGGCGGGCAGGTGCTCGTCCCTGCCGCGCCGCCAGCGACGCACGTTCAGGACGACGCCCCAGGCGCAGAGCCCGACGGCGACGATGGCGAGAAGGTAGACGCCGACTTCGCCCCAGAGCGGGACGTTCCAGAAGGCGGGGCGGATGGGGAGGTCCGCAGTCAGGGGGACGGTCATTCTTTTTGAGAATTCTTCTGTTTCTTCGATGGACGGCCGAACGGCCGGCCCCGAGCATAACGGAGTTGGAGCGCCTTGTGCCTAATGCCGCTGCCGCCCTCCAATGAGGGAGGGAGGGCGGCTCATCCTTCCGGAGGGGATGAGCGAAGATGCAGGGTGGGGCGATTCCTTTGCGCAAGCCTTGGGATCGTGCGCATGAGGCGGGGCCAACTTCGCTGCAAACCCATGGTACGCACCACTGAAGCGCGGCTCCAGGGGGCTTGGGCGCGCCGCGGCAAAGGGCCCCAAGGCTGGAAAAACAAAAAGTCCCAAACCGCCGCGGCGATTCGGGACTTGCTGTTTGGTTGCGGGGGAAGGATTTGAACCTCCGACCTTCGGGTTATGAGCCCGACGAGCTACCGGACTGCTCCACCCCGCGGTGAATCCGGTCTGCATCAGAAGCAGAGAACTGAATTATGCAGTGAAGATTCGAAGTTGTCAAGGGTTTGAGAAAAGATTTTTTCCTCCGAACGAAGGGATTCTGTTTAATTCCATAAACTTCAGATAGTTGAGAGGAAACTTAGGATGGCTGAAGGAACGGTCGTGCTCGGCACGCACCTCACCGAAGCGCAGTGGGCGGCCTTCGAGGCGAAGACGCGGGCGGCGGGAATGGCTCCGGAGGAGACGCTGCGCATCCTCGCGCTGCGCTACATCGACGCGGGGCGGCTCGATGCCGGCGGCCGGATGCCAGTCGTGAAGATGACGGACGCTCCCGTGGCGCTCCGGCGTCGGCTTGACCGCGACGTGTATTCGGCGCTTTTGGCGATGTGCGCCACCGAAAACGGGCACGACCCTTCGGCCGTCGAAAGATGGCTGAAAGCGAAAGACGC
>CAJKCQ010000079.1 GCA_905198475.1 uncultured Sutterella sp. | reverse complement strand
GGAGGATCTACTAATTTTTCTTTGGGGCGGGATACCCGTCTGAGAGAAATTCACGTTAGAAATCGGCTGAACCGGAGCTTGGACTCCCAACGGAAAAAAAACGAAAAAAAGAAAGGTCGGCCTGAGGAAATCAGACCGGCCTTTGCGTTGAGTGCGTCCTTCTTTCGGGACTACGACGTCGGGATGAGGCCGTGGCCGAGGACGAGGGAGCAGACGACTCCGAGGAAGATCGCGATGAAGTTGAGCCAGATGCCCGCCTTCACCATGTCGCCGATCTTCAGGCGCCCCGTGCCGAAGACGATTGCGTTCGGGGGCGTGCCCACGGGCATCATGAAGGCGCAGGATGCGGCGAAGACGGTCGCGAAGAGTGGCGCCTCGGGGTTGATGTGGAGGCTCTCCGCCGCAGCGGCGATCACCGGCATCATCGTCGCGGCGAGCGCCGTGTTCGAGGTCACTTCCGACGCGAAGGTGATGATGGTCGAGATGCCCGTCATCATGACGATCTCATTGACGCCTTCGAAGACCTTCGCCTGTGCGCCGATCAGGGCGGCGACGCCCGTGCTCTGGATTGCCGCGGCCATCGAGAGGCCGCCGCCGAAGAGGAGCAGCACGTCCCAGGCGACGACGTCCTTGGCGCTGTTCCAGTCGAGCGCGTGGATGCCGCGCTTGGCGTCCACCGGGATGATGAAGAGGAGCACGCCCGCGGTCATCGCGATGAGCTCTTCACTCAGGGGCTTCAAGGGATAGGTGCCGGCGATCTCAATGCCGCGCAGCAGCGGCCCGAACATCCAGGCTGCGGCCGCCAGCACGAAGACCACGAGCACGATGCGCTCGCCGCGCGACAGGGGCCCGAGCTTCTCGAGCTCGTTCCTCACCCATTCGCGCCCGCCCGGAATGCCCTTGAGGTTCACCGGGAAGAGGAACTTCGTGAGGAGGATGTAGATCGCGGGCAGAAGGAGCAGCGTCATCGGCAGCGCCACCTTCATCCAGCCGAGGAACGAAACCTGCACGTGGTAGGTATCTTCGACGAAGCGCGCGAAGATGCCGTTCGGGGGCGAGCCCACGAGCGTCGCGAGGCCGCCGATCGAGGCGGCGTAGGCGATGCACAGGAGCACGCAGATCGAGAAGTTCTTCTCGTCCTTGGTGATCTCGGGCGAGGTCTGCGCGGAGCGGATCACGCCCATCACGGCGACCGCGATCGGCACCATCATCGCCGCCGTGGCGGAGTTCGACACCCAGGCCGAGAGGAAGGCCGTGGAGATCATGAGGCCGAAGATCATCTGGTTGGGCTTCGTGCCGAAGAGCCGGATCGTCACGAGGGCGATGCGCCGGTCAAGGTGCCAGCGATGGATCGCCGCGGCGATCAGGAAGCCGCCGAGGAAGAGGAAGATCGTCCCGGAGGCGTAGTGGCGCATGGTGTTCACCGGCGTCGCGACTCCGAGGAGCGGGAAGAGGATGATCGGGATGAGCGCCGTCACGGCGATCGGCAACGCCTCGGTGAACCACCAGACGGCCATCAGGGTGGTCACGCTGGCGCAGGCCTTGCCGGCGTGCCCGAACTGCACGACGTCGCCCGTGGTGCTCACGAACTGGTCGGGCAGCAGAAAGTAGACGGCCACGGCGAGGACGGGTCCGAGGATGAAGGCCCAGACCTTGGTCGAGTTGGAGACCGCATCAACCGAGACCGATGAGGTTTGGAGTGGCATGGGTGTCGCTCCTTGATGAAAGTCAAATTGAAGAAATTGCCTTTACGGTCCTGTCAGGATATACGGATCCGGCCGTTCGTGCTCACCGCCCGTGAGGGGGCAATTACCCGAATTCCCTCCTCCAAAACGGTCCCCGGGCCCCCCGAACATCCGCAAAAACCTTGAAAACAGGGCGGTTCGAGCCTTCTGGTCATTCAGTATTAGGCACACTTCCTTAGCGCGACCTTGGTATCGAACCCTGCAAACCTTTGCATTGCGCCGGATTCAGGAATAAGGTTCACCCTTACCAAGCATCACGAAGTGACGACGTCGCGGACGTCTCACGCCAACCTGCTGACTCGGGCAAGGTGGAGTGCACGATGCCGGGTCCCTCCCGGCGACAAGTGCCAATGCGGTCTACAGCATCCCTGCGGGGGATGCGAGTGGGCAAAAGCAAGCGAGGGTGTAAGCCTCTCCGTGATGTTTTCGTCGCCGGGAGGCTTTCTGCTTTTCTCACTCTTTGAAAGCGGATGCGCGTCCCGGCTGACGGCGAGCGAGGGTCGGAGCGCCCGCTGCGTGCCACAAGAAGGACGGCGCGTGAATGCTCCGGGCGGGATTTCTTTCCGAATTGCCGCGCCCAGGCAAGGGGCCTGAAGACGGCTAAAGAGGAGAAGCAAAATGACGACGCATCGTCTCACCATCAAGGGTCAGGTCACCATCCCCAAGGAAATCCGCGATTATCTCGGTCTTGCCGAAGGCAATTCGAGCGTGGACTTCTCCATCGCCCCCGACGGCTCGGTCATCGTGAAGAAGGCCGGCGCGGGCGCGCAGCGCACTCCGGCGCTGCGCTCGCACTCGAACCGCTCGGTCCGTCCGACGGCCTCCGCCGCCTCCGGCCGTGCGGCGCACAAGCGCGGCGGCGTGCTCGCGCTCCTTGCGGGCGGGTTCTGAGACTCTTGAACTCCCACAGGCGCCCCCCTCCGGCGCCGTCCCCCAGAAAAAAGCGATCAGCTGCTGGAAGCCGGCCGCGGGCTTGAAGGCCTTCCGCAGCTCCTTGCTTTCTCCATTCCTCCGGAGAAGCGTTCCCGGGGCGCTCCGTCAATGGAGCGGCCCGTCCACGCCGTTCATGCCGCCCATGCCGTCGCGGCCCGCCTCCACGCCGTTCGTCGGCTGCGGGCGCTTCACCTCCTCGGCGCTCTTCGCCTTCTCGTCCTCTTCGCGGGCGAGCTTCTGCGCGGCCTTGTCCTGCTCCTTGAGCGCCTTCTTGAGGGCCGAGGGCTGCAGGATGGGGAAGATCACCTTTACGAGCAGTCCGTGTGGTTCGGCGTCGCTCAACTCCACCGAGCCTCCGGAGCGGCGCACGATGCGGTCCACGATCGCGAGGCCGAGTCCGGATCCCGTGACGCCCGAGCGCGCCGATTCGCCGCGCTCGAAGGGGCGCATCACGCGGGCGCGCTGACTTTCCGGTAGCCCCGGCCCCTGGTCGGCCACGGCGAGCGTCGCCGTGCGGCCGTCCGCGCTCTGGGTGATCGACATCGAGAGCCGCAGCACGCCGTCGTCGCTCTTGCCGTAGCGCTGCGCGTTGACGATCAGGTTCTGCACGGCGCGCGAGAGCTCAAGCGGGTGCGCCATCACGAAGATGTCGGGGATCAGATTCGTCTTGAGCTCCACGCCCGGATCGGTCTCGACGCGGGCGTTGGCGAGCGCCGCCGAAACGGCCTCGCCGAAATTCACCATCACCTGATCCTCGTTCGTGCGGCGCGCGTAGGCGAGGAACTGGTTGACGATGTTCTCCATCTGCTCGAGGTCGCTCACCATCGCCTGGCGCGAGTCGTCGGGGAGGTCGGCGAGCTCAACTTCGAGGCGCAGGCGCGTGATCGGCGTCCTGAGGTCGTGCGAGACGCCCGCGAGCAGGAGTTCGCGGTCGGCCTCCATGTGCGCGAGGTCGTCGACCATGTGGTTGAAGCTCACGTTGACGGCCTGGATTTCGGCCGTGGAGGCATCCTCGGGGAGCCGCTCCGGGCGCTGCCCGTGGCTCACCATGCGCGCGCAGGCCGAGAGGCGCGCGAGGGGCTGCGCGACGTGGCGCGCAAGCAGCGTCGCGCCAAAGAGCGAGGCGATGCCCGCGGCGAGCGCCCACCAGAGCCAGTTCGTGCCGTACGGGGGGTCGAGCACGTCGTCCTTCGTCTGCAGCCAGTACTGGTCGCCGTCGATGTCGAAGGTGACCCAGAGCCCGTTGTTGCCGTTCACCCGCGTCGCGAGGATCGTGTCGGGGCCGAGCGAGGTCTTCACGAGCTGGTCGATCAGCCCGTTGAAGCCTTCGCTCGAGATGCGCGTCACCCGGTCCGTCGGGTCGCGCGGCGAAATGAGCACCCCTTCGCGCGCGGCGAGCGTCTTGAGCAGGTCGATGCGGTAGAGGGGATCGGCCGTCACAAGGGCGTACTTCGTGAGGTTCACGGTCGAGACGATGTGCTGCGCCACGCCCTGCGAATAGGGGAGTTCGGAGAGCACACGGAAGCTCTGCAGCCACCCGATCACGGAGAAGAAGAGCAGGCAGCACAGGAGCAGGAAGGTCCGCCAGAAAAGGCTCGGACGGCTCGTCTTGAGTTGGGAGATCCAGGACACGGGCGTGATGCGTTGGGTTTGGACTCCTCGCCCGGGGCTCGGGGGAGGGAGGCGGATGAAAAAGCATGAAGGACGGGCCGCTGCCGGAGAGCGGGCTCGTCCTTCAATTATCCGGGCGTGGAGGCGGATTCACAGGGTCCGCCTCCGCGCCCCTTGCAGCGGTCGGGGCGCCCCGATCAGGCGTGGCCGTCCGGAATGAAGACGTACCCGAGGCCCCAGACGGTCTGCAGGTAGCGGGGCTTGGAGGGATCGGGCTCAAGGAGCTTGCGCAGGCGCGAGACCTGCACGTCGAGCGAACGGTCGAAGGCCTCGTATTCGCGGCCGCGGGCCATCTCCATCAACTTGTCGCGCGAGAGCGGCTGGCGCGGATGGCGGGCGAAGGCCTTCAGGACGGCGAATTCGCCCGTCGTGAGGGGCACCACCTCGCCGTTCTTCTTGAGAACGCGGGTGCCGAGATCGAGCTCAAAGTCGCCGAAGCGCACCACTTCGTTCTCCATCGAGGGAGCGCCCGGGGCGTCCTGACGCGGACGGCGGCGCAGCACGGCGTGGATGCGCGCCAGGAGCTCGCGCGGGTTGAAGGGCTTGCCGAGGTAGTCGTCGGCGCCCAGCTCGAGGCCGAGGATGCGGTCCACGTCCTCGCCGCGCGCGGTGAGCATGATGATCGGCGTCGTGTCCTTCTGCGCGCGCAGGCGCTTGAGGATCTGCAGGCCGTCTTCGCCCGGCATCATCAGGTCGAGGATGAGCACGTCGAAGTGCTCGCGCACCCAGAGACGCTTCATCGCCTCGCCGTTTTCGCTCACGAAGACCGAGAAGCCGTTTTCGCCGAGGTAGCGGCGCAGCAGGTCGCGAAGACGCGGATCGTCGTCGACGACGAGAATCTTGGGGATGCGTTCAACCATCAGTGGCTCCTTGAGGGCCGCCCCCGGCTGAATCACCGGACGGCGCACAATAGTTTTTCGATGCCCCCCATTGTTTCATTCGCCGCGGCCCCGCGCCAGAGCAGAGCAACCCGCAGTTACAAATGCGCAGGAACGGTTGCGAATTGCGTTTGGGACGCCCCGGCATCCCGTCTTCCCTGGTGCGGCGGGCGATGCGGGGGATCTTCGGCCTGCCGGCCGCAGATCCTCCGGCCGTTCTGACGCGACGCTTCGTGACGCATCGTCGCCCCTCCCGGCAGGGTCAGGAAGCCCTGCGGGTGCTTTGTCGGCAAAGAAATGTCACGCTTTAGAAAAACTTGCAGGATTCTCTCCGGATAGGCGCTGTTATATTCGGAAGTGAACAAAGACCCCTCGCCGGTTCCGGCCGAGGCGCGCCGCCCCTCAGCTTGTGGTGCGCCCGCTGCGGCGCCCACGACTTTGAGAATCTTCCCTATGCTTCAACGTCATTGCTCGCTCATAGCGCTCGCCGCCTGCCTCTGTGCGGGTCAGGCGATGGCCGAGTCGCCCTCGGCGTCCGGGTATGCCGGTCTGCCGGGCGCCGCGCCCGGCGAATGTACGGGCGCCGTCTCCCCCTGCGTGCAGCTCTGGGGCGAGATGGACGCCGAGGGGCGTGCGAAGCTCTGGCCCTTCCTCGACGAAGCGTCGCGCACCTCGTACTGGCGCAGCATGACGCCCGCCGAAAGACAGGACCTGCGCGCGCATTTCTCCGAGCGCGACCGCGAGGCGATGCGCCGTCGCTACTCGCTCGATCCGGGCGAGAAGAGCGCGCCGAAGCGCCCGAACCTCTGCCGCGAAGACCGCAACCTCATGCGGCAGCAGATCATGGAGGTTCACATGCAGTACATGCGCATGCACGGGACGGCGAGAAGCGGCGCGCAGCCCCTGACGCCTCCGGGCGGCGCGGGCGTGCAGCACACGGCGCCCACCCGCTGAAGGCTCCAAGCCCGAAAATCCGATTTGAAGAATGCCGGCCGTCCCGCGGGATGCCGGCATTTCCCTTTTTTCAGAGGTCGCCGCGGCGTGGCGCGCTGCAGGCGGTCTGACCGTCGGAATCGGCGGGCCTGCGGCCCGTTTCCGCCGCGCCCGCGGCGTTCGTCTGCGCCGCGGGCATGATCGAAATCACGCGGCGCGCCTCTCCGGGCCCGGGCTGGGCCGCGAGCGCGGGAGCGCTCAGGACGGGGTTCGCCGGGCGAGGTCCGTGAGAACGCGACCCCAGGTTTCGCGCACGGCGCTTGCGTGGCGCAGGCGGTCCTCGGCGGCAAGGCACCCGTCTTCGGTGAAGAGCGCGTACTTGACCGTGGTGGGGCCGAGATCAATGCCGATTGTGAGCATGGCGGCGCTCTGGCTTCCTACTTTTCAGGCGCCTCGTCGCGGGCAGGGGCGTCTTCGCGCGCTTTGAGCGCGGCGACGTAGCGCGAGCCGCCGTCGGCCGCGGTGCGGAAGACGGCCACGCAGAGCGCGACGGCCTCGTCTTCGGCGAGCGCGAGCGACTCGTGTTCGGCCGCGGCGAAGGTCATCAGGAAGTCCGCGGCGGCCTTCATCGCAGAGCGCACGCCTCCGGTGAGCTCGAGGTGCAGCGAATCCGAGAAGCGCTCGAGGATGAGCGAGAGGTTTTCGTGCACGTGGCCCTTGAGCTTCGAGCGGGCGGCGGGGTTGGCGAGCATGATCGAGAGCGCTTCGGTGCGCTCGGCGAGGTAGTGCAGGTACGTGCGCACGACTTCGGTCATCACCTCTTCGGCGGGGCCGTCGGGAATCGCCGCGATCTTGTCGTTCAGGGCCGCCGCCTCGCGCTCGAAGATCGCGTTGAGGAGCGCGTCCTGGTTCTTGAAGTAGTGGTAGATGAGGTTCCTCGTGACGCCGATCGAGGCGGCGATTTCGGTCATCGTCGCCTCCACGCCCCCTTTGGCGAGGTAGCAGGCGACGGCCGCGTCCATGATCTGCTCCCGGCGGTGGTCGGGCTGCAGACGCTGGCGCTCCGTGGCTGCGTGGACGGGTTCGGCGGAGGCGGTGGGGGAGGGCGAGTCGGTCATGAGGGGAAAACAACTCTCGACTAAAGGGAACTGCCAAATTTTATCTGCCTGATTCATTCGTCAAAGGGCCTAGGTGTTGTTGCCCATCCAACCGGACTCGTCATTGTTCCGGCCCTATTGCCGCCGTGCGCACGGGCCTGCGGGTGCGGCCTCTCTATAATTCCGGCAGATTCCCGCCGCAGGGCGCCCGCGCGCCCTCGCTTCAGACGCTCAAGACGCATTCGAGACGCACCATGACCGACCTCACCGCTCCTTTGATTCTTGCGATCGACACCGCGCAGGAGGACTGCGCCGCCGCGCTCATGCGCGGCACGGAGCTTCTCGCCCAAACGGTCGAGCCGGTTGGGAGCCGCCACAGCGAGCGCATCCTCCCGATGATCCGGGACCTGCTCGCGGGAGCGCACGTGGAGAAGAGCGACCTCGACCTCGTCGCTTTCGGCGCGGGTCCGGGCTCCTTCACGGGGCTGCGCGTCGCCTGCGGCGTCGCGCAGGGCCTCGCCTGGGCGCTTGAGGTTGAAACCGCCCCCGTCTCGAACCTCGAGGCGCAGGCCGAGTGGCTGAGGGCGGAACACGGCCTTGCCGCCGGCACGGTGATCGCGGTTCTGAACGACGCGCGCATGCACGAATGCTATGCGGGCGTCTGGCGCGTGCCGGCCGATCCGGCCGCGCGCCTCGAATTCGTCGCGGGCCCCGAACAGGTGGCGCCCGCGGCCGCGGCCGCCTACGTCGAGCGCCACGGCGCGTCGGTCGTGGTCGGCAGCGCCCACAAGGTCTACGGCGACGAGATGGCGCTCCCCGCGGCGCTCTGCATTGAGGACGACTTCCACGCCCGCCCCGCGGCGATCTGCCGCATCGCACGGCACATGGCCCTCGCGGACGAACTCGTCACGCCCGAACTCGCGCACCCCGTCTACGTGCGCAACCGCGTCGCGCTCACCATCGCGCAGCGCGCCGCCGGCGAGCGCCTGCAATGACGGCGCCCGGCTTCACGCTCCGCGTCATGACGCCCGGGGACGCCCCGGTGCTCGCCCGGCTCGAGGCCGAGGTCGAGGAGACGCCCTGGAGCGAAGGAAACTTTCTCGACTCCCTCGCGTCGGGCCATCTGTGCCGGGTGCTTGAGGCGCCCGACGGTGAGATCGCCGCCTGGGCGGTCGTGATGACGGTTTTGGACGAGTCCGAGCTCCTCATCATCGGCGTCGCCCGCGCGCTGCAGCGCCGCGGGCTGGGCCGGGAGCTCCTCGAAGCGGTCACGGCCGACGTGCGGGCCCGTGGCGCCGTCGTGATGCACCTCGAGGTGCGCGCCGGCAACGTCCCCGCGCTCGCGCTCTACGAGCGTGCGGGGTTCGCGCGCACGGGGCTGCGCCGCGGGTACTACCGCACGGCCGCGGGCCGTGAGGATGCGGTGCTGATGAGCCGCCCACTCGTTTCGTAGGAGCGCGCCGTGACCGAACCGAACGATCCGAATGCCCTGAACGCTCAGAGCGCCGCCGGCGACACGGTGAACGCCGTGACCTTCGACCGCGCGCAGTGTGAAATGCTCGAAGCCATGGGGCTCGGCCCCGTGTGGCTGCTGCGCGAGACGCCCGACCCCTTCCTCCCC
>CAJKCQ010000078.1 GCA_905198475.1 uncultured Sutterella sp. | reverse complement strand
CGCGAGGCTCAGCGAATCAAGAAGCTCCGGCCTTCAGGCCGGAGAGTGATCACTCAATTCATGTCGTCCGTCGCCTCGAATCCCTACCTTCTCTACGCAGTAGTCCTCCTTGCGGTCCTCATCCTCGCGGCGCTCTGCGCATTGATTCTTCTTGTTGCCGGAGAGACCCGCCGCCGTGCGGCCGAGCGCGAAGAGGCGGACGACTTCCGCGACGCCCTGATCGAGGGCGTCGCCGGCGTGAAGCGTGAGCTCTCCGCGCAGATCGGACAGACGGACGCGCGGCTCACGACCGCGGTCTCGAGCCTTCTCGCCTACGTCACGGCCGAGCAGAAGCGCTCGGGCGACGCGATGGGGCAGTGGAGCGCTGCGGCGCGGGGGGAGCTCGAGCGCATGAACGCCACGCTCTCCAAGGAGTTCCTCAACCTCCAGGGCATGGTGGACGCGCGGTTCGCGAAGGTTTTGGAGACGAACGCCCGGTCGGCCGAGGGGCTCGGCACCCGGCTCAACGCGGAGTTGAGGGAGGTGCGCGGTACCGTGGACGCGGCGCTCGAAAAGGTGCGCGCGGAGAACGCGCAGAAGCTCGAGGCGATGCGCTCGACCGTCGAGGAGAAGCTCGAGCGCACGCTCACGGACCGTCTCTCGGCGAGCTTCCGCCGGGTGGACGAGAAGCTCGGGCTCGTGGAGTCGGGACTCGGAGAAATGCGGCAGATGGCGCAGAGCGTCTCGCGCCTGCAGAACGTGCTCGCGAACGTCAAGACCCGCGGTACCTTCGGTGAAGTGCAGCTGCAGGCGATTCTGGAGGAAGTGCTTGCTCCGGGTCAGTTCGGCGCGCAGGTGCAGCTCGACCCCGCGTCGCGCGAACGCGTGGACTTTGCCGTAAGGCTCCCCGGGCGGGACGCCGGCGCGCCCTGCTGGCTTCCGATCGACTCGAAGTTCCCGCTCGAAGACTGGGAGCTTCTCGAAGAGGCGTTCCGCGCCGGGGATGCGGCGGCCGTGGCCGACGCCCGGAAGGGGCTCGAACGGGCGATCGTCAAGCAGGCAAAGTCGATCCGCGAGAAGTACGTGCGCCCGCCCGTTACGACGGACTTCGCGGTGATGTTCCTGCCTTCGGAAGGCCTCTACGCCGAGGCGCTCCGGATTCCGGGGCTCGCCGACCGGCTGCAGCGCGAGCTGCGCGTGACGCCCGCGGGCCCGACCGTGATCACGGCGCTCCTCAACAGCCTCCTCATGGGCTTCATGACCCTCGCGATGGAGAAGCGCAGCGTCGAGGTCTGGCGGATCCTCACCGAGGTGAAGACCGAGTTCGGAGGCTTCACGAAGCAGTTCGAACTGGTGGAGAAGAAGTTCCGCGAGGCGCAGTCCTCGCTCGAAGCGATGTCGGCGAAGAGCCGCCGCATGGGCGAGCGGATGCGCACGATCGAGTCGATGGCGGACGGCCCCGAGGATGGGGCGGCGCTCTTCGCAGATGCGCCGAAGGCGCTCTCTGTTGGCGCCGTCAAAGCGCCCGCCGCCGATGCGTTCGAGAGCGCGGCTCCCAAGGCCCGGGAGGAGAGCGCGGCCTCCAACGCGCCGCACGCCTCGGCCTGAGCGTCCTGACGATCCTGCGGGTCGAGACCCAATCGGCCTTCAACGGAAATGTGAAGAAGGGGAGCTCCGTTGCGGCGGAACTCCCCTTTTTGCCCTTTGTCGAATGTGCGCAGTGAGTGCTTCACCGCTTCAGCTGCCAGCGGCAGAAGAACCGCTCGCCCAAACCCAGCACCGCGTAGAGCAGAAGGCCGAGAAGGCTCATGCCGAGGATGCCGACGAACATCCGCTCGATGTCGCCCATGCCCCAGGCGTCCATGATGAGCCATCCGAGGCCCGCGTCCGTGGCGAAGGACTCCGCAAGGAAGAGGACCGCCATCGCGGTGCCTGACGACGCCTTCAAGGCCGTGAAGAGCGACGGGAGCGAAGCCGGGAGGTAGACGTGGCGCACGAGCTCCCAACGCGTTGCGCCCATGGACTTCAGGGACGCCGCATAGGCGGGGTCGAGCGCGAGCGCCGTCTCACGCACGATCACGAGGATCTGAAAGCCCGTGGCGAGGGCGATCAAGAGGACGCGCGACGCGTCTCCGAGCCCGAACACCGTGAAGAAGACCGGCAGCAGCACGATCTTCGGGAGCGGGAGCGTGATGAAGGTGACGGGGGCACCGAGCCAGTCGGCGGCCTTGGAGCGCCCGAAGAGGAGCCCCAGCGGATAGCCCGTGAGGACCGCGACCACGAGGGCTGCCGTGAGGCGCAGCGTCGAGAGCCCCACGTGGTGGAGAAACTCCGCGGTGCCCAATGCCGCGGCGAAGCCCGCGAGGGCGTCGAAGGGATCGGGGAGGATTTCAGGCCCGAGGGCGGCGCTCCCCAAGGCCCAGAGGGCGAGAAGCGCGGCCGTGCCGCAGGCGTAGCGGACGGCGAGCGAATGGAGGATCGGATTCATCGCGCGGCCTCCCTTTTGGCGCAAGCGCCGAGAAGCTCGGCGTGCACGTGGCGGGCGGCCTCGACGAAGGCCGGGTCTTCGCGGCGGGCGCTCTGGAGTTCGGGCACCCAGGCGGGGTTTTCATAGAGCTCGATCAGGCGCGGGGGATTGGCCGCGAGGAGCAGCACGTGCGAGGCGAGGAAGACCGCCTCGGTGATGTCGTGCGTGACGAAGATCATCGTGACGGGCCGGCGGACTCTGAGCTCGGCGAGGAAGTCCTGGAGCCGCTCGCGGCGCAGGGCGTCGAGCGCCGAAAAGGGTTCGTCCATGAAGAGCACCTCGGGATCGGCGATGAGCGCCCGCCCGAGGGCGAGGCGCTGCCTCTGACCGCCCGAGAGCTGCGCGGGCCAGCGGTCTTCGAGTCCCTTGAGGCCGAGTTCCGAGAGCATCGCGTCGACCCGCGCGGGTGCTTCGTCCCGCGGCACGACGGCGTTTTTGAGTTCAAAGGGGAGCGCGAGGTTCTCGCGCACCGTCTTCCAGGGGAAGAGCCCGAGGCCCTGCCAGACGAAGCTCGAGTGGAGCCGCGGGATGTCCTTCTCGTCGGCCGTGCGCCAGCGGATCGACCCCGAGCGCGGCGTGAGGAGCCCCGCGAGGGTCGTGAGGAGCGTGGTCTTGCCGCACCCCGATTCGCCCACGATCGCGAGCGACGCACCGGGGGAAAGGGAGAAGGAGAGGTCCTCGAGCACCGTCTGCGCGCCGTAGGCGACGGTGAGGCCGCGCACCTCGAGTCCGGCCGCGCCCGGGTTCGTGTTGTTGTTCTTCTGTTGATCGGTCATCAAAAAACTCAGGAGACCCCTGCGTTCAGGCCGGGGTAGTTGACGTGTCGTGGTCCGGAATGCGTCGCTCAAAGACTACCTGCAGACGACGCCCGAGATGTCGGGGACGCTCTTGAGGATGCCGCGGCGGACGAGCCATTGTGCCGCATGGGAGACCTCCGCCTCGGTGTGGGGAGTGCGGGGAGGCCGTCAGCGGTCGGGCGGCGGCCAAACTTCGGGAGCCGGTAGTCCTTCGCCACGGCGTCCGGGACGAGGCGCTTCTTCAAGGGCGAGCGGCAGGTACTTCTCGGGCGCGGCGTCGTCATCGAGAGCGGTTCGTTGAGCTTTCTGTCGTCCCAGACGACGCGGCCGCCCTTCTGTTCGATCAGAGTGAGCAGCGGCTCGTAGAAGAGCGCGGTCTCGAGCTTGCCGGAATTGAGGAGCTGCAGGCGGATCGGAATCTGCGGCACTCCAACTTCCTTCGAGCGCTCCGGCCGGAACGGCCTCGGCGGCGAACATCTGGTCGAGCATCCAGTCCGTGATCGTGCCGGAGCTTGTGGACGTGGGCACGTCCTTCTTCGACTTCAGGAGTCCTCAGGAAGTCCTCGGGAGCGGTGCATTAAGATGAGCCTCTTTCAACAACCTTCCCCGCGGCGGCGTGCCTCCGGACGGGTTCCGGCGGTCCGCGCCCCAAGCTCCCCCAAGAATATGGACAGTCTCTACCACGCGATTCAGGTCGTCTGCGTCTATGCGATCCCCCTGATCTTCGCGATCACGCTGCACGAATCCGCCCACGGCTGGGCGGCGGCGCGCCTCGGCGACCCGACGGCGACACGGCTCGGGCGCGTGTCGCTCAACCCCATCCCGCACATCGACCCGGTGGGAACGATCGCGGTGCCGGGGGCGCTCCTGCTGATGTCGGCCTTGACGGGCGGGGGCGGACTTCTCTTCGGGTGGGCCAAGCCCGTGCCGATCAATCCGGGGTACTTCAGGAACCCCATGCGCGGGATGATGATCACCGCGGTGGCGGGGCCCGCTTCGAACGCGCTGCAGATGATCGTCTGGGCGTTCCTTCTCAAACTCCTCGTCTCCTTCGGGATCTACGACAAGTTCGTGCTCTCGGTCTGCTCGGCGGGCATCTCCGTGAACCTGATGCTGATGGCCTTCAACCTGATTCCGATTCCGCCCCTCGACGGCGGGCGGATCGTGCGGGGGCTGCTGCCGGGCCGTGCGGGCGAGGCGTTCGACCGGATCGAGCCCTACGGCATGATGATCCTCCTCGTCCTCATGGTGGGCGGGGGCCTCACCTTCTTCGTGCGCCCCTTCCTGATGTTCGGGCAGTGGCTCGTGAACCTCGTGCTCTGAGCGCAGGAGGCGCCATGGCGGTCTGCAAGAATCCCAACGGGAACTGCATGCAGCTTCCCTCGGCCTGGGTGATGCGCTTCATCGACGCGCTCCCGCACCGGGCGCGGGTGCTCGACCTCGCCTGCGGCGAGGGGCGGCACACGAGCCTTTTCCTGATGAAGGGCTTTGAGGTGACGGCCGTGGACATCGACGTCTCCCACGTGGAGCCCTTGGTCGGCGCCCCGGGCCTCACGGTCGAGTGCCGGGACCTCGAAAACGAGCCCTGGCCCTACGGCGAAGCGGCCTTCGACGCGATCGTGGTGACGAACTACCTCCACCGCGCGCACTTCCCCGACTACTGGAAGTCGCTCGCGCCGGGAGGCCTCTTCATCATGGAGACCTTCACCGAAGTGAATAAGCGCATCTGGGGGCGCCCGAAGCGCCCTGAGCACTACCTTCTCCCCGGGGAGCTTCTGCGCCTCGCGCCCGAAGGAGCGCGGATCTGCGCCTATGAGGAGGGCCTCAACACCCAGGACTACGGTGTTGAGCGCATCGTCTGGATGAAGCCTGGCGACGCGGAGATGCTCGCGCTCCCGCTCGGCGCCCGCTGAAGCCGTAACAAACCGTACGGCGTCCGGAGGCCGCACCAACTCCCGGGCGCCCTTTGCTAGAATTTTTCGACTGTTGAACCGTCCCTCCGCGGGGTGCATCGGCGCTCCGGACGGATGGGGAGAACGAAACAAATTAGGAATCATTACCAGAATGTCCCTGCGCGCGTTCCGCCTCGCCGCCGCTGCTGCGGCGATTGCCTCCCTCTCGGGCTGCACCTTCCTCGGCATTGACTTCACGGACGACAAGGTTCAGTACGAGTCCTCCAACTCGCGCGCGAATCTCGAAGTTCCGCCCGACCTGACGCCGGTGAAGTCCGACGACCGCTTCCAGGTCCCCGCCCGTCCGGGCGTCGTGAGCGCCAACGCCGAAGCCGAGCGCGCCGCCGCCTCGCGGGACGCCGACGCCCTCACGGCCGCCAAGATCGTGCCGCTCACGGTGAAGGCGAAGGTGATGAAGGACGGCGCCGACCGGTGGCTGCGCGTGAACGCCGCGCCCGAACAGCTCTGGCCTGTGGTGCAGGACTTCTGGCCCTCCGTGGGCCTCGTCGTGCGCGAGCAGAACCCGAAGACGGGCTACATGGAGACGGAGTGGGCCGAGAACAAGGCGAAGCTCCCGCAGGACATCATCCGCCGCACGATCGGCAAGGTGATCGACTTCGCGTACTCCACGGGCGAGCAGGACCAGTACCGCACGCGCCTTGAGCGCAACGACGACGGCACGACCGACATCTACGTCTCGCACCGCTCGATGGTCGAGGTCGTCACCGGCGCCCAGAAGGAAAGCACCGTCTGGCAGCCCGGCCCCACGGACCCGGTGATGGAGGCCGAGATGCTCCAGCGCCTGGCGCTGCGCATCGAAGCCGAATTCAATCCCAACGCCTCCGCTCAGGCTGAAGCGGCCGCCAAGGAGGAGATCTCCGCGCAGCTCAAGCAGGAGCCCGTCGCCTCGAAGACGAACATCGTCAACGACGCTGCCGGCAAGCCCGCCGCGGTCGTCCTCAACGAGAGCTTCGACCACGCCTGGCGGCGCGTGGGCCTCGTGCTCGACCGCATGGGCTTCGAGCAGGTGGACCGCGACCGCACGGCCGGCTGGTACCTCGTGCGCTACCTCGACCCTGCCTACGAGCAGGCGCAGAAGGACAAGCGCGGCTTCTTCACGAACATCTTCAGCTCCGACGTGGCCGTTGAAGCGCCCAACTACCGCATCCACTTGGGCGACGAAGGCGCCGCGACGCGCATCACCGTCCAGGGTGCCGACGGCGGCGAAGACAAGACCGGCGTCGCGCCCAACATCCTCAACCTCTTGGCCGAACAGCTCCGCTGAGCGGAGCGCTTTGAGCTGAGACGGGTCCCGCAGCAATGGCATCGCTTCTCACCAAGGTCCTGAACGTCTTCGGCCTCCACACGGAGGCCGAGCTCGCGGCCGCGCGCGCGGGGAAGACGACTCAGGCGCCTCCCGCCGTCCCCGCCGACACGTCCGTGCCCGAAGCGGACGTGAAGGCGGGCTTCAACCCGCTCGCCGACACTTCGACCGCGGGGCTCATCTACCGGCAGGCCGCGATCGACATCCCGCAGATGCCCGTCGCGCTCCAGACCCAGGTGAAGGCGCAGTCGATCGAAAAGATCCGGAAGCTCGAGAAGAAGGGCGTCGTCACGCCGGCCGAGTTCGAAGTCTGGAAGCGGCGCATCCTCATCCTCTGAGGCTTGCCGGAGCCGCCATGCAGAGCGCACCGTTTTTTGAGAAGGGCCCCACGGGCCCTTCGCCGTCTCTTGAGGGCGGCGAATCGCTCCCCGTGCAGACGCTCGCTCTGGTGGGGCGCGTCTTTCTCCTCCTTTTCAACCCGCAGGTGCGCACCGGCCGGCTCGGGTTCCTGCGCGGCCTCGCGCTCTGGGCCGCTGCGGGCGCGGCCGCATGGCTTCTGATGGATCCGATTGCGGACGCGCAGTGGATCTCCGACGCGGCGCTCGTCGTGATCGCACGGATCTACGCCTGGGCCGCCGGGCTCTGGTCCGTGGCGCTCATGGTCCTCGCCGCGCGGCGCTGCCACGATCTTGGGTGGTCGGGCGCATGGGCGCTCTTGATGGGCGTGCCCTTCACGAACGTCGCTCTGGGCGTGCTGTTGCTCTTCCTCCCAGGAGACCCCGAGGCGCGCCGCCTCTGGTCCGAATCCGCGGCAGAATAGGCGGTCTGCGCGGCGCTCTTTTCCAGCAGCTGCGCTGCTTCCGCCAAGGAGGTTCATCCGCCATGATGCCGCTCGCCAACTATCTGCTCTTTCTTCCCGCGGTCCTCGTGATCACGCTGATGCCCGGCCCCGACTTCGCGCTCACCGTGAAGACGGCGCTCCTTTCGGGCCGCCGGCAGGCGCTCGCCTGCGCGCTCGGGATCAACTGCGGGCTTGCCGTCCACACGCTCGCCGCCGTGCTCGGCATTTCGGCCGTGATCGCCGGATCGGCGGAGCTCTTCTCGATCCTCAAGTGGGCGGGTGCGGCGTACCTCTTCTACCTCGGCGTCAAGTCGCTCCTCGCCTCCCGTCGTGCGGGTGCGGCCCATGAAGCGGGCGCGCCCGTTGCGAACGCTGCCGAGGCCCTGAAGCGCTCGGGCGGGGAGACCGTCGCCTCCGCCTTCCGGAGCGGCTTCTTCTGCAATGTTCTGAACCCCAAGGTCGTGATCTTCGTCCTCACGTTCTTCCCGCAGTTCCTTGACGCCTCGCACCCCGCGGGCCCGCAGTTGGTCCTCATGGGCGTCACCTGGGGGCTGATGGGGTTCGGATGGCTCTCCGCCCTGGTCCTCATGATGGACCGCATCCGCCCGGTCTTCGGCGCGCCCGTGTTCCAGCGGTGGCTGAACCGCACGATGGGCGCGATCCTCATTCTCTTCGGGCTGAAGCTCGCCACGGCGCGCAACTGAGCGCAGGGCGCACTTCGGGCGTTTCCCGCCCGGAGGAAGAGCGCGTACCATTGCGCTCTCAGGGAAAACAACAAACATTGGAGAACACACCCATGGCCGACGCCGTCCGCAAAGGCATGCTCGTCACCCTCTCGGTCCTGATGGCCGACATGACGGGGAAGACGATTGACGAAACCCCGCCCGAAGGGATGGTCTATCTCCACGGTTCGGGCGACATCTTCCCGAAGCTCGAGGCGGCCCTGGAAGGGCACTTCGCAGGCGAAGGGTTCACGATCCACCTCGAGCCTGAAGACGCCTTCGGCGAATACGACGCCGACGCGATCAAGTGCATCCCCGTCGAGAACTTCGCGCACCCGGAGAACCTCGAGCCCGGCGCCGTCGTGGACGAGGTCCCGGGTGAAGCGCCCGACGGCCGCGTCTGGCGCGTCACCGACCTCGCCGACGGCATGGTGGTGCTCGAAGCCAACCACCCGCTCGCGGGCGTGGGGCTGCAGTTCGCCGTGAAGATCCTCGACGTCCACGAGCCCACCGAAGCGGAGCTCGAGGCGATGGAGGACGACGGCACCGAGTCGATCGTGCCGCCCTTCCTCAAGATCGCCGACAAGATCGTTTCCGAAGAGGACGAGGACGACACGCCCTACGACGACTTCGGCGAAGGCGCCTCGACGGAGCCCGACGACTCCTCGATGGCGCGCCTCGCCAAACCCCCGCGCATCGTTCGCTGAGTCCGACGCCTACCCGCCGGAGGCTTGAGGCGGATCTCCTCCGGTCCGCCTCGGAGCACAACGACGCGCCTGCGGCTCCGCCAAGGAGCCGGTCTCCGATCCGAACGCCCCTTTCGCCGCCCGCGAACGGGGCGTCGTCGTCGTGTGCCCGGCATGGGCGAATTCCAACGGGTGAAAGTCCCGGGAGCAGGAGGTAG
>CAJKCQ010000077.1 GCA_905198475.1 uncultured Sutterella sp. | reverse complement strand
AGGCCGGCTCAGATATTTACATTTGAGCTAGGCCTGGTTGATGCGTTCGCCCTGGGATTCTGTGCTTGTCCAATGCCGGTCCGTCGTAAACCAACAACATCGGCGTGGAGCTCTTCATATCGTCCTGCTTGGTAGAGTTCGTTGCGTTTATTTTGGTTTTTACACCCCTGCCATTTTAAATCCTCGAGGGGATTGAGGGGTTGTGGTCTGATCAATTCCCTTGGGTTTCGGCTTGACATCCTCTCCGCCCAGAAGGATAGAGATTCCTTACTGAGTCTTCAAGCTTTTTAGGCGCTTGAAGATCTCTTCGGATAGGGCGATGTGCGGTCCGGCGGTGGCTCTCAGGCGCGGCGGATCGAGGCGGCCAGCCCCGGGGCCCCGGCGTTCCCGGGGTGGGCGTCCTCGAGCGTGAGGGTGAGGCGCCAACGGTCGCAGAGGGTCTTCACGATGGCGAGACCGAGGCCGGTGCCGGAGACCCCCGTGCCGAGACGCCGGTAGAAGGGCTCGAGCACCCGCGCGCGTTCGGCGGCGGGAATGCCCGGGCCGCAGTCGGAGACCGTGAGGACGGGCCGGGAGGCGTCCGCCGCGTCAAGTTTGAGTGTCACGGCCGTGCCGGAGGGCGAGTAGCGCACCGCGTTCTCGAGCAGATTCCTCAGAATCGTGAAGAGGTCGTCGAAGGCCATCGGCATCATGGGGGCGGCGCCGGCGGGGAGGTCCTCGACGCCTTCGACTTCGATCTGGATGCCGAGCTTCTCGGCCTCCCAGTAGACGGACTCAACGGCTTCCTGCACGGCGCGCAGCACGTCGGCCTTCGGCGTCTCCCCGTGCGCAGCACCGGCGGGGGCGGAGTGGGCGGCCGCGGCCTTCGCCTGAGCGCGCTTCAGGGTGAGGAGCTGGCTCACCTGCCGCACTGCGCGGTCGATTCCGGCGCGAAGCGTCTGGAGGCGCTCGCGCGCGGCGGGCGTCAAATCCTCCTTCTCGAGGCGCTCGGCCTGCAGCGACAGGGCCGCCAACGGCGAGCGCAGTTCATGCGCGGCGTCGGCGACGAAGCGGGCCTCCTGGCCACGCAGCGTTTCGACGCGCGCGAGAAGCCCGTTGAAGGAGGTGAGGAGCGGGAGAAGTTCGGAGGGAACGCCCGCCAAGGGCATGGGCGACAGGGCGTCGCCCGAGCGGTGTCCGACATCGAGGGCGAGCTGCTTCACCGGGCGCATCATCCGCCAGAGGAGCAGCCAGATCACGAACGCGAGGAGCACCGAAAGAAGCAGGAATGGGATGAGGAGGTTCACCGAGTCGAGCCACGCCTCCTTCAGGGCCGAGATCGTGCGCTCGCCCGTAACGACGTGCCGCCCGTTCACCAACGTCTGCGAGAAGACGCGGTAGCTGCGGCCGTGGAGCTCAAGCGTGTGGAAGCCGTCGCGCAGCGGGTGCGGCAGGCGGATCCTCAGCGCGCGTCCGGTCCTGTGGAGCGTGTGCACGAGGATGTCCGAGCCGGCGGGAAGCTCCGCCTCCGGAGAGTCGGGGTCGACGACGTAGCGGGCTTCAAAGTCGTCGTCGTCCATGTAGAGCGCTTCGAAGGTGCCGCCGTCGCGCCGCCCGAAGGCGATCCGCGATCGCGAGAGGATGCCCGCCACCTCTTCGAGGCGGTCGTCCTGCGCGTCCTTCGCCTGGATGTAGGAGACGCCGAAGATCGCGACCGAGGCCACCGCCGCGAACGCGATCACGGCCGCCGCCGCGCAGAGGCTCGCGCGAAGCGTCAGGGACGGATTGGCGGAGCGCCCCGTGCGGATCGTCCGCCTCACGTCCGTGAGGATGTCGACGAGGGCCTTGAGGTTGCTGCGCATGGATCTTGGGAATGGGTTCTGTCGGTGGAGCGGAGATCAGACCTTCGCCGCGTCGCGGCCCGGGACCATCCAGCCCAAGCCCCGGACGTTGCGGATCGCTTCGGCGCCCAACTTCTTGCGCAGGGCGTGGATCAGGTACTCGACGGCGTTGCTTTCGGGCTCTTCGCCTGCGCCGTAGATGCGGTCTTCGAGTGCACGGCGCGAGAGGATGGCGCCCGGGCGTGCGAGGAGGGCCGAGAGGAGCGCGAATTCGCGCTTCGTGAGGGGGAGCGTCTTCCCTTCAATCTCCACGGACTTCGTGTCGTCGTGAAGCGTCAGGATCCCGTTCGTGAGCGTGTTGTCCGCGGCGCCGTTGCGGCGGCGCATCACGGCGCGCATGCGCGCGAGGAGCTCGCTCATGTGGAAGGGCTTCACGAGGTAGTCGTCCGCCCCGGCGTCGAGCCCCTGCAGGCGGTCTTCGAGTGCGTCGCGGGCCGTGAGGATGATCACGGGGACGTCCTTCTTCTCGGCGCGCAGCGTCCTCAAGACCGTCATCCCGTCTACACCGGGGAGCCCGAGGTCGAGGAGCACGAGCTGGTAGGTGTTGACGGAGAGCTGCGCGAGGGCGTTGCGGCCGTTGGTGACCAACTGCACCGCGTGGGCTTCGTCGGCGAGGGCCGACTTCACGGCGTCGGCGATCATGGGATCGTCTTCAACAAGGAGGATGCGCATGGTGGTGTCCGGCGAATTGAGGAATGTTGAAGACGATTGTAGAGGCGCGGGCTTAGGGCGAGGATAGGCCGGCCCCGGAAAGCGGGCAAGAAGAAGCCCGGCCGGGCGTCCCCGGTCGGGCTTCAGATGAGCTTTTCGCTCGAGTCCTCTTTCAGATCAGTTGCGCATTAGATCCGAAGGGAACTCTCAAGACTAATCAGAGATTAGAACTTGTGGGTCATGCCGAAGATGACTTCCGTGACCTTCTGGTCCTTGGTATTGGCTTCGGCAGCCTTGTTGTAGTCGCCGTAGATGTAGTCGGCGGCGGCGTAGACAGCGGTGCGCTTGCTCAGGTTGTAGATGTAGCCGACGGTGCCGATGTACGTGTCGAGCTCGAGCTTGTCGCCGGAAACGACATCCTGTTCGCCGTGGCCGTAGCCGAAGGCGACCTTGGCCGTGCCGCCGAGAGCGGGAACGTCAGCGCCGATGTTGAAGCCGTAGCCGTCGACGCCGTACATCTCGCCCTTGGCGTTCTTCGAGGAGGCGGTCCACTGAAGGGCGTTCTTCTTGCCCATCGAGGCGGCGTTGTCGAAGTACTGGCCGTTCACGTAGAGCTTGGCGACGCCGAAGTTGTAGTTGCCGCCGAGGGTGACGCTCAGCGAGTCGTCAGCGTAGTGCTTGGCGGCATCGACATTGAAGGAGGCGTAGTTGATGGAGTCGACGATCGCGACGACTTCAGCGGCGCCGGCCTTGTACTGAGCGCCGATGCCGTAGTAGCGGTTGACCGTGGATTTATTCTCCGTACCGTGCACGCCCGAGGAAAGGGTAGCCTTATCCTGCGTGTCGCCGTCCATCGAGTACTGAGCGAACACCGTGAAGCCCGCAAAGGTCGGGGTCTTGTAGGTGATCAGGTTGTCGAAGCGCGCGGCGGTGGCGCCGAAGACGGTGCTGTAGCCGCCGACCGTGCCCCAACCCGTGGAGAACGGGTGGATGTTCGAACCAGCGATGCCGTAGGAACCAGCACCACCGGCGAGCTGGCCGTCGCGGCCGAAGCCGAGGTGACCGAAGGCGCCTTCAACGAAGAGGAGCGCTTCACGGCCGAAGATGCGGTTGTCGCCGTTCGCGTCGAACGTGCCGTCGTCAGCGTCGAAACCGTTTTCAAGCACGAAGCCGACCTTCATGCCGTTGCCGAGCTCTTCCGTGCCCTTGAGGCCGAAGCGGGTGCCGGACTGCTGACCGGCCTTCATCTGGAACGTGTCGGTGGCGTCGGAGCCGTCCGTCTTGGAATGGACATAGGAGAAGCCGGTGTCGATCACGCCGTAGAGCGTGACGTCAGCCGCAAAAGCGGAGCCGGCAAAGGCGCCGAGAACGGCGGCGGCAGCAAGAGTCTTCTTGAACATTTTTCAGAGCCTTTAAAAGTTTCGGGACTGTCGTCCCGTGGCGAACCGCACGAGTGCACGCTCGAACGACCCGCAGGTCAAACAGGCGCTCTTCAGCAGTGGATTGCACGGTTGCTGCGGAAGAACCTACGGCGCGCCGAAGCGCACGCGGATCCACACCTGTTTTTCGGATCTGCACGAGTTTTAACAGACGGAGAGTATTCGGTCGTAAGCGAAAACCCGGATAAAAGACAAATTACAGAAAAAACATAAGAGAAAATGTTGCGGGATGTAGGGGATGGCATATGTGTTGCATCGACGCTACTCTTAAGTCGGCCAAACTGCAAAAGAGAATCACTCGCAAATCAAGTGCAGGAAGCCTTAACCGCGTCTCCCGCGTGGGCTGCGGGAGAAGAGACGGGGCCGCACAAAAGAAGAGCGGCCTGCGGCGGAAGGCCGGCGGGGCCGCTCGGAGGGCGGGATGCGGAACGATCACGCCTGAGGAACCGCGTCTGCGGGATCGGGCTTGAGCGAGAAGAGCACGACCTCTCCATCAACGTGGCGGCCGGGCGCCCGGGTAATGCGGAGCTCCGTGAGGTTCTCCTGGTCCGGGCCGAAGCGCACGGCGGTCGCGTCCTCACTCAGGTCGCCGTTGATCATGCGGTCGATGAGGCCGAAGGCGAGGAGGTTCGCCGCGGGCTGCATCAGGCCGTCGATGTTGATCTCCATCTCGGAGCGCCCGAGCGATCCGAGCCCGTAGGTTGCAATGAAGTGTTCGCCCATCTCCTCGCGCAGGCCGGCACTCACGACGCAGAGCGACGGGAATTCGCCTTCCTTCAGGGGCCGTGCCGCGTCGACGTAGTAGCCCGGGGGTTCGAGGACGCCCAAGGCATGGACGCCCAGAGGCTCGTTCGTGCGGCAGAGGGCCGCGAGGATCTGCGCGTAGAGCGAGGCGGCGTCCTTCGGGTCGGCCGTGCCTGCGCGCACCGAGAGGTCGATCGCCCCCTCGTGGCGCACGAAGAGGGCTTCGGCCTCGCGCGTGTAGACGTTGCGCCGCGCCGCCTGCGCGAGCGAGGCGTCATTGATGCGCCCGCGGGTGAGGACGATCTCACCCTCGATGAAGCCCACGCGGAAGGTGAACCGGTCGGGGTCTTCGGGCGAGCGGTCGCGGATCATGAGGCCCCAGGCGCGGGAGAGCTCGTCGGAGAAGGCGTCCTTGCGCAGCTCCAAGCACGTCGCGGGCAGGAGCAGCACCGCATGGAAGACGCCCGGCGTCAGGGCGGGCAGCAGTTCGCGCTCGAAGTTGTTGCGCCGTCCGAGGCGCTCCTCTTCGGCGAGAAGCAGCTGGTAGCCCGAGGGGGCCATGGTCTTGAGGCGCGCCTTGAGAAGCTGATACTCCTCGTTCTCGGGGCCCGACTCGCGCAGGATGAGGTGCGCGAGCGGGAAGACCGAGGCGCATTCGGGCGTGGGCGAGACTTCGCACGCGCGGCGGAAGTGCGCCGTCGCGCCCGCCTTGTCGCCCGAGCGTTCGGTCGCCATGCCGAGGAGCCACTCCCGGGTGGAGTCTTCCTCGTCGCTCGTAGGGACGAGCGAACGGGCGAGCTCAAGCGCAGGTTTGGGATCGGCGTTCAGAAGGAGCGCGAGCGTCATGCCTTCGCCCACGGCGAAGGTGCGGTGTTGGGCGGGAATATGCTCGAGCACGCGGTAGGAGCGCCGGCGGCTGCGCCGGCCGAGCCAGTACTTGGAGAACTCCAGCAGGTACTGCGCGTCGCTCGGCTCCCAGTGGTCCGCCATCGGCACCTTCAGGAAGGCGCGCAGGAACGGGAGCTTCGCGAGCCCCGCGTGCTTCTTCTCGCAGCCGGGGAAGAAGGCCGCGAACCATTGGGCGTCTTCGGGCGAAAGGGGCTGCGCCGCAGCGTTCTTCGCCAAACTCCCGCCGGCCTCCTCGGGCTCGTCGTCGGGCGCGTCGGGGCCCTTCAAAAGGGTGACGCCGCCCTCCGTCTCGTCGGACTCAGAAACTTCGTCGATCAGGCGCTCGACGCTCGAGAGGAACTTCTGCATGTCGGCGAGGAAGTCCGCCTGCGCCTTCTCCGTGACGGCGTCCCCCAGGGCGGCGGCCCGTGCGGCCGGATCCTTCGGGAAGCCGCGCATCCAATCGGCTCCGGCGGCCGCGCCGTCGCCCGATTCGGCTTCGCTCTGCGAGGCGTGCTCGAGGAGGCGCGTGAGGTTTTCGGTCACGGCGTCGACTTCGGGCGGCGTCTCCTCATCCGGGACGCCTTCGACGGGAGCGGCTTCAGGCGCACCCTCCGAGGCGGCCTCGGCCTCGGCTTCCGCTTCAGGCACCGGCGCAAAGGCGTAGGAGAGGTCGAGCGGCCCGAAGAGCGTCCGGGCGGCGTCTTCGAGCATCTCCGCGGCGACGCGGGTCTTCACGTCCTCGCGCATCGGTCCGGTGACGAAGGCGCCGAGAATCTTCTCCGCCGCGCGGTCGTCAAGGAGCGGCACGCCCACGACCGGGCCCGAGGCGCAGTCGACTGCGGCCGAGCCGCCGAACCAGATGAGCGCGTCGGCGTGGTCCTGACCGATGAAGAGCCGGTCGATGCGATCGCGCAGGGGAGCGAGTTCCTCGCGGGCGATCTGAGGCCCCCAGGGCGAGAGCATCTCGGGCGCGTGGCGGATGAGGCTCACGAACCGGCGGCGGTCCCAGCCGTCGCGCTTGATGCGGTCGCCCAAGGTGAGCGCCATCAGGAATTGATCGGTGCGCAGCTCCGTGTGGAGCGGGAAGTGCCGGCAGAGGAAGTCCTCGAACGCCGGTTCGAGCTCGGCCCAGGTCATCCAGTCCACGATCGGGGCTTCGTCGGGGAGGTCGACGACGAACCCCGTCTCGATCCCGCGGGCGTGGAAGTGCGCGGCGATACGCTCCGCGGCGGCCAGCCTCTCGGACGTCTTCCATTCGGCGCCGACCGCGAAGAGAACCTTCCGCAGGGGCACGTCCGCCGTGGGAAGGCGCATCTCCTCGATCCACTGCTCGACGCCGTCTTGGCCGAGAAGAAGCGGCCGGTAGCCCGGGAACGCCCAGGCCCCGCGGCCGGGTTGGCCGTTGACGCCTTCGTCGGCTGCGGCGTGCCGGAGAATCTTCGCGGCGTCGGCGACGCTTCGGGCCATCACGCCCCAGCCGCCGAAGCGCCAGGAGGGCACAAACCCTTCGATCGAGGTGAAGATGCCGGGACTCGCGCGGAAGCTCGCAAGGCCGTGGGAGACCGCGGCCTTCGCCGCGTCCGACCCGCGCCCGAGGAAGAGCCCCGCGCCGGCGGCGCCGGCGGCGACCACCGCGGCGGTCGCGTTCATCGGAGTGTCTTCGCGCGAGGGGGCCTTCGGGTGGATGGGATTGACGGGCGAGCCCGCCTTGATCGTCCGCGCGGGGGCGTCGGGAGAGATGAGGCCGCCGAGTTCGCCCGCCCAGGCGAGCGCAGCAACAACGGCGCCTGCGCGCTCCAGAGCGGCGAGCGGGCGCGCGCAGCGCAGGGAGGGCTCTTCGAGGAGCTCGGAGGAGGCCAGGGGCGTCACGCCCTCGACGTCCACGGTGCCGGCGACGGCGAGCGTGAGGCCGAGGAGGGGCTTCGAGGGCTGCCCGCCCTCGGCGTCCTTTGGCGCGCCCTGCGCCTCGTCGAAGACCGAGAAGGCGTGCGTGCGGCGCTCGGGCATTTCAAGCGGCCGCAGGGCGACGGCGTGCAGGAGCCTGCCGGCCTCACCCGCGAGCTCGTCGGAGCCCGCGAGCGCTTGCGCCGCGGTGATGCGGCCCCGCTTTACGGCGTCCGTCTTCTCGGCGAGCGGCAGCCGGTTGAGCGCGACCATGGCTTCGGCCGCTCCGGAGAGGCGCGTCGTGCCGCGGCCGAGACGCCGCACGACGGGAGTCCCGGAATTCCCCGCGGCGCCGACCGAGGCGCCGGCGGCGGGAAGCGTCTCGGAGCTGGCCCCGGACATGGTTTCGGAGGAGGTGTTCTTCTTTTCGTTCATTGTTATCTGCATGCAGCCCGGGCCGGGTCGGGATGCCCGGCGGACCTCACTTCTCTGATGTTCCTAATCCTACCGTGCGCAGGCCGGTTGAGCGGTGTTGAAGCGTTCGATGATGTTCCGCGTTGTTTCATGGCGCCGCCAACACGCATCGCCCGCCGGCGGCGGACTCTGCGCATTCTTTTCTCGCAGCAGGCCCGGACGGGCGATAATCTCGCCTTCACAACACATGACTGCCCGCGGCCCTTCTTCGCCCGACTCGAGCTTGAGGCGTCGCGCAATGAATGAGCCCGAAGGAATCAAAATGACCGAAGAGAAGAAGACTGAAAACGCCGCGGGTGAAACGCCCCTCGTCGCGAGCGAGTACCCGATGACGGGTCTCGCGCTCCTCGCGCTCCCCGCCTGGGAGCCCGCGATGCTGCGCGAGTCGCTCCTCTCAGACTGGCAGATCGACCCGGGCGAGCCGCCTGCTTCGGTCCAGGAACCGTGGATCTTCACGGTGGACGGCTCCCTCGTGGTGATCGGGCTTGAACCCCATCCGGTTCCCGACAACGCCGCCGACCTGCAGGCGAAGAATTCGCCCGAGTGGCCGGGCGCGGTCGAAGCCGCGCAGACGCATCAGGCCTACCTCGCCGTCGCCGTGATCGCGCAGCAGACGAGCCTCGTCGAGAATGCCCGCACGGCCGTGAAGATTCTCGGGAGCCTCAGCAGCGAGCCCAACGTGCGCGCTGTAAACGCCGCTTCGCGCCTCTACTCGCCCGAGGCCTACCGCAAGGGCGCGCTCGCGATGAAGCAGAACGAACGCGTCTTTCCGATCTTCAACCTCATCTTCTTCGGCGTCTGGACGCCCGTCGAAGGCGGCCGTCCGGCCGGCTACACCGTCGGCCTCGACCGCTTCGGCGCGCCCGAGGTGGAGATCCTCGAGAGCCCGCTGCAGCCCATGGAGCTGCGCGCGCAGCTCGTGCACGCCGCCATGATGCAGATCTCGCGCGGACGCGCCTTCGACGACGGCGAGGAGATCGAATTGGGCGGGGTCGAATTCCGCGCCGCCCGCAAGCCCTCCGTCGCGCTCCCCGACGTCATCACATCGCAGCTCGAGCCCGTGAAGGCCTGATCGCCGCAGGCGCGAGACGAACCGGAACCACCCAACTGTTTGGGTGGTTCTTCTCCTTCCTTCGGTGTAGCTTCTTTTGGATGATGCCTGCGGAAGCGGCGGCGAACCGCACGCCCCTTCCGGATCCCGACCTCCCGCCCGCGGGCGTCGAAGATGCTCTTCACCGCACACCTCTTACCAAACCGAGCCGTAAAGCCCCGTCATTCATGGCGGGGATATAAG
>CAJKCQ010000076.1 GCA_905198475.1 uncultured Sutterella sp. | reverse complement strand
CTGAGCGTTGGTCAAGTGGAGAATCCCCGTCCTTCAGGGCGGGGAGTGCGTCAAGCGAGGGACACGATGGTGATGCATTTTCTTCATCTTCTCTCCGCGAGCTTCGGGCGGCTGCGCGCCCTCGCGAAGAAGGAGCTCATGACGCTTCTGCGCGACCCCGGGATGCGGCGCATCCTCGTCGTGCCCATCATCGCGCAGTCGATCCTCTTCGGCTACGGGGCCACCTTCAACCTCGAGGAGGCGCCCTACGTGGTCTTCGACGCCTCGCGGAGCCCCGCGAGCGAGCGGGTGCTGCGCGCCCTCGAATCGAACCGCATCTTCGTGCGCGCTGGGAATCCCCTCTCCTTCAACGCGCTCGAGCGCGCGGTCTACGAGGGCGAGGCGCTGATCGGCGTCTACATCCCGGACGACTTCGCGCGGAGGATCGCCCGGGGCGAGGCGGGCAGAATCTTCGTCGCCGCGGACGCGCGCAACACCACGACCGCGAACGTCGCAACGGGCTACGTCTCGGCCGTCGTCGAAGCCCTCAACCGCGAGGCGGGCGCGGCCGGCCCCATCGAGATCGTGGACCGGTGGCGCTACAACGAAAACGGCATCACCCGCTACAACATCATGTCCGGCCTCATTCTCGGCCTCGCAATGATTCAGGTAATGCTCCTCGCGGGGCTTGCCGTTTCGCGCGAGCGCGAGGAAGGGTCCTTCGACATGATGCTCATGACGCCGCTCTCACCCGTGGAGATTCTCTTGGGCAAGGCCGCCGCCCCGATCGTGATCGGCGTCGCGCAGAGCCTCATGATCTTCTCGGTCTGCCGCTGGTGGTTCGGGATTCCCTTCGCGGGTTCGATCTGGCTCCTCATCTTCGTGGTGACGCTCTTCTCGACGAGCATCGTCGGGCTCGCGCTCGCGATCTCCGCCTGGTCCAAGACGCTGCAGCAGTCCGTGGTCCTCGCCTTCATCCTCTTGCTTCCCTCGCTCGTCCTCTCAGGCCTCATGACCCCGGTGGCGGCGATGCCCGGATGGATGCAGACCCTCACGGTGATGAACCCCGTGCGCTACGGCATCCTCACGGTGCGGATGATCTACTTCGAGAACGCCGGGCTCGCCGACGTCCTCCCCTACCTCTGGCCCCTCGCCGTGATCGCGCTCGTGACGATCCCGGGAGCGGCGTGGCTCTTCAGGAACAAGGTGGCGTGAGCGGATGGAAGCGCCGGCACACCATGCGCTTGATCCCGGTTCTTCGGGCGGGCTCAATCTTCATCTGCCCGACGAGGTCTCTGTTCGTCAGGTGAGCGGTTTTGCCTTGGGCGTCCCTCGGATTTCGACCCGCCGCGAACACCCCCGCTTCCGGCTGCAGGCTTGAGGGCCGCCTCCTGCTCCCGGAGGCGTCCACCCGGTTGCATTCGCCCATTTCAGACGCAAAAAAAAATCCCCCAAGTCCGAAAACCCGGGGGCGAGCCGCCGAAGGTCCTTGCTTCGGCGGAACCGCCGCACATCGAGGTGCGGCGGCGGCAGAAAAACGGTTGCGGAAGCCGGAGGCGTGAAGCGACGAGCAGAGAACCTTCTCTCTCGATTCTCGCTCGAGCCGCGCTCTTTTCAGAGAGCCCGGCAAATCCAGATGAAGATTGTGTGACAAGCCATCTGTTCTTTATGTACGGTTGTCCATGTAAATGCAAACTTTTTACTGAATATCAATTAATTGCGAAAGTCGTGGTTTTCAAGGGATGTCAAAAACACCACACTTTCCTCCCGCTCGCCGCCCTCCTCGGGCTTTCCACACGTCCCTGAGCGGCAACGGGCCGGCCGCACCTCCTGCGGCCGGCCCGCTGCGCATCCGCCCCCCGGCACGCGACCGGAGCGGGCGGCTTTCGGATCAACTCTCCGCAAGGAGCGCAAGGATCTCTTCGCGGCTGAGGCGCGCCGAGACGTCCGAACCTTCGAGGAGCGCGTCCGCCAAGGACTTCTTCGTCGCGTGGAGCTCGAGGATCTGCTCCTCGATCGAGTTCGTGGCGACGAGCCGGTAGATCGTCACGGGGTTTTCCTGCCCGATGCGGTACGCACGGTCGGAGGCCTGGTCCTCCACCGCAGGATTCCACCAGGGGTCGAGGTGGATCACGTAGTCGGCGGCCGTAAGGTTGAGGCCCGTACCGCCCGCCTTGAGGCTGATGAGAAAGAGCGGCATGTCGCCGCGCTGGAACTGCGCGACGCGTTTGACGCGCTCGCCCGCGGGAGTCGCGCCGTCAAGGTACAGATACGGGATCCCGCGCTTATCGAGCGCCCGGCGGATCAACGCCAGGTGAGACGTGAACTGGCTGAACACCAGCGCCCGGTGCCGGCCTTCGACGAGATCGTCCACCAGATCGAGGAAGGCCGCGGTCTTCGACGAGGCCGCGCCGGCGTACTGCGCCTCGCCGAGAAGTTCGAGGCTGCAGGCGGCCTGACGGAGCTTCGTCAGCTGCGCGAGCGCCTCGATCGGATTCATTTCGCCCTCGACGATGCGCTTCGCCGCCTCTCCGCGGATCCGTTCATAGACGGCGCGCTCGTCGGCCGAGAGCTCCACGCGCAGCGTGATCTCGGTCTTCTCGGGGAGTTCGTCCAGGACCTCGGCCTTCGTGCGGCGGAGGATGAAGGGCGAGATGAGGCGCTGCAGGACCCGCTGACGGTCGCGGTCGCGGTTCTTTTCGACCGGAACCACGAAGCGTTCGGCAAATTGCTGCCGCGAACCGAGCACCCCCGGGTTCGCAAACTCGAAGAGCGTCCAGAGCTCGGAGAGATGGTTTTGAAGCGGCGTGCCGGTGAGGAGCACGCGCGCGGAGCCTCTCAATTCCATCGCAGCCCGGGCGGTCTTCGTCTCGTGGTTCTTGATCGCGTGGGCTTCATCCAACACGATAGTCCCCCAGGTGCGGCTCTTCAGGAGCTCGAGCTCACCCGCCATGACGCCGTAGGAGACGAGGAGCACGACGCCCCCGGTCGCCGCCTGAACGGCAGCGGCTCGGTCCGTGACCTGGTTCACGACGACGGGGCTCAGGACCGGAGCGAAGCGCCTCAATTCATCCACCCAGTTGTAGAGGACGGAGGTGGGCGTCACGACGAGCGCGGGTCCCTCGTCGGCGCGCGCGAGGAGAAGCGCAATCGTCTGGAGCGTTTTCCCGAGGCCCATGTCGTCGGCCAAAAGCGCGCCCGCGCCCCAGCTCGAGAGGCGCGAGAGCCACTCGAAGCCCTCGATCTGGTAGGCGCGCAGGTCCGCGCGCAGCCCCGCGGGAACGACGGGCGTCGCGTTGCGCGCCGCATGGATGCGGGCGACGAGCTTTTCATACGCCGCGTCGGCCTCGAGCTTCACGCCCGCGGACTCCAGGTCCTCAAGCATCGGGGCGTTGAAGGCGGAGATACCGACGGCGCCCGACTTCTCCCCGCGCGCGAACCCGTCGAAGAGCGCGAGCTGCCGGCGCAGACTCTCTGTCACGGCGACGTATTCGGCTCCTTCCAAGCGGATGAAGCCCGTCTTCGCCCCGTGCACCGCCCCGAGGAGCTCCGCGAAGCTCATCTTCGTCTTCGGGCCGAACTTCAATTCGCCTTTAATCTGCAGCCAGTCACCGATGGACTTGACGGAGAGCTGCAGCGAATCGGCCGAGAGCTTCGGCTGCCGGACGACGAACTCGGCGCCCTCGGGCCACTCGACCACGACGGTCTTCGAGAGAACGCGCGCAGTCTCGAGGAGCTCCAGACAGTCCGCCATGCCGAGGCGCCAGGTGTATTCGTCCTCGCGGTAGCCGGAGATGTGCTCAAGAGCCGCCGTGAGGGCTTCGAAATTCGCCGACTCCGCCTTGCGGTCTCGGGCGACCTGGACGGTGCGGCCCTTGACGGCCGCGGCGACGAAGTCGAGTCCGCGGCCGGGCAGGCACGTGACCTGCGCATCGGGAATGGGCCGCACCACGGCCTTCGCGACGTATTCGCCTTCGCCCGACGCCGTGATGCGCAGCGTGATCTTCGCGTCGCCCGCGCGTTTTTCGTCCGTGCCTTCGGTGTTCTTGAGGAGATCCGACATCACGGGCATGAAGCGCGAAATGTTCCCGAGGTAGGCCGAGAGCTTTTCCGCGGCCTCTTTGGGGAAGGAATAGCCCACATCGGCGAGGCCAAGGAGCATCCTGAGGTCGGCCTCCGTCGGCTCGATCACGACAATGCGATCGTCAGCCGCCGTGCGCACGGAATACGCATTGATGCGCGGGTTGAAGCCCGCCACAAGGTTCGTGCGGACGATGAAGTGGCTGTGGTTCTTCTCGACCGTCAGCTGCAGCGGCTCCTTGACGACCTCGAGGCGCACGTCGGGCTTTTGGGCGTTGTAGACGTTCGGATTTCCCACGAGCGCGAGGAGCGCCTGCACGGTCCGGAAGACCCAGCGCGACGACATCCCACGCGGATGCCCGAGCGTCCTCTGCACGCGCAGATCCGCCTCGCTCATCCCTTCAACACCTCTCTGGAAGGCCGACGTCGTGAGGTCCATGCCCTTGGTCCAACCGCTCGAGCGCATCTTCTGGACCTTCATCGTGATGTCGTAGTTGTCCGGATCCACGTAGTAGGCGATCCGCACGGTCTGCCCCTCTTGAGCGACCTTCTTCGGCAGCTTCTGCGCGCGCATCGCCGCCTCGGCCGTCAGGCGGTCGAGCACCCGCTCCCATTCGGGCTTCGGCGTGAAGATGGGCATCAGGGGCTTCATGCGGAAGCGCTCTTCGAGCGCCGTCGTCCGCCCGGCGTCTCCGAGGGGCGCGGACCAGGCGAGTTCGAAGACGGGCCAGAGGCGCAGGAACTCTTTGCCGAGCGCCTGATCGCGGCGCGCCCTTTCCGGCAGAAAATAGTTCGCCGTGACGAGCCAGAAGTTCTGCGCCATCTGGTCCTGGTCCCGGTCCCATCCGATTGAAAAGAGCGATCTCTCAAGCTTCAGCGCGCCCGGCAGGTTGCCGTCCACGCCCGCTGCAGCCGGAACGAGCAGATGCCAAAGCCGCTCATTCTCCGTCACCTGCTTGGAATCCAGCAGATCTCTCAGGCGCTTTTTGCTCTCGAGCGCCCCGCGGTCGCGGTAGAGGGCGGCTACGTAGAACCAGTTCGACGGCGGATAGGCGAAGAGGCGCTTGGCGCCCTTGAGCTTCAGCGCTCGCACCATGTGCGCGGCGGCCTCCTCCGAAGGGCGGCCGGCCGTCATGGCGGCGACGGCGGCGATGATCTCCGCCTCGGACGTGCCGCCCTCGAGCGCGGCGAGGCACCCTTCCGGGTCGCCCCGCTTCAGGAAGTCGCAGTGGTAGACGAACCAGTCGTTCAGGGCCGCATGGAGAGCCGGAACCGTCACGCCCTCAAGGAGCAGCCCCCGCAGACGCCCCGGAATCTCCGAACCGTCGATGCCCTCAACCGCCTGCGTGTACGGGTTCCTCACGGGCTTCATCACGGCGAGCTCTTCGAGCGCGGGCACGAAGGCCTTCACGAGAATCTCGGGGAAGGCGCCGAAAAGCGCCGTCCAGTCGCGCGGCGTCCCGGTCTTTTCTTCCAAGAGTTGGTTAAAGGCGAGGAGAAGGAAGCGCGCGCGCTCGGCGGTGAAGAACGCCTTCAGCGCCGCGGTAGAAACGCCTTCGGGCACGACCGGCGGAACCGGCGCGCCGTGGAGGAAGGCGCAGAAGGTAAGGAAGAGCCCATGCTCGAGGCGCGAAGCCTCGTCGAGAGGTTCGTTCTCTTCATCCTCTTCGGCCTCTTCAGAGCCCATCTTCGCAATCTCTTCCGCCGCCCTTTCGGGCGTCACGTCGGCGGCCACCACGATGAACCCGGCGGGCGTGATCGACCAAGCTCCTTGGTTCCTCCCCTGGAACCAGGTGGTGTTGGCCCACCCGGCGGATCTGAGCTTGTCGACCGTTCGTTGAAAGTCCTTCAGGCTCACTTCTGAGAAGAGCCGTTCGGTTGTTTGCTTGACGGTGAAGAACCAACGGGCGGAGGGCAGGAGCGACAGGGTGATGAGCACTTTGCGCGCGTCTTCGGAAACGGACGGGGCGCGGGGGGATGAGTTTCGGGAGGGACGGGGCATAAGCGGAGAAGCAGAGGGTTCAATGAAGACCGCCCGGAGGCGAACAGTCTGTGAAGACTGCCAACCTCCGGGCGGAATGTCAAACGCCTCCCGGCTTTTTCGGGCGGCTGCTACGCCTGCGCGCTCCCGGTGCCCGGGAAGGCGCCTTGGATCACCTCTTCGAGGTGCTTCTCCATCTCGCTCATGGCGAATTCGGTAATGTCCTCGAAGCCCGCACCGTCCGCACGCCGGCGGTAGACGGTGCCGCCACTCGTGACGTGGGGCGCGGCCTCGGGAATGACGTTGAGCACGTCGGCGAGCGGCAGCTTCAGATACTCCGTGAATGGAACTTCGGGATCAACGAAGAGCCAGCCGGAGTCGGAGTCGTCCACTTCGCCGCGGTATTCGAACCCGTAGCACTCGCCGCGCCCCTCCATGATCGAGCGCGCGACCCAGCAGGTGCGCCCGCGCAGCGCCTTCGGGAGCCGCACCGTGAGCGTGCGGCTCTCCCGGTCGCCTGCATAGCCGTAGAGGTCCACCGCACTCGGGCGGTGCTCGCGGCGCAGACGCAGCTTCTCGAGGTCGAGGTCGCGGTCCGCGCCGATCGTGACCGCGCGCTTCAACCACTCGGCCTCCATGTCGGTGAGGAGAAATACCTCGACCACGCGGGCGAGCCGTTCACCGTCGTGCTCCACCCAGCGAGGCTCGTCCGCGCCGGGCGCGTCCTCCTCATCGAACGGGACGCGAGAGGAGACCCAGTACTTGTCCGCCGGGAAGGGACGCCAGCCCGAGAAGACGTCGCCCGAGAGCATCGTGGCCGAATCCTCGGCAAAAACGCCTTCGTCGCCGTTCGTCGTGAGCGCCGCCGAGCACGCGAACATCGCGTTGCCGAGGAGCCGCAGGTCTTCTTGGCCTTCAGGCGTCTCGAGAAGCGTCGCGGGTGCCTCGCACATCAATGCGAAGCGCGGGATCTTAGCTGCGCGCTTCTCCGCATGCTCGTTTTCGATGAGCAGCACCGGCGCGAAGCAAAAGCAGACGAGCCGCTCCGGATGGGCCTTCGGACGCACGAGAAGGAGGAGCTCCTCCATCTGGGGATCCCCGCCGCCAAAGTCGAAGGGCACTTCGTCGCCGTAGTTTTGGAGCACGCCCGCCCGGCACTCGCCCGCGAGCGCAAGGAGCCGAAGCTCCTCCTCATTGAAGTCGTCGGGGTCGAAACCGTCGTCGGGAACGTCCTCCTCTTCTTCTCCATTCACAACCTGCATGAACGCGGCCGAATCGGCCGTCTTCCGCCAAAGGGCATGCGCATCTGCAAGCCACCGTTCGAGATGGGCCTTGAGCGCCTCCTCGTCGACCCTCAGCCGGCGGAGCTCCACCTCAGAGATTCCGGTGCCCGCCTCGCGGCCGAGCTCTCCCCAGGTGCCGGCCGCATCCATGGGAAAACCCGTCGCGATCTCGGCGCAGACGGCGAAGTCCGCCTCGAGGCGTCGAACGTCCGCCGGCAGGCCGGCTTCTTGGGCGTCCTCCAGGTCTGCGCTGCGGAGCGCCGCATTCACCGCCTCGTCGTCCCAATATTCGTCCGTCTCAAAGCCGTCGCAGCCTTGCTCGATCACCTTCTTCGCGACGATGACGTCGCGGGCGCAGTTGAAGAGACTCGTCCGGAGGCCGTCGCCCAAGGGCGGCGGATCGTCGAGGCGCAGGACGTCGTAGATCCGCTCCCAGTCGCCCGCGCGCACCCATTCAACGGCGTGAAACCGGAGCATCGCGTTGACGGCGGCCACGGCGCCGCCGCTCTTCAATCCGCAGCGGCCCGCGCGGGCGAGACGCCGGCAGATGAGCTCCGCGGAGGCGAGGAGCTCCTTCAGCTCCGGCGACCCGCGGACGGGATCCGTGTTCCGCAGGATGAAGACCGCCCACGCGCCCAGAGGATTGCGCTCCTGCAAACGGACGTCGCCGAAGAGCTCGAAAACCATCGCCTCGAGATGCTCGACGCTTTGAAGGAGCGCCTCGTCGGCCGGCCTGCGGTCCGCCAAACGGGCGGCGGCGGCGACGAGCCGGATCGCCGCCGCACCCGCCGGGAGGTCCGACGGATCTTCGGCGAGCCGGGCCTTGAGCTGCGGGAGGGCCGCCTCGATCTCCCGCGCCGCCTCGAGGTCGCCGCGGTGCACGAGGCGCAGAATTTCGGTGAAGACCTTCCCGCCGGGCCAGCCCTTCGTGAGGGCGGCGCCGAAGTCTTTGAACGACTCGGGTTCGAGGAGGAAGTCGCAGATGATGGCGCCTGCCGCCCAGAGTTCGTCGAGCTCGACGTCGTCATCGCGGCGGGACTTGCCGGCGAGCGCCTCGTGCGCGCGCCAAAGCGCCTCCCAGAGGGCGCCGACGACCTCGGGCGCGGGATCGGCGACGATCGAGAAGAGCGAGAGGAGCGCGAGGCGGCTTTCCGCATCCCCGCCGCTCCTTGCGGCACGGCAGTGCGCCGCGGCCGCCTGCGCATAGGGGCCTTCGAGCATCTCGTCCGCCCAAGGTTCGGCAACCGTCTCGAGCGCTTCACCGAGATCCTCAAGGAACCTATGAACACCTCTGAAGGATCCACTCCAACGCCGGGCGTTCTTCACGAGGGGCGGCGTCAATTCAGCGAGTCTGATCAAGCGCCCGGCCGCCCTTTGCGTGAACTTTCCATGAATAGACGCCTGCTGCAGCGCCGAAGTCGCCTCGCTGAGGATGATCGCCGGATAGACCTTGCGCATCAGGTTCCTGAGCGCCATCTCGGGTGCCCCCGTGACGAGCTCCATGCTGTCTGCGGGCGGCGGCAGGAGCGTCCGGCGCATGGCGGCCGTCCAGTTCCCGAAGACGAGGTCGAGGAGGATCTGCGTCTGACAGAGCAGCCCCCAACCCGGGTGGGTCGGGCCGTAGACGCGGATGTTGCAGACGCCGATTTCGACAAGCTTGGCGAGCGGCCGGAAACTTTTGAGTTCGAGCGTGCCGTAGAGCTGGTGGAAGGTGTGGATGAAGAAGACGCAGAGCGCGGGCGAAAACGGCCGCACGTCGCCCTGCTTCTTGATCATGCGCGCCGCGCCGGCGATGTCGTGCGCGGCGATGAGGGCCTTCAGCTTCTCCGCCTGCGCTTCGTTGAGCACGGGATAGCGCAGGAGCATCGTCACCTGGGGAGCCTTCTTGCCGCCGCCCTCGGAGGGGTAGCCTTTCCTTTTTGTCATCACAATGCCTCAGGAGACCCCTGCCTTCAGGCAGGGGAGGAATGAGGCGC